>NZ_BAZG01000020.1 GCF_000964525.1 Anaeromyxobacter sp. PSR-1
GCACAGGATGCCGCCCGCGCCGGCGGCGGCGAGCGCGGCGGCGAACGCGATCGCGATCCCGCGGCGCGGCGAGGGGCGCGCCTCCCAGGCGCGCCGGGCGGCGTCGCGGGCGGCGGCGGCGCGGGTGCGCAGGTCCTCGGCGGCGGCGTCCCGGGCGCGCCGGAGCAGCCGGCGGGCGATGCCGACGGCCGCCTTCGGCGCGGGGTCCGGGCCGGGCGTGGGGGAGTCGGCGCTCACGGGGCGACTACGTCTTGGCGAGCCGGATCTTCCGCTCGCTCTTCTCGCGGCAGAAGGTGCAGAGGTCCGAGTCCGGGTTCGCGGCGAGCGACGGCGACCACGACGGGTGCATCGCGCAGCGCGCGTCCACGCAGTGGTGCAGGTCCCACAGGTGCCCGATGGCGTGGATCGCCTCGCGCGCCAGCCGGCGCCGGTAGGTCTCGATCGACGCCTCGGTGACGCCGCGCGCCGGCAGCTTCGCGGTGGTGATCACCGCGCGCTCCTTGCCGTAGTCGGCGAAGCCCCAGCAGGGCGGCTCGCCGAGCGGTCCGGGCGGGAGCGAGAGCGGCGAGCCCGCGATGTACAGGACCTTGTCGTCCGCGAAGGTGCGGACCGGCTCCACCTCGCGCAGCAGCGTGATGGCGTCGAGCCGCCCGTCCTTGCCCTCCGCCTCGGCCGGCACCGGCTTCTCGCCGGCGTACTCGGTCCCGAGGCCGAACGCCTGGTACAGCGTCCGGATGAGGGCCGCCATGTCGGTCGGGTCGACCGGGTCGAGCGTCACGACGCGGATCACTTCTTCTTCCCTCCGCGCTTCGCGGCCGGCTTCTCGGCGGCGGGCTTCTTCGCGGGAGCCTTCTTCGGCGCCGGAGGCTTCTTCGCGGCCGCCTTCTTCGCCGGCGCCGGCTTCTCGGTCGCGGCCTTCCGCGCGGCCGGCTTCTCGGCGTGCTTCTCGGCCCGGGCCGGCTTCTCCGGCTCCGCCTTCTTCGCCTTGGCGGGGCGGGCGGCCTTCTTCTCGGCGGCCTTCTCCGGCTTCTCGGGCTTCTCGACCTTGGCCGGCTTCTCGGCGGCCCGGGCGGGCTTCGCGGCGCGGGTCGCGCGCACGGGCAGCTCCTCGGGCTCCTCCTCCGCGACGGGCTCCTCGGCCTCCGGGAGCTCCTCGGGCGCGGCCTCCTCGACGCCGGGGACCGGCTCGACGCCCTCGGCGCCGGCGGCCTCGCCCTCGCCGGCATCGGCACCTTCGGCACCTTCGGCGCCCTCGGCCTCGGCCCCGGGCACCTCCGCGCCCTCGAGCGCGCCCTCGAGGTCGATGCCCAGGTCGCCCAGGCCCAGATCGCCGAGCCCGAGATCGCCCTCCTCCGCCTCCTCGACCACGCGCCGCTTCTTCGGGCGCGAGGGCAGGGGGACCGGGGCGGGGGGCGGCTTCAGGTCGAACTTCACGCCCGCCGGCGGCATCAGCGCGTAGTCGATGTAGTCCTCGGCCAGCCCGGGCGGCACGCCCAGCGAGACCGACACCTCGTGCACGAGCAGGTGGCGCGCGTTGTCGTACTGCTCGCGCTCCTTGGTGGGCAGCGGGCGCAGGCGCGAGAGCGAGTGCAGCCCCTTCACGACCTCGGCGACGCCCAGCACGCCCCCGGCGATGAGCCGGTCGGCGTTGTCGCGGTGGCGGATCTTCCAGTCGAGCTCGGGGTCGTCGTAGACCGCGCCGAGGTAGTGGAAGACGCCCTCCATCTGCGCGCCGGTGGCGACGCGGCGCAGGCCGATGGACGGCACCTTGCCCTTCGGCACCATCACCGCCGCGCCGTCCTCCTCGCGCGTCATCCGGACCAGCTCGAGCTTCTGGCCGGCGATGTCCTTCACCTCCCAGCCGACCACGGCGCAGACACCCTGGTTCGGGTAGACCACGCGGTCGCCGGGCTTCAGCTCGTCGGCGGCGCCGATGATGCCTTCCGGCGCGGGCAGCTGCTCGCGGGCGTCGTCGTTCGGGTGGCGGGCGGGCGGACCTCTCACGGCTCCCCCTCCTACCATGCGTCCAGGGGGGCGGCAATCGTCCCTCGACCCCGCCCCGCCGTCCCTCGGCTCCGGCCCGCCTGCGACGGGGCCACGCTCGGGATGAGCGCGGTCACCCTGCGCCTCAGCGGGCCGCCTTGCGCCGCCGCGTGGCGTCGAGGCGGAACACGTCGGCCAGGCGGAACGGCGGCCGGGCGGCCACGGCCGGATCGGCGCGCCGCAGGGCACGATAGATCACGAACGTCCGCCGCGCCGCGGTGGCCGTCGCCAGGGCCGCCAGCGCGGCGAGCGCGCTGCCCACGACCGCGCGGCCGGCGCCGGCGCCCCAGGCCGCGTCGGCGAGCGGCGACAGCGCGCACGCCACCCCGGTGACCACGATCCGCTCGGGCCGCTGCATCCCGCCCACCCGCGCGGCCTCGTCGGCGCCGAGCGACTCGCCGCGCGCCCGCGCGTAGGAGACGAGCAGCGACGCCCCCGCGGCGGCGAGCGCCGCGAACAGCACCGCCGAGCCGCGGAAGGTCACGGCCAGCCCGCCGAAGACCAGCAGCTCGCCCACCCGGTCGAGCGTGGAGTCCAGGAAGGCGCCGGCGCGGGTGACGCGGCCGGTGGCGCGCGCCACGCGCCCGTCGATGAAGTCGAAGCTCGCGCCGAACAGGAACACCCAGCCGCCCAGCGACAGCCACCCGAACCCGAGCAGCACCGCCGCGCCGGCGGCCACCAGCGTGCTCGCGAGCGTGATGGCGTCCGGCGAGATCCCCAGCCGCACGCAGAGGCGCTCCACCGGGCCCCACAGCCAGATCCACCACTCCTGGAAGAACTTCGCGAGGATGGTGTGCTGGCGCTTCTCGATGTCCGGCGTGTGCGGCCGGCCGAACAGCGCGGCGCGCGCCGCGAACGCGAGCAGCGTCCCGAGGAGGAAGGCGACGAGGCCGACCAGGGGGAGCAGCGCCGCGAGCGCGCGAGGGGTCACGCCGACGAATGTACGCACCTCTCCCGGAACAAGGCAGTCGCCGGACGGGCGCACGCGTGCGCGGCTGCTCGCGCGCCGTCCGGGCTGCTCACACCGGGTGCGTCACTCCGGATCGATCGTGGTGGCGCGGAGGCGGCGGGCGGCGAGGTCCACGTACCCCGGATCGCGCTCCAGCCCGAGGAAGCGGCAGCCCGTCCGGAGGGCGGCGACGCCGGTCGTGCCGGAGCCGGAGAACGGATCCAGCACCAGGTCGCCCGGCGCGGCGCTCGCGGCGAGCACGCGCTCGAGCAGCGCCAGCGGCTTCTGCGTGGGGTGCCGGCCGTGCACCTTCTCGCGCGGCCCGGGCGTGGGCACCGACCACACCACCTGGTCGCCGCCCGGCGCGGGGCGGTCGGCGATCTCCCACAGGTCGCGCATCTGCTTGCCGCCGTTGGCGGTCTTCATCGCGCGGTAGTTGAACCGGTGCGCGAGCGGGCGCGCCTTCATCGGGCTCGCCCAGAGCAGGATCTCGGTCGAGTGCGTGAAGAAGCGGCAGGCCAGGTTGGGCGAGGCGTTCGGCTTGTACCAGGTGACGGTGTTGAGCAGGTGGAAGCCCAGCTCCTGCATCGCGTAGCCGATGGTGAAGATGACGTGCTGCGTGCCGGAGACCCAGAGCGTGCCGGACGGCTTCAGCACCTTGCGGACCGCCTGGAGCCAGCGCGCCTGGAACGCGTGGTCGGCCGCGAAGCCGCCGGAGGCGTCCCAGCTCCCCTTGTTCACCGAGGTGCGGCGCCCGCCCTGGCAGGTGCTGCCGCCGTTCGAGAGCATGTAGGGGGGGTCGGCGAACGCGACGTCCACCGAGTGCGGGGGGAGGCGCTCCAGCGCCTCGACGCAGTCGCCCTGGACGAGCGCCCAGCCGCGCCCTCGCTCGGCCACGCCGGGCAGGTCGTTCCACTCGTGAAGGTCGAGCCGTGTCGCCATATCGCCGCATCGTAGAGGGGCCGATCGATATCGCCAGTTTTCGGCCGCACTGCCAGGCAACGTCAGGTCCACCCGGCGGCGGGACGCGCCCGGTGCTAAGACCAGCGGCCGGAGCCCCGCGGAGACCCCGATGACCGACCCCCGACCGCCGTCGTCCCTCACCCTCTGGCTGGAGGAGGCGCTCACCGGCTGGATCCTGCCGGTGGCCGGCCTCGCCGTCCTGGCCGCGGCGGGAGGGCTGTACGCCGCCGGCTGGCTGCCCGAGGGCGCCGCCGCGGCGGCGGTGTCGGCGGGGGTCGGCCTGCTCGCGGTGACGTTCACGCTGCGTCCGGCGCTGTCGCCCTCGGCGGACCGGGCCGGGCGCGGGCTCGCCGTGGCCGCCGCGGCGGGCGCGCTGTTCCTCTCGGTGGTGCCGGCCGTGGCCGCGGTGGTGCCCGGGCGGCCGCTCGCGCAGGGCGCGCTGGCCGCGCGCGGCGACGTGATGCCGGTGCCCGAGGACGTCCCGCACCACGTCCGGCTGCTGGTGGCCGCGCCGCTGCCGTCCTCGGGCTCGCCGGCGGTGCGGTTCACCATCGGTGGTCTCCGGCCGCCGGTGGAGGGGCACCTGGAGCGGACGTACACCTACGCGCGCGTGGGCCGGGGCGGGCGCGCGCCGGTCGCGCACGACCGCACCGAGGTGTGGCTGGAGGGCGACCTCGGCGACGGGCACGCGCTCACCCTGGACCGCCTGGGCGGCGACGCCACCGGCCCGCTCCGCGTGACGGTGTTCCGCGACCTCACGCCGACCGCGCTGCAGGCCGGGCTCGCGGTCGCGGTGCTGGCGCTCGCGGCCGCGGCCGAGGCGCGCCTGCGGCGCGGCAACGTGGCCGCGGTGGTGGGCATGGCGCTCGGGTACGGGATCCTGGTGGCCGAGAACGCCACCCCGGCGTCGGCGGCCGGCGTGGCGGTGGGGGCGATCCTGCTGGGTGGGTTCGCCGGCGCCGCCGCGGGCGGGCTGGCCGCCGCCATCGCGAGGCGGCTCGTGCCGGCGCCGCCCGAGGTGGCCGGGCGCGCGGGGCGGCGCGGCTGAGGGCGGGCGCGTGGCGGGGCTCGACGCCGACCGGGTGAAGGCGGCCGCCGCGCGGGCCGGCTTCTCGAAGTGCGGGATCGCCCGGGCGGAGCCGCTCGACCCGGGGCCGCTCGACCGCGTGCTCGCGGGCGGCCTCGAGGCGGACATGGCCTGGCTGCGCACGCAGCGGGAGGAGCGGCTCGATCCGGCGAGGCTCCTGCCGGGCGTCCGGAGCGTGGTGGCGCTCGCGCTCTCGTACCACGCCGGGGAGCCGGCGCCGCCCCCGCCGGGCGCCGCGGCGGTGGCGCGCTACGCGCGCGGCCGCGACTACCACACCGTGGTGAAGCGGAAGCTCGCCGCGATGCTCGCGGACCTGCGCGAGGCCGACCCGGGGCTGGGCGCGTACGCGTCGTGCGACATCGCGCCGGTGATGGAGAAGGCGTGGGCGGAGCGGGCCGGCGTGGGCTGGGTGGGGAAGAACGGCTGCCTGATCACGCCGGAGCACGGGAGCTGGGTCGTGCTCGCGACGCTGCTGCTCGACCGCGCGCTGGCGCCGGACGCGCCGCACCCGGACCGCTGCGGCACCTGCGAGGCGTGCCTGCCGGCGTGCCCCACGGGCGCCATCCCGGCGCCGGGCGTGGTGGACGCGCGCCGCTGCATCTCGTTCTGGACCATCGAGCGGCGCGGCCCCATCCCCGACGCGCTGGCCGGGCGGCTGAACGGGTGGGCCTTCGGCTGCGACGACTGCCAGACGGTGTGCCCGTGGAACCGCGGCGTCCCGGCCGACGCCGACCTCGAGCTGGTGCCGCGCCCGGGCCAGCTCTCGCTGTGGCTGGACGAGCTGCTCGCGCTCGACGCCGACGGGTACGGGCGGCGCTTCCACGGCACCTCCCTGGCGCGGGCGCGCCACGACGGCCTGGTGCGGAACGCGCTGCTCCTCGCCGGCACGTCGGGCGACCGGCGCCACCTGCCCGCGATCCGCGCGCACCTCGCGAGCCCGCTCGGCGACGGCGTCCGCGCCGCGGCGCGTTGGGCGCTGGAGCGGCTCGGCGAGGCGCCCTAGGCCCCGGCCGCGCGCGCCGCCGGATCCGACGCGAGGCGTCCCAGCGTGCGCACCGCCGGCTCGACGTCCCCCGCGAGCGCGGCGTTCAGGCGCACGAAGCGGTCCAGGCCGCCGCCGAGCGAGAACAGGCACCCCGGGGCGACGCCGATGCCGTGGCGCGCCGCCGCGTGGAACAGCGCCAGGCCGTCCGCCGCGCCCGGCGGCAGCTCGACCCACAGGAAGTAGCCGCCGCGCGGGTCGCTCACGCGCGTGCCCGCCGGGAAGTGCCGGGCCACCAGGGCGCGCATGGCCTCGACCTCCGCCTGGAGGCGCGGCCGCAGCCGCCGCAGGTGGCGGTCGTACGCGCCGTCCCCCACGAACCTCGCCACGAGCGCCTGCGCGAGCGGCGCGGCGGCGAGCGTGGTGATGTTCTTCAGATCGGCGAGCGCGTCGATCCAGGGGCCCGGCGCGATGGCGTAGCCGACCCGGCCGCCCGGGAGCAGCGTCTTCGAGAAGGAGCCCACCAGGATCCCCGGCGGCTCGTCGCGCCCGCGCGGCGCGCAGAGCGGCGCGTGGCGCCGGCCGTCCCAGGCGAGCTCGCCGTACACGTCGTCCTCGACGAGCGCGACGCCCTCGGCCCGCAGGGCCTCGCGCCACGCCGCCTTGCGCGCGTCGTCCATCAGGCTGCCGGCCGGGTTCGCGAAGGTGGGTGCGAGCACCGCGGCGCGGACGGCGTGGCGGCGGCAGGCCGCCGCGAGCCCCGCCGGATCCGGGCCGCCCGCCGGGTCGGCCGGGAGCTCCACCACGCGCGCCCCGGCGCTCCGCGCCGCGTCGAGGACGCCGAAGAACGTCGGGCACTCGACCGCGACCACGTCGCCCGGCTTCACCAGCAGCCGCAGCGACAGCGCCAGCGCCTCCATCGCGCCGGTGGTGACGAGCACGTCGTCCGGCCCGACGTCCATGCCGCGCGCCCGGTAGCGCCGGGCGACGAGGCGACGGAGCTCCGGGTCGCCGCGCGGCGGCGAGCAGCGGGTCCAGGGGCCCGCCCCGGGGCCGCGCAGCAGCCGCGAGGTGAGCCGGCGGAACGCCGGCGCCGGGAAGTGATCGGCCGACGGCCACCCGCTCCCGAGCGGCACGAGCGCCGGGTCGGCCATGGTCGCGAGCAGCTCCGCGGTCAGCTCGGCGCGCGCGTCGCTGAAGGCGTGGAGGCGCGGCCGGCGAGTCGGCGGCTGCTCGAGCGGCGCCGGGAGCCGCGGCCGGACGCGGAAGCCGGAGCGGGGCAGGGCCTCGACGAGCCCCGTGGCCTCGAGGTGCCGGTAGGCCGCGAGCGCGGTCATCAGGCTCGCGCCGTAGGTGCGGCAGGCCTCCCGGAGCGAGGGGAGCCGCTCGCCCGGCCCGGTGACGCCCGCCCGGATGCCGCGGGCCAGGTGGTCCGCGATCTGCCGGTACTTGAAGCGGGTGCCCATGCAGCTGTTATAGCCCTCGACGCGCGACGCTGTGTCTGTTCCATCCGGCCGGGAGGTGCTTCCCTGCGGGCATGACCACCCCGGCACTCGCGGGCCCGGCCCTGGCGCACCCCGGCCGGAGCGCCGCGCACGAGTTCTGGTCCGGCGTCCGGGACCTCGCGCCGCTGCTGCTCGGCGTCGTCCCGTACGGCTTCGTGTACGGCGTGCTCGCGCGCGCGAGCGGCATCGACGCCGCCGCCGCCCTGGCCGCGTCGGCGATCCTGTTCGCGGGCGCGGCGCAGTTCCTGCTCGCCCAGCTCGTCGCGGCCGGCGCCCTCGGCGCGGTGATGGTGGCCGCGGTGGCGCTGGTGAACCTGCGGCACGCGCTCTACAGCGCCTCGGTGGCGCCGCACCTCGCGCACCTGCCGCTGCGCTGGAAGCTCGCGCTCTCGTACCTGCTCACCGACGAGTCGTACGCCGTGGCCATGCGGCGGCTCGGGGACGGCGACCGGTCGCCATCGCGCCACTGGCACCTGCTCGGCGCGGGCGTCGCGCTCTGGTCCGGGTGGCAGCTCGCCACCGCCGCGGGCGTGGTGCTCGGCGCGCGCGTCCCGGCGCGGCTGCCGCTCGACGTCGCGCTGCCGCTCACCTTCATCGCCATCGCGGTGCCGATGATCCGCTCCCGGGCCATGCTCGCGGCCGCGATCGCGGCGGGGATCGTCGCGCTCGCCGCGGCGGGGTGGCCGTGGCAGCTCGGCCTGCTCGCGGCCAGCCTCGCCGGGATCCTGGCCGGCGCGCTCGCCGCGCCGCGGAGGGCGCGATGAGCCTGTGGCTGGTGATCCTCGCCTGCGGCGCCGTCACGTTCGCGACGCGCCTCTCGTTCGTCGCGCTGGAGGGGCGGCGCGCCGCGCCGGGCTGGTTCCGCGAGCTCCTGCCGTTCGTGCCGGTCGCGACGCTCACCGCCATCGTGGTGCCCGCGCTGGCGCGGCCGGCGGCGGGCGGGGATGCCGCGGGCGTCCCCGCGCGGCTGGCCGCCGGGGCGGCCGCCGCCGCCCTCGCCGCGGTGACGCGCAGCGTGCCGCTCACGCTCGCCGGCGGCTTCCTGGTGCTCTGGCTCGCGTCCTGAGCCGCGCGCCGGCTTGCGCCCCGCCCGGCGGCGGCTACATTCCGGCGCCACATGGTCCACCTGGTGATGTTCCTGCACTCGGCCATCTCGGCCGGGACCTACCTCGCCGCGAAGCGCGCCCTGGGCGAGCTGTCGCCGTTCGAGGTGGCGCTGGTGCGCTTCGCCCTGTCCTCGCTCGCGTTCGGGCTGCTGCTGTGGCGGCGGCCGGTGCGGGTGGCGCGGCGCGACCTGCTCGCGCTGGCGGGGCTCGGCATCATCGCCATCCCGGTGAACCAGGGGCTCTTCCTCGCCGGCATGGCCTGGACCACGCCCGGCCACGCGGCGCTGCTCTACGCGCTCACCCCGGTGTTCGTGTTCCTCATCGCGCGCGTGCGCCTGGGCGAGCGGGCCGGCCCGGCGAAGCTCGCCGGCATCGCGCTCGCGTTCGCCGGGGTGGTGGTGGTGCTGCTCGGCCGCGGCGCCGTGGGGCTGCACGGCTCCTCGCGCCAGCTCGCCGGCGACCTGCTCATCCTGCTCGCGGTGGTGGCGTGGTCGGTCTTCGCGGTCGCGGGCAAGCCGTACGCGCAGCGCTACGGCGCGGTCGGCTCGACCGGCGTGGCGCTCGTGCTCGGGACGCTGGCGTACCTGCCGTTCGGGCTGGTCGCGACCGACTGGTCGCTGCTCGGCGCGCTCTCGGCCACCGGCTGGGCCAGCCTCGGCTACCTGGTGCTGCTCACCAGCGTGGTCGCCTACATCCTGTACTACTGGGCGCTCTCCCGGACCGAGGCGAGCCGCGTGGCCATCTGGTCCAACCTCCAGCCGGTGCTGACCGCGCTCCTCGCCTGGGCCATCGCGGGCGAGCGGCTCACCGCGCCGTTCGTGGCGGGCGGGGCCATGGTGATCGCGGGTGTCATCCTGACCGAGCGCGGGTAGCCGCGGCGCCGCGCGCCTTGAGCCGGCGCCGCGCCCGCGTTATCCACGGGGGCGTGAGCCTCCACGAACGACTCCGCGCCGCGCGCGAGGGCTGGGCCGTCGGCCCGGTGCTCGAGCGCGCCTTCCTGCGCGTCACCGGCAAGGACGCCCAGGACTACCTGCACCGCATGTCCACGCAGGACCTCGCCCGCCTGAAGCCCGGCGAGTCCGCCTACGCCGCGTTCCTGAACGCGAAGGGGCACCTGCTCGGCGAGGGGCACGTGCTGGTGCGCGAGGGCGAGATCCTGGTGGAGCTCGACCCGGCCGCCGCGCCGGAGACGCGCGCGCTGCTGGAGAAGCTCGTCATCATGGACGACGTGACGTTCGAGGACCTGTCGGCGACGCTCCGCGCGCTGCCGGTGCTCGGGCCGGAGGGGCCCGCGCGGCTGGCGGGGCGCGCGGGGGCCGCGCCGGTGGTCCCGAGCGCGCGCCGCGGCGCGCCCTGCGTGGACGTGTGGGCGCCGGCGGGCGAGGCGGAGGCGCTGCGGGCCGCGCTGGTGGCCGACGAGGCGGCGCCGCTCGACCTCGCCGAGCTGGAGTCGCTGCGCATCCTCGCGGGCGTGGCGCGGTTCGGCGCCGACATGGACGCGAGCCGGCTGCCGATGGAGGCAGGGCTCACCCGCGCCGCCATCTCCTTCAGCAAGGGCTGCTACATCGGGCAGGAGGTGGTGCTCCGGGCCACCGCGCGCGGCCACCTGCAGCGCGGCCTGGTGCAGCTCGAGCTGCCGCCCGGCGCCGCACCGGGCACGCCGCTCGTCGCGAACGGCCAGGAGGTCGGCGCGGTGACCAGCGTCGCCGAGACGCCGGAGGGCCGCCTCGGCCTCGGCTACCTGCGGCGCGCCCACTGGAAGCCGGGCGAGCGGGTGCGGGCGGGCGAGGGCGAGGCGGTCGTGCGGGCGGTGATCGTCGAGGACGGCGTCGTCGCGTAGCGGCCCTTCGTCCCTCGACTTCGCGCGGCCTTGCGGCCGCGCTACGCTCGGGATGAGCGGACCTCACCTGATCCGCTCACCCTGAGCGTAGGCGGGCCGCAGGCCCGCCGGAGTCGAAGGGTCGTGGTGAGCCCGTCGAACCACGAGCTGCGGGCTCAGGCCTCCGCGACCGGGATCTCCGGCCCCTTCGGGCGGTCCTGCCGCGAGGGGAGCGTGTCCAGCTCGCGGCGCACGGCGGCGATCTCCTCCTTCAGCTCGGCGCGGAGCGCGCGGATCTCGCCGCGCACGTCCTCGAACGTGTAGCGGATCTCCTCCGCCGAGATGCCGAGGAGCCGCCGCCGGAGCCCGGCCACGAACCCGTCCACCACGCGCATGGCTAGCCCTTCTTCCCCTTGTGCAACGGGCAGGAGGTGATCGCGCCCGCCGGATCGATCGCGGCGCTGCCGGTCACGATCTCCTTGATGGTGCCGTCCTGCTCGAGCACGTAGGTGGCCCGGTTCGCGAGCCCCACCACCGGGATGGTGCCGCCGTACAGCTTCGCGACCTTGCCGCCCTCGTCGGAGAGGAGCCGGTACGGAACCTTCAGCTCGTCCTTGAACTTCCGCTGGGTCTCGACCGAGTCGGTGCTGATGCCCACCACCTGCGCGCCCTTGTTCGCCACGTCGGCATACCGGTCCCGGTACGCTGAGAGCTCGCGCGTTCAACCAGGGGTGAAGGCCTTGGTGTAGAAGGCCAGGATCACCGGACCGGACTCGAGCAGGCTCGACAGCGACACCGGCTTGCCGTCGCTGTCGGGGAGCGTGAAGTCCGGCGCCTTGTCGCCCACCTTCAGGGGGGCGGCGCCGAGCAGCATCGCGATCAACGGGAGGGTCATGGCGGGGTCCTATCCAGCCCGACCGGCGCGGGCAAGCGGGCCGCCGGGGCGCCGCTCACGCGCGCAGGCGCTCGTAGCGGGCGGCCAGCACCTCGATGACGTCGCGGTGGTAGAAGCCGACCTGATCGGGCAGCTCCGCGAGCGTGCGCGCCGCGAACCCGGTCACCGGCGCGCCGGGCGCGGGCTCGCCGCCGGCCACGGCCCCCGCGAAGACCAGCGCGAGGTGCGGCACCCCGCCCACCTGCTCGGCGCGGCAGCCCACCACCACGAGCCCCTCCAGCTCGAGCCCGAGCTGCGCGCGCGCGATGGCCGCGGCGCGCTCGCCGGGCTGCTCGCCGTCGGCGAGCACGCCGGAGGGCAGCCACCACCGGCCGAGCTGGGCCTGGCCATGGAACCCGCCGATGACCTCGGCGATGACGATCCGCCGCAGCTCGAGCGCGAGCGGGAGCACATCCACGCGGACGATCATCCGTTCACCCCACGTGTATCGAGGCCCGGGCGGCGCGACCCGCCCCGGCCGGGAGCTGGTCTTATCCCGCCCCAGTGAGCCCCTGGCAAGGGGCCGCACCCGGCGATAACGTGCCCTCGTGACCGCTGCCCGAACGCTCGCCGTCCTCGCCGCCGTCCTCGCCGTCGCCGCCTGCGGCAAGAGCAAGGAGGAGAAGGCGCTGGACGAGCTGGGGCGGCAGTGCAACGCGCTGGCCGGGAGCGGGGCGACGCTCGACGATGCCGAGATGCTGTTCCGGTACCGGGACATCTTCACCGGCATGCAGTGCGGCCTGCCCCTCACCTCGACCGGCGCCGGGGACGTGTGCGGCGCGGCCTCGGACACCAACGTCCTCTGCATCATGGACTGGTCGTACTACCCGAACGACTCCAACATCTGCGGCCCGACCGGCTGCTGGCTGGGGTGCGAGGTCCGGGTGAGGGAGTCGGACTTCCAGGCGAGCGGCACCGCCGCCGTGATCTGCGCGGCCCGCTGGTTCGAGGAGAACCCGACGTACCAGTCGTTCTAGCGAACGGGAGCGCACATGAAGGCGGTCCTGATCCGCGGCCACGGCGGCCCCGAGCGCGTCGAGGTCGGCGAGCTGCCGCTGCCCGAGCCCGGCCCGGGCGAGGTCCGGGTGCGGGTGCGCGCGGCGGCGCTGAACCACCTCGACCTCTGGGTCCGCAAGGGCTGGAGCGGCCTGATGCTGTCGTTCCCGCACGTGCTCGGCTCGGACGTGTCGGGCGTGGTGGACGCGGCGGGGCCGGGGGTGGACGAGCCGAAGGTCGGCGCGGAGGTGGTGCTCGCGCCCGGGCTCTCCTGCGGCCGCTGCGTGCGCTGCCGCTCCGGCGAGGAGAACCTGTGCCGCGGCTACGCCATCCTCGGTGAGCACGTCGCGGGCGGCCAGGCCGAGGCGGTGGTGGTCCCGGCCCGCAACGCGCTGCCGCGCCCGCCGAACCTCTCCTTCGAGGAGGCGGCGGCGGTGCCGCTCACGTTCCTCACCGCCTGGCACGCGCTGGTGGCGCGCGCGCGGGTGCGGCCCGGCGAGACGGTGCTGGTGCACGCGGCCGGCTCGGGCGTCGGGGTGGCGGCGGTGCAGATCGCGAAGCTGCACGGGGCGCGGGTCATCGCCACCGCCGGCTCGGACGCCAAGCTGGAGCGGGCGCGGGCGCTCGGCGCCGACGAGGTCGTGAATTACGAGGCGAAGGACTTCGTCCAGGAGGTGAAGCGGCTCACGCAGCGCCGCGGCGTGGAGGTGGTGTTCGAGCACGTGGGCAGGAAGACGTGGGAGGGGTCGATCCTCTCCTGCGCGCCGGGCGGCCGCATCGTCACGGTGGGCGCGACCACCGGGTACGATCCCCCGACCGACCTGCGACACGTGTTCTACCGCCAGCTCTCCATCCTCGGCTCGACCATGGGCACCTCCGGCGAGCTGCTCGAGGTGCTCCGCTTCGTGGGCGAGGGGCGGCTGCGGCCGGTGGTCGACCGCGTGCTCCCGCTCGCCAGCGCGCGCGAGGCGCAGGCCATGCTTGCCGATCGCGCGCAGTTCGGGAAGATCGTCCTCACGCCCTGACGCAGGAGCCCATCATGAAGACGCGCAACGCCCTCTCCGCCGCCGCCCTCGCCGCCGCCGCGCTCCTCGCGGCCGGCTGCGGCACCGACACCTGCCCGACGGAGACGCCCAAGATCGACCTTATCCAGAGCTGCACGGCGACGCCCGGGGCGACGGTGCCGGTGCGGCTCAAGGCGTGCCCCACCTGCAACCAGAACATCACCCGCTGCGAGGTGGACGTGCAGGGCGGCTACATCCAGCTCGATCCGCTGGCGGAGGCGTGCGACAGCTCCACGAGCTGCCCGCCCGGCTGCGCCACCAACGACGTGGTCTGCAACGTGACCGCGCCGTCCACCCCGGGCACGTACACGCTCATCGTCTCGAACGGCACGGGCGGGACGCTGCAGGGTCAGCTCGACGTCGCGGAGGCCAGCGGGCCGTACGCCTGCACCTACTGAGTGGCTGGCGCGCTGACCGCTACGCGTACCGCACGCCGCGCCGCATCTCGCGGAGCCGGCGCACGCGCTCCTCGATGGGCGGGTGGGTCGAGAACAGGCTCATCATCTTCGCGCCCGCCCCGTGGAACGGGTTCACGATGAACAGGTGCGCGGTGGCGGGGCCGCCGTACTGGTACGGGATGGCCTCGTTGCCGCGCTCCAGCGCGAGCAGCGCCTCGGCGAGCGGCTCGGGGTCGCCCACCAGCTCGGCGCCGGACGCGTCCGCGCCGTACTCCCGCGAGCGGGAGACCGCGAGCTGGATCACGAGCGCCACGAGCGGCGCCAGGATGGCCCAGGCGAGCAGCTCGAGCGCCGAGCCGCCGCGGTCGTCCTCGCGGCGCATGCCGCCGAGCAGCGCGCCCCAGCGGACCACGTAGCCGAGCGTCGAGATGAGCCCGGCCACCGCCGCGGCGACGGTGGAGATGAGGATGTCGCGGTTGCGCACGTGGGCGAGCTCGTGCGCGAGCACGCCCTCGAGCTGGCGGCGGTCGAGGATGCGGAGGATCCCCTCGGTGACGGCGACCGCCGCGTGCGACGGGTTCCTGCCCGTGGCGAAGGCGTTCGGCGTCTCGGAGGGAATGACGTAGACCCGGGGCATGGGCATGCCCGCGCGCCGGGTGAGCCGCTCGACGATCTCGTAGACCTGCGGCAGCTCCTCGCGCGTCACCGGCCGCGCGCGGTGCGCCATGAGCGCGAGCCGGTCGGAGAACCAGTAGGAGAGGAAGTTGAAGACGAGGCCGAGCCCGCCGAACAGCAGCATCCCCTGCGCGCCGCCGATCGCGTTGCCGCCGATCGCGAGCAGCGCGATGAGCAGCGCCATCAGCATCGCGGTCTTGGCGTAGTTCCGGCCCACGCCGGCCTTCGGGGACATGCCGCGCGGCTGCGCCGCCTCGCTCCAGGACATGGTGCTTGAGTAACCATCGGAGGGGCCGCGTCAATCCGCCGGACGCCCGCCCGCCCGCGCGCTGGCGCGCACGGGGCGCCGCGATCTCGCGCGGGATCCCCCGCCGTGCTATTGGGGCCAGGCAGGCGATATCGCGGGGTTGCGAGGTCAGCGCGTCCATATGGCGGCTCGGAAGGCGGCGGCGGTGAGGGCGAAGGGGAAGGCGGGGGGTCGGGACCGGGAGCGCGACCAGCTCGAGCTGGCGGTGGTCGGGGGAGCGGCCGCGCGCCGCTCGAAGCCCGCCGCGACGCCGCCCGCCCGGGCGCCGGCGCGCAAGGCCGCCGGGCGGGCCCGCCCCGCGCCGGTCGAGGAGCCGGAGCTCCTGCCGCCCGCGCCCGAGGCCGAGCCGGAGCCGGCCCCGGCGGCGCGCTCGCCGAGGCGCCGCGCCACCGCGGAGCAGATGGCGCAGCAGCAGCGCGAGATCTCCATCTCCGAGTTCTTCACCAAGAACCGGCACCTGCTCGGCTTCGACAACGCCTCGAAGGCGCTGCTCACCACCATCAAGGAGGCGGTGGACAACTCGCTCGACGCCTGCGAGGAGGCCGGCATCCTCCCCGAGATCACCATCGAGGTCCGCGACCTCGGGCTGGACGAGAAGGGCGAGGGCGACCTGACGAAGGGCGAGGGCCGCTTCGTGGTGGTGGTGGAGGACAACGGCCCCGGCATCGTGAAGGCGCAGGCGCCGAAGATCTTCGGCAAGCTGCTCTACGGCTCGAAGTTCCACCGCCTGAAGCAGAGCCGCGGCCAGCAGGGCATCGGCATCAGCGCCGCCGCCATGTACGGCCAGCTCACCACCGGCCAGCCGATCCGGATGATCTCCCGCACCGGCAAGGGCAAGCCGGCCTTCGGGCTCGAGATCCAGATCGACACCCGCAAGAACAACCCGGTGGTCACCGCCGAGCGGCAGCTCGACGACTGGCACGAGCACGGCACGCGGGTGGAGCTGGAGATCGTCGCGAACTGGCAGCAGGGGCAGCGGTTCGTGAACCGCTACGTGGAGCACACCGCGCTGTCCAACCCGCACGCCACCTTCCACTACCTGCGCCCGCGGCAGGCGCCGCTCTCGTTCCCGCGCGCCACCGACGAGCTGCCCAAGGAGGCGCAGGAGATCAAGCCGCACCCGCACGGCGTGGAGCTGGGCGCGCTGATGCGGATGGCCGCCGACTCGAAGAGCCACGACGTGCGCGGGTTCCTGCAGTCCGCGTTCTCGCGCGTCTCCTCCACGGTCGCCGACGAGATCGTGAAGAAGGCCGGCTTCAAGGCGAAGGTCCGCCCGCGCGACGTGGCCGGCGACCGCGAGCTGGCGCGCAAGCTCCACCAGGCCATCGGCGCCACCAGGATCATGGCGCCGCCGACGCAGATCCTCTCGCCCATCGGCGACACGCTCATGCGCAAGGGCCTGGTGTCCTTCCTGAACGTGATCGAGACCGAGGGGCCCGAGGAGGAGGAGCAGCTCGACCTCGACGCGGCCCGGAAGAAGAAGGCCACCAAGAAGGGCAAGGCCGCGAAGGCCGAGGCGCCCGAGGTGCCGGACGCGCCGCCGGAGGAGGGCGTCGAGAAGATCAAGGGCCACAACTACTTCATCGCGACGGTGACCCGGCCGCCCAAGGTGTACCGCGGCAACCCGTTCCAGGTGGAGGTCGGCCTCGCGTACGGCGGGAGCTGGCCGGCCGACAAGCCCATCGAGCTGTTCCGCTTCGCGAACCGCGTGCCGCTGCTGTTCCAGCGCGGCGCGTGCGGCATGACCGAGGCCATCGTCAAGACCGACTGGCGCAACTACCTGCTCAGCCAGCCGCGCGGCTCGCTGCCGGTCGGGCCCATGGCGCTGCTCGTGCACATCGCCTCGGTCTGGGTGCCGTTCACCAGCGAGGCGAAGGAGGCGGTGGCGCACTACCCGGAGATCACCCGGGAGATCCAGCTCGCGGCCCAGGAGTGCGGCCGCAAGCTCGCGGCGCACATCCGCAAGCGCAAGCACGCCGACTACCAGGCGCAGCGGCGCAGCCTTTTCGAGCTGTACATCCAGGAGGTGGCGCAGGCGATCGGCAAGATCGTGAAGCGCAGCCCCGACCCCATCAAGCGCGAGTTCCTGCGGCTCGCCGACCAGGTGACGGAGCAGGAGGGCGCCGGCGAGGGGCTCGACGACGCCGCGCTGGAGGAGCAGTCGAGGAAGATCACGCGGCGGCCGCGCAGGGCCGAGGAAGAGGAGCAGGAGTAGGCCATGGCCAGGCTCGACGCCATCGACAAGAAGACGGTCCAGAAGATCGAGACGCTCGCCGAGTCGGTGCTGCGCTCGGTGAAGGGCGGCAAGAACCCGTTCGTCGAGATCCCGGTCCGCTCGCTCGCGAACGTCCAGTTCAACCCGCGCAAGCGGCTCATCGAGCTGAAGGACCAGAAGCAGAGGCGCTACTTCTTCAACGTCTCCATGGCGAAGAAGTTCATGCAGACGTTCCTGGTCTCGGAGGCGTGCAAGGAGCTCATCGACGCCGGCAAGACGACGAGCATCCGCGACCTCTACTACATGACGAAGCACGCCCTCGGGGAGACGCGGCAGAACACCTTCGAGGAGCAGGAGGAGTCCGACCCCATCATCGAGGACCTGGAGGTCGCGATCGACGCGCTCCGCGAGGAGCTGCACCTGTTCGCGAGCGGCCGCGGCTCGATGGTCGGCCCGCTCTCCATCCGCGACGCGGGCGACGCCATCGACCTCCGCCGCATGGGCTCGGGCGGCTGGTCGGTGCCGTCCATCGTCGAGGAGCACGTGGTCCAGTTCGGCAAGAGCGAGGCGAAGTACGTCCTGCTCATCGAGAAGGACGCCGTCTGGAAGCGCTTCAACGAGGACAAGTTCTGGGCCCGCGAGAAGTGCATCATCGTCACCGGCCTGGGCCAGCCGCCGCGCGGGGTGCGCCGCATCGTGCAGCGGCTCCACTCCGAGCTGGGACTGCCGGTGTACGTGCTCGTGGACAACGATCCCTGGGGCTTCTACATCTACTCGGTGCTGAAGCAGGGCTCGATCAACCTGGCCTACGAGTCGATGCGGATGGCGGTGCCGAAGGCGCGCTTCATCGGCCTCTCCTCCTTCGACAAGGCCAAGTTCAAGCTGCCCGGCAACGTGTCGATCCGCATGAACGACCAGGACGACGCGCGCGCGAAGCAGATGCTCGCCTATCCCTGGTTCAAGGACCCGAAGTGGCAGCGCGAGATCCAGGAGATGGTCCGCTCCGGCGAGAAGTACGAGCTGGAGGCGCTCTCGCGCCGCGGGATCAGCTTCATCACCGAGGAGTACCTGCCGAGGAAGCTCCGCGACCGGGACTGGCTGGAGTAGCGCCGGCGCACGCGCCGCCCGGCCCGGGGCCGGGGGCCGGGCTTGACCGATCACCCCCGGAGCGGCGAGACTCCGCCGCCTTTCACGACGGACACCAAGGAGAACCACATGCCCGCCAAGCTCGGGAACCGCTCCAAGCGGAAGATCTCGAACCGCTCGAAGACCAAGCGCGCCCAGGCGACGCGCAAGCGCGTGCTCAGCGTCAAGCGCAAGCGCCGCGCGAAGCGCTCGCCGCGGTAATCCCGCGCGCCCTCCATGCTGCGAGGCCTTCGACGGCCCGGCTGCGCGAGCGGCCGGGCCGCGCCGTTCCGGGGACAGGTGCGCTACAGCGCCTGCGCCCGCAGCGCCGGCTCGCGGCCGTCGAAGAACGGCGCGCAGCGATCCAGGAACCCGTCCAGCGCGCTCCGCTCGCCCGGGCGGAGCCGCCGCGCGAACAGCCGCGGCAGCGCGTCGCGCGCGAGCGCCGCGCTCTCGGCGTAGCCGTCCGGCGTGAGCGACCCCTCCACCAGGCGGACGCGCAGGAACAGCAGGAACGTCTGCACCACGTCGGTCATGCAGTACCCGGCGATCCGGTCCAGCGCGCCCTCGGCGTACAGCGCCTGCACGTCGGCGCCGGCCACGTCCTCCTTGCCCGGCAGCCCCACCAGCTTCGCGTACAGGTCGAGCGGCGCCGCGGTGGCCTGGCCGGCGAGCAGCTCCTTCACGTCGAGGTGCTCGGTCCCGCCGGTGCGACGGGCCGCCCCGAACCAGGCCGGGGTGGGGATGGCGTGCTTCAGCGAGCGCAGCTCCAGCACCGGCAGGTCGAAGCCCTTGCCGTGGAAGGTCACCAGCGAGGCGCCCTCCAGCCGCTGCCACATCGTCTCGAGGAAGGCGGCCTCCGGCCCGCGCCGGTCGGTCCAGGCGACCGCGTCGGTGACGCGGACGATGCCGCCGTCCTCCTCCGCCTCGAGCAGGCAGGCCGCCACCGGGCGGTGGTACGGCAAGGGGAGGAAGTCGCTGCGGCCGCCCGTCCGGGCGCGCCGCTCGGCGAGCACCCGGCGGAGCTGCTCCGAGTAGGGGCGGGAGGGCTCCCCGTCCACGGCCGAGACCAGCGCCTCGTCGGGCACGGTCTCGAGATCCAGGGTCACGAAGCGCCGCACGGGACGACTGTCGCAGCCGGGTCTGACAGTGCGCGCATGCCACCCTGGGTGGTGCCGGGCAGGGGGCTTCCCCCCTCGGCGGCGGCCCCTCCTGGACGCGCCGCGTCAGGGAACGCCGGCGCTACCCTCGGGATGGCACGGAAACCCCTTTCACGCCGGCGCGGGGCGGGCGGCCCGGCCCGCGGAGGAGGTGCGGTCATGAAGGCGTCCACTGCACGGAAGGTGAACGGCGGGGCAGAGGGTCGGCGCAACCCGATCGCCGCGGTCCAGGGTCGGATCGACGCGCTCGAGGGCGAGGCGCGCGGACGGCTGCTGCGCGTGCTCGGGGCGGGCGAGGAGGCGCTGCACGACCTCGACCTCGCGCTGGAGCGGGTCTCGCGCGAGGACTGGTCCACCCGCGGAATGCGGCGGCACCTGGACGAGCTCCGGGCGCGCGCGGAGAACCTGCGGGCGGCGGCGCTGCGGCGCGTGGCGGAGATGCCGGGCGAGGCCGTGAGCCGGCTCGCCACCGGCAGCCGCGTGCCGGTGCGGAACCTGGCGCGCGGCCTGGAGCGGATCGCGAAGCGCCTCGAGGAGCGTCCGCCGGCGATCTCGGTGGTGGCCGACCGCGAGGAGCGCGAGCCGCCCGAGGTGCCGTCGGAGCACCTGGAGTAGCGGCGCTCAGGGGGCCGTCGCGCTCACGGTCACCGCGTGCACGGTGACCGTCGGCGCCGGGCCCCCGTTCACGTCCGCGGCCGTGACGGTCGCGCCGAGCGTGTAGCTCCGCGCCTGCGACGGCGTGCAGCTCCAGGTGAAGGTCGCGCTGCCGCCGCCGCCGGGCACGTCCACCGGGACCGGAGGCGCGACGGGCATGCAGGTCGCGAGGCCGGCTGGCGTGGCGGTCGGCGTCACCGCGGTGATCCGCGCACCCGCCTCGCCACCGTTCGCGATCACGAGCGTGAGGCCCGCGGGCGTGTTCACGGGGACGCTGGTCGCGGACGGCGTCAGCGTGCCGGTGAGCTGTGGGGCAGCCTGCACCGCCACGGCGGCGGGCGTGACGGTGGGGCTCGCGTCGGCTCCGCTCCCGGCGTCCCGGGCCGTCACCGCCGCCCCGAGCGCGACCGACCCCGCCCCGGTGCCCGTGCAGGTCCACCCGAACGTCAGGCTGCCGCCGCCGGCGATCGCCTGCGGCGGGGCGGGCGCGGCGGCCGTGCAGGTGGCCGCACCGGTGCCGGAGGTGCGCGACGCGCCCGTCTGGAACGCGGTGACGCCGGCGGTGCCCTGGCCGTCGTTGACGAGGAGCAGGCTCACCGGGATCGCCTGGCCCACGCTGATCGTCGAGCGGCTCGCCTGCACCGTCGCCGGCGCAAGGTGGCCTGGCGCCTGGACCGTGACCGGGACCGGGGTGGGCTGCGCGGCGAGCGCGGGCGCGGAGGTCACCGCGGCCTCGAGCGCGTAGCTGCCGACCTCTCCGGCGGTGCAGCTCCAGGTGAACGTCTGGTTGGCGCCGGCAGGGATCGGCCGCGGCAAGCCCGGTGCGGGCGCGCTGCAGCTCCCCGCGGTCGCGCCGGTCATCGAGGGCACGATCCCGGTGACCTGGGTCGTGACCGCCGACACGTTCGCGATCGTGAGCGTGACGCCGAAGGGCTGCCCGGGGCTCGCCACCAGCGGCGAGGCGGTGAACTCGGCGACCGCGGGCACGCCGCCGGAGTCCACCGCCACGGTCGTGCTGGCGGTGGCGCGGAGCCGGGCGCCGGTGTTCACGTCGGTCGCGTCGGCCGTGGCGCCGAGGAGGGCGGATCCCGGGTCGGTCGGCGTGCAGGGCCACTGGAAGGTTGCGCGGCCGCCGCCCGGGACGATCACCGGGGTCGCCGGGGTGACCGCGCCGCAGACCGCCGAGGCCGGACCGGTCGGCGCGACCGAGGTCACCTCGGCCGCGGCGCCGCCGGGGTTCGAGACCTCGAGCGTGAGCGCCACCGGCTGGCCGGCGATCGTGGTGGTCGGCTGGGCGGTGATGGCGCCGGTGAGCGCGGCCGGCGCCTGGATCAGCACCTCGGCGGGCGAGGCGGTCGCGCCGAGGACCCCGCCCGACACCGCGTCGGTGCCGCTCGCCGTGCCGCCCAGGACGAGCAGGCCGGCGGCGCTCGCGCTGCAGGTCCACGTGAAGGTGGCGGACGCACCGGCCGCGAGGCGGCCCGGGCCCGGCGCAGGCGCGGTGCAGGTCGAGGTCGCCGCCGGGTCCCGCGTGGCCACGATCGACGCGACCTCGGCGGCGGCGGTGCCGCCGTTGAAGAGCGTGAACGTGACGTGCACCGGCTGGTCCACGTCCGCGGTGGTGCGGTCCACCGCCAGCGCGGCGGTCAGCTCCGCGGGCCGGAGCACGTGCAGGCTCGCGGTGGGCGCGGAGGCTTGCAGCGTGGCGCCGGTGTTCGCGTCGGTGCCGCCGACGCTGGCGCCGAGCGCGACGTCCACGGCGGCGAGCGGCGTGCAGGTCCAGGCGAACGCGCGCGCGCCGGCCCCGGCGACGGGTTGCGGCGGGGAGGGCGTGGGAGCTCCGCACGCGACGGCGTCAGCCGGCGTGGCGGTCGGCTCGACGCGCGTCACCGTGGCGCCGGCCTGCCCGGTGTCCTGCACCGTGAGCGAGATCGCGAGCGTCTGGCCGATGAGCGCCTCGGCGGGGTTGCCCTCCACGGCGAGCGCGACGTCGAGCGCGGCGGGGGTCTGGATCAGCACGGAGGCGGGCGACGCGGAGGAGGCGGACACCGGATCGCCCGAGGTGGCGTCCGTGCCGCCGGCGGTGCCGCTCAGGGACAGCGTGCCGGGCGCGCTGGCGGTGCAGGTCCAGTGGAAGGTGGCGGACGCGCCGGTGCCGAGCGCTCCCGGCGCCGGGGTGACGGAGCCACAGGTGGCCGCCGCCGTGCCCCCGTGATCCAGGACGACGGAGGTCAGGTTGGCGGTGGCGTGGCCGCCGTTCAGCACCGTCAGCGTCACCGAGACGGCCTGGCCGACGTTCGCGGTGTCGCGGTCGGCCGCGATCGAGGCCGCGAGCGCCGCCGGCGCCGCGCCGGTGACCTCGAACGCGTCGTCCAGCGCGCCCTGCCGGCCGAGCGCGTTCTCCACCACGAGGCGCTTCGAGCCCGGCGCGAGGCCGGCGGGCACCGTGGCCTGCAGCGTGCGGACGTCCACCCAGGTGACCTGCTCCAGCTCCGTATCGCCGAGCCAGGCGCGGTGCCGCACGTCCACCTCGGCGCCGCCGCCGGACAGCTTCGTGGAGGGGCGGGTCAGGAAGCCGTCGCCGTGGATGGTGACCCGCGTGGCCTGGGCCGACGGGCCGGCGGCGGGATCGACCGACGCGGGCCGCGGCGCCTCGCCGTCCGATCCGCTCGAGCACGAGAGCGCGGCGAGCGCGGCGAGCGCGGCGAGCGCGGCGAGGCTGCCGAGCCTAGAACGCATCGAACCGCACCCCCGCCGACAGCAGCAGCGGCCAGCCGGCGCCGCGCACCGTGTCGAGCCGCGGATCGCCGAGCCAGTACCCGCGCACCTCGGCGAACGGCGCGCCGAACCGCGTGCGGAACGCGAGCTCCAGGCCGGCCGTCGCCGCGGGGGCCCAGGCCGACTCGGTGAGCTCGGGCTGCCCGGCGAGACGCGCGCTGCTCGCCACCCGCGCCGCGCCGCCGCCCAGCGACAGCGTGGCCGTGCCGCGCGCGCCCAGCGCTGCCCGCGCCGCCAGCGACAGGGTGAGCGGGAGCGCGCTCCGCTCCGCGCGCAGGTCCAGCCCGGCGCGCGGCGCCCACGCGAGCCCGTCCTCGCGGACGCCCCACCACGCCACCGCGGCCACCAGGGCGAGCGGCACCGGCGCGCCCACCAGCCACGCCGCCGCGTCCGCCCCGAGGGCCAGCGCCGGACCGCCCCCGCCCAGGATCACACCCGCCCGCGGGGAGACCGTGAGCACGGCCGGGACCGCGCGCAGCGGCAGCGCGCGCGAGGCGGACGCCGCGCCGGCCGAGGCGCGCACCACGTCCTCGCCGGCCCAGGCGCTGCGCGGGGCGCGGTACTCGGCCAGCCAGCGGCCGGCGCCGAGCGGCACCGGCTCGGACACCGACCCGCGTCCGGCGGTGAGCCGCGGCTCCTCGGCGACCGGGTTCCCGTTCGCGTCCGTCACCGAGATCCAGAGCGGGTGGCGCTCGCCGGCGGCGGCGAGGCCCTCGGGCACGTCCACCACGATGACGCGCGCCGGGCCGGGCCGGAGGGCAAGGGAGGCAGATGCGGCGGCGCTCTCCGCGGTGGCGAAGGCCACCATGGACGTGCGCGCGCCGAGCGTGGTCGGGGCGGTGATGCGGCAGGTGTAGACGCCCTGCGAGACGCGGAGGAGGCCCTTCACGGTCCCGGCGTCCACCTCGACCGTGAGCGCTGCGTCGCGGGCCCGGCCGTCGGCATCGCGCAGGCGGGCGACGAGCAGCACCTCGTCGCCGGGTTGCGCTTCCCGTGCCTCGAACGACAGCTCGAGCTCGAGCGGCGTCGCCGCGGACGCCGCGTCGGCGCCCTGCTCCTGCGCCGGCACCTGCGCCTGCGCGCCGCGCGCCGCGAGCGCGAGCGCGACCAGCAGGCAGCCCACCACGATGCGCACGCGTGCTCCCCCGGAGCGGCAGCAAAGCAGGGAGCCCGCCGGCACGTAAATCACCCGGGGGCAGGAGCGCGGGCGCGGGCGCCGGCGCGCGGGCGCGCGGGTCCTCCCGACCCGTGGACGCGGGGCGGCCATGACCTGCGGAATCCTCTGCGTCCGCGCGGGCTCTCACCCCCCAGGGGACCGCGCGGCGGCCCCGGAACCCGCAGCACCCCGAGGAATCCAACGTGAACGTTCCCCCCAGCCTCCGCGCGCACTGGCGCACCCTCGCCGGCGCGGCGGTGGGCGCCGCCCTCGGCGCGGCCTACGCGCACTTCATCGGCTGCCGGACCGGCACCTGCCCGCTGACCGGCAACGTGTGGACCGCCGCGGGGTTCTTCGGCTTCACCGGCGCGATCGTCGGGCTGCCCGGGCCGCGGAAGCCGGGCGGGGAGCCGGAGCAGCGGGCCTCCTGAGCCGGGGAACCGCGCCCCGGAAACGCGCGCGGCGCTAGGGCGCGGGCGGGCGCGCGGCCGCGAGTGGCGCCTGGCCCAGGGCCGCCCGCAGCGCGCGGCGTGCGGGCCGCTCGAGCCACCGCGACACCGCCAGCGAGACCGCGACCGCAAACGCCGAGAACCCCAGCACGAAGCCGGGCGACGCCGCTGATCCCGGGGTGCGCACCAGCAGCTCCGCCCAGCGCCACAGCGGGTCCTGCAGCGCGTAGAGCGCGAAGCTCGCCTCGCCGAGCGCCTGGAGCGGGCGCGCCGACAGCGCGCGGCCGAGCGCGCCGCCCGCCGACGCCACGCCCGCGAGCCCCGCCACGAGCAGCGCCCAGAGCGGGACGAACAGCCCGTTGTGCACGAGCACGTACGGGAAGCCGCTCCAGGCGAGCGCGGCCACCGCCGCCGCCAGCGCGAGCGCGGCCGCGGGGCCGGCCAGGCGGCGCGGGAGCGCGGCGCCGCGGCGGAGCAGCAGCCCCAGCGCCACGCCGGCCAGGAACTCCCCGAGGCGCGCGACCGGGTGGAACTTGAGCGCCTCGAGCCAGCGCGGCTCGTGCCGCAGCAGCTCGGCGCCAGGGCCGTCCGGGCGGAGCGCGAGGTACGCGAGCGGGAGCGCGAGCGAGGCCGCCCACGCCGCGCAGAGCGCGAGCGCGAGGCCGCGCCGGGACAGGCGCGAGAGCCGCGCCGTCGCGAACGGGAAGACCGCGTAGAACGTCGCGATGGCCGAGGTGGACCAGCCCGGCGCGCTCCACAGCCGCGAGATGGGCGGGAGCCACGCGTGGACGAGCAGCAGGGAGGCGCCCGCCACCACGGCTGCCTTCGCGAGCCCGGCCGCGCCGTCGCCGGACCAGCGCGCCAGCGCGAACGGCGCGGAGAGCGCGAACGCGAGCAGGTACGCCGGGTAGAGCCGGGCGAGCCGCGCCGTCATGAACGCGCGCCGCTCGGCGCGGTCCATGGGGTGCGGGTTGGCCCAGGCGAGGACGAACCCGGACAGCACGTAGAAGAGGCTCACCCAGGCGTAGCCGCCGGTCTGGAGCGCGCGCGCCCACGCCGGGGCGCCCGCCACGAGCGGGCCGCCGTAGTGGAAGAGCAGGATCCCGAGCGCGGCCGCGAAGCGGATGCCGGTGAGCGGCGCCAGGCGGTCGTCGCGAGCGGACGGCACCCCAGGAACATGCGGGCGGGCTCGCGCGAAAGGTACGGGGCGCCCCCGGAGGCGCCGGCGAGCGGCTGCGGGCGGACGGCAGCCGGGCGTGCGGCCGTCCGCCCCGTGGTTCCCGCCAGCGCGGGACGGCAGATCCCGTAGCCCGAAGGCGGCTGGGTGCGGCTCGTACCTCGCGACGAGCAGGCGATTCGCGAGTGTCGCGGCGCGAGTTCACCGGCTGTGCGCATGCGCCATCCCTCCCCCGCGCGTCTGGCGAGCCGGCGACGAGGCATTGTGGGACATGCCGCTGGTGAAACCGGGAATCCTTCCCCGCGTCAGGAACGAACGACGGGGCCATGGCGGCCCTCGTGCGACCAGGGGGACGAGATGCTGCAGACGCTGAAGAGGCTGTGGAAGGACGAGGAAGCGCCGACGGCGGTGGAGTACGCGATCATGGTCGCGGTGATCGGGCTCGTGATCATCGTCGGCGCGCAGCTGCTCGGCACGAACGTCAACACGACGTTCGGCAACGCCGCGAACCGCGTTCCCGGCGGGGCGGCGGCTCCGTAGCACGGCACGCGAGCGGTGCTGGCCCGCACCAGCGGGTCCGGGCCAGCACCGTCGTACCCGGCCCACGCCATGACCACCTCTCCGTTCGCCTTCGGGACCTTCGGGTTCCTGCTCGCCGTCGCCGCGGCCTCGGACGCCGCCGGGCGCCGGATCTCGAACCGCATCACCGTGCCGCTCGCGGTGGGCGGCATCGCGGTGCAGGCGGCTGGCGGGCTCGTGGGCGCGGCGAGCGCGCTGGTGGCGGTCGGCGCGGTGGGCGCGCTGCTCTGGGTGCCCTGGTCGCGCGGCTGGCTGGGCGGCGGGGACTGGAAGCTGGCGGTGGCGGCGGCGCCGTGGGTGGGGCTGGGCTCGCTCGCGAGCTACCTCACGACCTCCGCGGTGGCGGCCGGCGGGCTGGCGGCGGTGGCGTGGCTGGCGAGCGGCGGCGCGGCCCGGCGCGACATCGGGTCGAACCTGCGCGCGGCCGCGGCGGGACGTCCGGTGTCGATCCCGGCGCGCGCGGCCGGCGATCGCGTGAGCGTGCCGGCGGGCGCGGCGTTCGCGGCGGGTGCGCTCGCGGCCGTGGTGATGGGGGGATGAGATGCGCTCCGGGCGGCAAACCGAGCGTGGCGTCGCGGCGGTGGAGTTCGCGCTGGTCCTCCCGTTCCTGCTCGCCATCGTGCTCGGCGGGCTCGAGTGGGGCTTCTACTTCTTCCGCGAGCAGGTGGTGGTGAACGCGGCGCGCGAGGGGGCGCGGGCGGGCAGCGTCGCCGCGGTGGCGCCGCTCGCCGCGGCCGAGGGCGCCGCGCGCGCAGCGCTGATCGCGGGCTCGGTGGATCCCGGCGCGGTGGGCGCCACGGTGGCGGCGACCTCGCGCAGCACGGTCGATCCGGTCACCGGCGAGACGGTGGACTCGGTGGTGGTGACGGTGTCGTTCCCGTTCGTCCCGCTGACGGGGTTCGGGATCCCGGTGCCGGACACGGTGTGGGCGCGGGCCGAGATGCGTCGCTGAGGTGCAAGGGGGGGGGAGAGATGTCGAACGGTTCGGACGGGATGGGCGTGCTGAAGCGCGCCGCGGAGCGGGGTCCGCGACGCACCGGGCTGCGCGTCGTTTTGTTCCTGCTGATCGCGGCCGGCGCCGCGGCGCTCGCGGTGCTGCTGGTCACCCGCTACGTCGACACCCGCACGGCGGCCGCGCGCGTGTCGACCACGCCGGTGGTGGTGGCGACCATCGACCTGCCGGAGGCCACCACGCTGCGCGCCGACGTCCTCGCGGTGGTGCAGTGGCCCAGCGCGAACGTCCCCGAGGGCGCGGCCTCCGACCCGGCCAGGCTGGTGGATCGCGTGGTCCGCGCGCGCGTCATCAAGGGCGAGCCGGTGGTCGAGTCGCGCCTCGCCGCCGCGGACGCCGGGCACGGGCTCGCGGCCATCCTCCCGCCGGGCATGCGGGCCGCCGCGGTCCGGGTGAACGACGTGGTCGGCGTCGCCGGCTTCATCCACCCCGGCGACTCGGTGGACGTCATCGTGGTGATGCGGCCGGAGACGAACGGCAACTCCAACCCGGCATACTTCTCGAAGATCATCCTCCAGAACGTACCGGTCCTGGCGGTGGGCAAGGAGCTGGAGCGGAACGAGCGCAGCCTGGAGAAGTCGCTGCCGGCCACGGTCGCCACGCTCATGGTGGACAGCGAGCAGTCCGAGAAGCTCGCCCTGGCGCAGACCAAGGGCAACATCCTGCTCACGCTGCGCAGCGGCATCGACCGCGAGCTGGTGGACACGGCCGGCGTGAACCCGGCCGGCCTCGTCAACGCGCACGTCGAGCCGCCGATCAACGTGAAGCCGGCGCCGCCGGTGCGCCGCGTGGCCCGGGCGCCGGAGGCGCCGAAGCAGGTGGTGGAGATCCTCCGCGGCGACCTCTACGAGCGGCGCGACTTCGGGAAGGGAGGGGCCAAGTGAGCCGGCACGCGGTGGTGGTGGCGCTGATGCTCGTCGCGGGCCGGGCGGCCGCGGCGCAGGACGTCGTCCCGACGATGCGCATCGACCGCGAGGTCGGCGCGGCCCGCAGCATGAGCCTGGAGGCCGGCCAGAACCGGCTGCTGGTCGTCTCCGACCAGATCGGCCGGATCGCGGTGGCCAACCCGGACGTGGCGGACCTGAAGGTCGTCACCCCGTACCAGGTGCTGCTCACCGCCAAGGGGATCGGCTCCACCGACCTCACCCTCTGGGACCGCGACAACCACCCGCTGGTCATCGCGCTGCAGGTGACGCGCAACCTGGAAGGCCTCCGCAAGCAGCTGAAGGAGCTGTTCCCGGGCGAGAAGATCGAGGTCTCCTCCGCCGGCGACCTGGTGGTGATCGCCGGGCAGGTGAGCGACGTCCGGATCCCGGAGCGCGTCGCCGAGGTGGCCCGCCTGCACGCGAGCAAGGTCGCGAACCTGGTGCAGGTCTCGGGGCAGCAGCAGGTGCAGCTCGAGGTCCGCTTCGCCGAGGTCGGGCGCACCGGGCTCCGCGAGATGGGCGTCAACTTCTTCCACAAGTCCGACGACGGCAAGCGCGTGGGCGGCATGACCGGGAACCGCACCTACCCCGGCGACTTCCTCAACACCCAGTCCAACCCGTCCATCCCCGGCACCGGCCCGCGCGGCCTGTGGGCCTCGGGCCTCCCGCCGGACGTGCCGAACCCGGCGTTCAACAACGCGTTCAGCTTCTTCCTCTCGCAGGGCGGCCAGTTCCCGTTCTCGGTGATGCTGAACCTGCTCGAGCAGAGCAACCTCGCGAAGACGCTCGCCGAGCCCACGCTGGTCGCCATGAGCGGCCAGGAGGCGGCGTTCCTGGCCGGCGGCGAGCTGCCCATCCCGCTCGCGTCCACCTTCGGCCAGACCGCGGTCGAGTGGAAGAAGTTCGGCATCCAGCTCCACTTCACGCCCACGGTGATCGGCGACGCCATCCACCTCAAGCTGAAGGCGGAGGTGAGCGACCTCGACCCGACCACCGCGGTGACCGTGGGCGGCACCACCATCCCGGGCCTGGTGTCGCGGCAGAGCGAGACCACCATCCGGCTGGGCGACGGCCAGAGCTTCGCGGTGGCCGGGCTCATCTCCGACAAGGTGCGCTCGCAGAGCGCCCGCGTCCCGGTGCTCGGGTCGATCCCGATCCTCGGGGCGCTCTTCCGCTCGCAGGCCTACCAGCGCGACGAGACCGAGCTGCTCGTCGTGGTGACGGCGCGGCTCGCCAAGCCGGTGGCGCCGCACGAGCTCCCGCCGCTGCCGACGGACTTCGAGAACAACGACCCGTCCGACGCGGCGCTCTTCCTGCTCGGGAGCGACGGCTCGGCGGTGAAGCAGCCGAAGGGCGCGAAGGGCGCGGGCCCGACCGCCGCGCGCGGCGCGGCCGGTGAGCGCGGGTACAGCAGGTAGTCGGGTCCAGCGACGCAGTCCAGGGGGGAAGCCATGGAACCGAAGGGCATCTACGTGACCGGTCTGGCGCCCGCCGCCGAGGCGGAGCTGCTGACCTCGCTGCGGGACCTCCGGCTCGCGCGCGTGGACGAGGCGCCGGCGAGGGTGGACGACTCGACCCGGACGCCGCTGGCGGTGGTGGGCCTGAACGGGAACCCCGACGGCGCGTTCGCCACCGTGGCGCGGCTCTCCGCGTCCGGGGCGCGCGTCGCGGTGGTCGGGCCGGCGAAGGACCCCGACCTGATCCTGCGCGCGATGCGCGCCGGCGCCCGGGAGTACGCGGTGGTGGGCGACGCGGCGCGGCTGCAGCAGGCGGTGCGCAGCCTGGCGCGGACCGACGGCGCCGCCGCCGCCGGCCAGGTGCTCGCGGTCTTCCCGGCGAAGGGCGGCATGGGCGCGACCACGCTGGCGGCGAACCTGGCCGCCGACCTGGTGCGGGGCGGCGACCGCACCTGCCTGGTGGACCTCGACCTGCAGCTCGGGGACGTGAACGCGTTCCTCGACGTGCACGGCGGCTACACCATCACCGACGTGGTGGCGAACATGCGGCGGCTCGACCGCGAGCTGCTGGACGCCTCGGTGCAGGCGCACCGGTCCGGCGTGCACGTGCTCGCGCAGGAGGAGCGGCTCGAGGAGGCCGAGCACCTGGACGCGGCGGCGGTGGAGAAGCTGATCGCGTTCCTGCGCCAGCACTACCAGCACCTGGTCCTCGACGGGCTGCGCGGGTTCGACGAGCGCTCGCTGGGCGCGCTCGACGCCGCCGACCGGGTGGTGCTGGTCGTGACCCAGGAGGTGCCGGCGGTGCGCAACGCCCAGCGCTGCGTGGAGCTCTTCCGCAAGCTCGGCTACCCCGACGCGAAGCTCGCGATCGTGGTGAACCGGTGCCTGCGGTCCTCGAACATCACGCCCGAGGTGATCGCCGAGACGCTGGGGGTGCCCGTCACGGCCACCGTGGCCAACGACTTCGCCGCGGCGAGCCGGGCCGTGCAGCGGGGCTCGACCATCCTGGAGGAGGCGCCCCGCTCGGCGCTGTCGCGGGACGTCTCGACGCTGGCCCGGAAGCTCTCCGGCGCCGACCAGGATCGACGCCGTCCGGGCATGCTGCGCCGGATGTTCGCGCGGAGGTGACCGTGAGCCTCGCCGACCGCCTCAAGCAGCGCGCGAACGAGCCGGCCGCCGCCCACGCGATGGTGGCGGAGACCGCGCCGCAGGACTTCCACGATCTGAAGGGCGAGCTGCACCGCCGGATCGTGGACGCGCTCGACCTGCAAGCGTTCGAGAAGCTCGCCCCGGAGCGGCGGCGCGACGAGCTGCGCAACGTGCTCGCCGGCGAGATCGCGCGACGGGACCTCCCGCTCAACCAGATCGAGCGCGAGCGGATGGTGCAGGAGCTGCTCGACGAGCTCACCGGCCTCGGGCCGCTGGAGCCGCTGCTCGCCGACCCGACCATCTCCGACATCCTGGTGAACACCTACGCGACCGTCTACATCGAGCGCGGGGGCCGGCTGGAGCTCACCCCGGTGCGCTTCGCCGACAACCAGCACCTGATGCAGATCATCAACCGGATCGTGTCGCGGATCGGCCGGCGGGTGGACGAGACGTCGCCCATGGTGGACGCGCGCCTCCCCGACGGCTCGCGCGTGAACGCCATCATCCCGCCGCTCGCGCTCGACGGCCCCATCGTGTCGATCCGGCGCTTCGGCGTGACGCCGCTCCGGATGCGCGACCTGCTCGCCGGGGGCGCCCTCAGCGTCGAGGCGGCCGGGTTCCTGGGGGCGTGCGTCGAGGCGAAGCTCAACATCCTCATCAGCGGCGGCACCGGCGCGGGCAAGACGACGCTGCTCAACGCGCTCTCCGCGTTCATCCCGGACAGCCAGCGCATCGTCACCATCGAGGACTCGGCCGAGCTCCAGCTCCAGCAGCGCCACGTGGTGCGCCTCGAGACCCGCCCGCCCAACATCGAGGGGAAGGGCGAGATCCTCGCCCGCGACCTGGTCAAGAACGCGCTCCGCATGCGCCCCGACCGCATCGTGGTGGGCGAGGTCCGCGGCGGCGAGGTCCTCGACATGCTCCAGGCCATGAACACCGGCCACGAGGGGTCGATGACCACCGTCCACGCGAACACGCCGCGGGACGCGCTGGCGCGGCTCGAGGCCATGATCGGCATGAGCGGCGTGCCGCTCTCGGAGGGAGCCACGCGGGCCACCATCTCGCGCGGCCTGAACGTCATCGTCCAGCTCAACCGCGGCACCGACGGTCGCCGCCGGATCACCAGCATCGCGGAGATCACCGGGACCGAGGGCGCGGCGATCACGATGCAGGACGTGTTCCGCTTCGAGCAGCACGGCGTGGACGCGACCGGGAAGATCCTGGGCGACTTCAGGCCCACCGGCATCCGGCCGCGCGCCCTCACGCGCATCGCCCAGTTCGGCGTCGATCCGGGCCGCATCATCGAGCGGCTCCAGGGGCCGGCCCATGCGTGAGGTGATGATCGCCGCGGCCGCCGTGGCCATCTTCGCGGGCCTGGAGGCGGCGTACCACCTCGCGCGCTACTTCGCGGATCGGCGCTCCGCGGAGCTGCGGCGCCGCCTGCACGCCATCGGGCGCGGCAGCGCGCTGGACGCGGATCTCCTGCGACGCGGCCGGCTCGCGAAGGGCGCCGCCCTGCAGCAGGCGCTCCAGCACGTACCCGGCGCCCGGGGCCTCGAGCGGCTCCTCGAGCAGGCAGACTCGAGCTGGACCGTGGCGCGGCTCGGGGCGCTCACGCTGGCCGGCGCCGTGGTGGCCGCGCTCCTCGGCGTCAGCCTGAGGTCGGGCGGCCTCGGCGTGGCAGGCCTCACGCTGGGCGGCGCCGCGCTGCCGATCCTGGGCGTGCTCTCGGCGCGGGCCAAGCGCAGCGCGAAGCTGTCGGAGCAGCTCCCGGAGGCGCTCGACATGATGGCGCGCTCGCTCCGCGCCGGGCACGCGGTGACCTCGGCGTTCCAGGTGGTGGCGAGCGAGATGCCCGAGCCCATCTGCGTGGAGTTCGCGCGCGCCTACGAGGAGCAGCGGCTCGGCCTCACCCTGGAGCGCGCCGTGGTGCAGATGTCCGAGCGCTGCCCCGGGAACGGGGACATGAAGATCTTCGCGGTGTCCGCGGTGATCCAGCGCGAGACCGGCGGCAACCTGGCCGAGATCCTCGACCAGATCGGCGAGACGATCCGGCAGCGGTACCGCTTCTACGGCAAGCTCCGCGCGCTCACCGGCGAGGGCCGCGCCTCCGCCGTCGTCCTCGGCGCGCTGCCCTTCGCCGTGGCGGTGGCCCTCTCGATCCTGAACCCCGAGTACCTGATGGTGCTCCCGGGGACGGCCCGGGGGCAGATGATCATCCTGGGCGCGTCGGTCAGCTGGGTGGTCGGGCTCTTGTGGCTCTATCGCCTCACGCAGGTGGATCTCTAGGGGGCGGCGGCATGGGCGCGGAATCGCTGATGGCGTGGGGGATCGGCGGACTGGCGGTGGTGATCGTCGGCGCGCTGGCCGGCGCGTGGACCGCGATGCGCCGCGAGGCCGACCCGGTGGTCCGGCGCCTGCGGGCGACCGGCGCCGGCGCCCTGGACGGCGATCCGGCGCTCCAGCTGCAGCCCGGCCTGGCTTCGATGGAGGAGGAGGCCGGCAGTGGCTCCCGGCTCCGGCGCGAGCTGGTCTGGGCCGGCATCCGCCGCGCCGGCGCGCCCCAGGGCTTCGTCGCGGCGAAGGTGGCGCTCGCGGTGGTCGCCCTGACCGGCTTCGCCGCCCTGAACGCGCTCCGGACCGAGCCGGTGCGGACGGGCCTGCCCATGGCCGCGCTGATCACCGGCCTCGCGTTCTTCCTGCCCAACCTCTGGCTCCGCGCCCGGGTCGAGGCGCGGCAGACGCAGCTCGACCGCTCGCTGCCGGACGCGCTCGACCTCCTGGTGACCTGCGTCGAGGCCGGCCTGGGGCTCGACTCGGCGCTCCAGCGCGTCTCGGACGAGGTGGCGCTGGCGCACCCGCTGCTCTCGAAGGAGCTGCGCCTGGTGTTCCTGGAGGTGAAGGCCGGCATTCCCCGCATCGCCGCGTTCCGGCGCATGGCCGAGCGCACCGGCGCCCCCGAGCTGCGGTCGCTCTCGGCCACCCTGGCGCAGACCGAGCTGTTCGGGACCAGCGTGGGGGCCGCGCTCCGCGTCCAGGCCGAGGGGATCCGGATCCGCCGGATGCACCGCGCGGAGGAGAAGGCCGCGTACGTGTCGGTGAAGATGTCGCTCCCGCTGGTGCTCTGCATCCTCCCGTGCGTGTTCGCGGTGGTGCTCGGGCCGGCGGTGGTGAACATGGCCGAGCGCCTGTTCCCGCTGCTGGGAGGTGGGCGATGATCCGCCGCGCCGGCCTGGTGGCGCTGCTCGCGCTCTGCGCGTGCGCCGGCGCCCGGTCCCCGGGCCGTCCGCTGGACGAGGCGCGGCTGGCGGTGGCCAGGGCCATGATCGAGCACCGCGCCTGGAACGACGCGCTGCTCGCGCTCGATCGCTACCACGCGAGCGCAGCCCCCTCCGCCGAGAGCCTCACGCTCCGCGGCGTGGCGCTGCGTGAGCGTGGGGTGCACGAGGAGGCGCGCGCAGACTTCGAGCGGGCGATCCGGCTCGACGGCCGCCACGCCCCGGCGCACGCCGCGCTCGCCGTGCTCCACGACGTGGACGGCCGGTACGATCAGGGCGAGCGGCACCACCGCAGGGCGCTCGAGCTCTCGCCGCGCAACGCGTCCTACTGGAACGACTACGGGTTCGCGCTGTTCGCCCGCGGGCGCAACGACAAGGCGCTGGAGGCGCTGCGGAAGGCCGTGGAGATCGAGCCCACGCTCCGGCGGGCCCGGACCAACCTGGGCTTCGCCTACGCGCGAGCGGGCGACTTCACGCGGGCGGCGCAGCAGTTCGACCTGGCCGAGCCGCCCGCGGAGGCGCGCAACAACCTCGGGGTGGCGTACGAGGCGGCGGGGTTGCTGGCGCCGGCCTACGACGCCTACCTCGCGGCGGTGCGGCTGGACCCCGGCCTGGCGCGGGCGCGGGCGAACCTGGCGGACGTGGCCCGGACGCTGGGCCGCGCGCTGCCGCCGGACGTGGCGACCGGGCCGGTCGCGGGAGGAGGGTGACATGAGCGGAGCGAAGATCGCCGTGGTCTGTCTCGCCGTCGCGTTCGCCGGGTGCGGGTCGCGCAGGACCATCACGCCGACGCACGGGGTCGCGTACCGCGCCGCGTTCGGCGGACAGCGGGCCGCGCCCGCGCGCGCGCCGGTGGACCCGGCGCCCGGCCTCGACTCCCAGGAGGCCGCGATCATCGCGGCCTCGTACCGGAACAGCCTGGCGCCGAAGGGCGCGCAGCCGGATCAGGAGCCGCAGCTGCTGATCGTCGCGCCGCAGAAGGCGGGCTCGGCGGCGCGGCCGGCGCCGTCGGTCCCGGGCAACTGAGGAGCGCTCATGGCACGTCCGGACCCGAGGCGGAGCGAGCGCGGCGTCACGGCGGTCCTGGTCGCCATCGTGGTGGTGGTGCTGGGCGCGTTCCTCGCGCTCGCGCTGAACGTGGGGCACAGCCGGGCGGTGCGCGGGCAGCTGCAGAGCGCGGTGGACTCGGGGGCGCTGGCGGGCGCGGCCGAGCTGGACGGGACGCTCGCCCCGCTGCTGGCGGGGAGGCCGGGGGCCCTGGCGAGCGACTTCACGGAGCGGCACATCACCGACCGCTCCATGCCCGTGGAGATCGCCCCGACGAGCGACGTGATCCCGGGGCACTGGGATCCCTTCTCGGCGGATCCGGCCACGGCGTTCACGCCGGTGAGCCCGATCGTCACGGAACAGGACGCGCGGCGGGTGAACGCGGTGCTGGTGCGCGCCGGGCGCGAGGCCGCTCGCGCGAACGCGGTCGAAGTGGCGTTCTCCGGGTTCGTGGGCGCGGACCGCATGGACGTGGCGGCCGAGGCCGTGGCCGTGAACGGCGGCCCCTGCGAGGACTCGTGCCCGGATGCACCGCTCGCGTTCTTCGCCTGCGGCATCGAGGACCCCGACACCTACCAGCTCGCCTGCGGCCGGACGCTGCGCATCCACTTCAGCCCGGACGGCACCGACACCGCCGGGCTCTCGTCGCTCTCGCTCGACTCCGCCAACACGCAGACCTACCGCAACATCATCTCGGGGGCGCTGTGCCGGAACCTGCAGGCGGGCGACCTGGTCAACATCAGCAACGGCCAGCAGGGCTCGACGACGCTGTGCGGTCCCGAGAACAACCAGCCGACGTTCGACCACTACTGCCGCGCCGACGGGTCGGGCACCTGCACGCAGCCGCGCGAGGTTCGGGCGCCGGTGGTGGACGGCGAGTGCCCGCCGCGGTTCAACCAGACCCACCAGGTGATCGGGTTCGCGACGTTCCGGTTCGTCCGGATGGTCTGCGGCGGCGCCAGCAACTCGTACATCGACGTCGAGTTCCTGTGCGACGAGGTGGACGACGAGGCCGGCGTGATCGGCTGCGGCTGGTTCGGCACCGGTCCGCTGCGCCCGATGCTCGTGCGGTAGGCCGCCGGACGGGCCCGCTGCGTGGCGGGTCCCGCCGGATGGGCGCGCCGTCTCAGGGCAGCTGCGCTCGAGGCGCGCGTGCCGGTCCGGCGAAGGCGGGCCTGACGAAGAGGGAGGCGCGCGGCGTGCTCGCCACCTCGCGCCAGGAGCCGCTGCCGCGCAGGTACGCGTCGAGCCGGGAGCCGCGCTCGGACAGCGCGAGGCGCACGTCGTGCTCGGCCACCTGCCGCGCGTAGAAGGCCGGGTCCCCCTCGTACCACTCGCGCAGGAACGAGTCCCCGTACAGCTCACATCGATCGTCGCCGAAGATCCGGACGCCCGGGACGTTGTAGGCGACGAACGCGCCCAGCACCATGTCGGTCAGCACCGGGACGCGCGGCCCGAGGTCGCGCGCGGCGGCATCGAGCTGCGGGACGAGCGCGTACGGCCAGCGCGCGCGCTGTGGCCCCGCCAGCGGCGGGCCGCCTTCGTGATGGTTGAGCGCGGCGAGCGCGAGCACCGCGACCGGCGCGAGCCACGCGGCGCGCGCCAGGACCGGAGCCGGGCGGCGCGCGCCCCCGATCCCGATCCCGTGCCGTGCCAGCCACGCGGCGGCCCCGCTGCGCGAGAGGAGCTCGGCGAGCGCGATCAGCGCCGCGATCGCGAAGAGGGGCGCGTGCCGGATGCGCTGGAGCATCAGCACGAGCCAGACGAGCGGCAGGAGACAGGTCGCCGTCCAGCGGGCGCGGCCGCATGAGGCAGCCACGGCGGCGTACCCGGCCGCGAGTGGGACCACGTACCAGGACCCCGTCCTCCACAGCGACGCATGCTCCAGGATGTACCCGGCGATGACCGGTGACCTCACGATCGCCAGCCACGTCCGGATCATCTCCACGCCGTATGGGTTCAGGAGCGTGCCCGCCATGCCGGCGGCGAGGACGCCGCAGAGCGTGAGCGCGTCGGCGGGCCCGGTCACGGGGGACTCGTGCCCGAGCGCCCAGGTCGAGATCCAGAGGGCGGCCGCGAGCCCGAGCGTCGCCAGTCCGCCCAGGACGGCCCCGTGGCAGCTCGTCCACAGCACGAACAGCGGGACGAGCCACCACAGCCTGCGAAGGCCGGCGCGCCCGGCCTCCACGTCGGCGATCGCGGCGAAGGTCCACCCGAAGAACACCATCGAGACCAGGAGCGGGCGGACGTGGATGCTCCCGGCGCTGGTGAGGATGCCGAGCGAGGAGATCAGCACCGCCCATCGGATCTGGACCCCGCCGGCGACCAGCCGCGCGAACAGCCAGGTGAACAGGAGCGCCAGCGCGGCGCTCGCCACCACGAGCAACGCGTCGAAGCCACCGAGGCGATGGAGCAGCGCCATCGCGCTCTCCGCCAGCCACTGGTGCGCGATCCAGGGCTTCCCCTGGAAGGTGAAGGTGAGCCAGTCCTCGCGCGGCAGGCCGTGGGTCAGGATCCGCTCGCCGGTGAGCACGTGCCAGAACGTGCCCGGGTCCTGGAACATCCGCGACGCGCCGGCGATCGCGAGCAGCGCCCAGGTCGCGGCGAAGAACGCCGCCGACGGCGCAGCCTGGAGGCGGGTCGTCCACGCTCTGCGAGGTTCGGTCGCCATCGCGCTGAGGACGACTGTCGCGCCGCCGGGGGTGGCGCCGCAAGCGCGCGCGGGTCCCACCTCCGTCCCGCGTTCGCGGGGCGCGCGCGCACCTACGCCAGCGGCGACCCGCCCGTCACCCCCACGATCTCCCCGCTCACGTACCGCGCGTCGTCGGAGGCGAGGAACACGAACACCGGGGCGACCTCGGCCGGCTGGCCGGCGCGCTCCATGGGCGCGCTCTCGCCGTGCTTCTCCACCTTCTCGTCCGGGAACGACTGCGGGATGAGCGGCGTCCAGATGGGCCCGGGCGCGACCCCGTTCACCCGGATGCCGCGCGCGGCCAGCTCCTTCGAGAGCCCCTGCGTGAACGTGCGGATGGCGCCCTTGGTGGCGGCGTAGTCGAGGATCTGCGGGTTGGGGTGGTAGGCCTGGATCGACGTCGTGTTGACGATCGCGGCGCCGGGCTTCAGGTGGGGGAGGGCGTGGCGGGTCAGGTTGAACATCGCCACCACGTTGGTCCGGAACGTCCGCTCGACGCGCTCCGCGTCGAGGTCCTCGAAGCGCTCCACGGCGCGCCCCTGGAACGCGGCGTTGTTCACGAGCACGTCGAGCCTTCCGAACCGCTCGATCGCGGCCGCCACCACGCGCGCGCACTGCGCGTCCTCGGCGAGGTCGCCGGCCACCAGCAGCGCGGTGCGCCCGGCCGCCTCCACCACCCGCCGCGTCTCCTCGGCGTCCTCGTGCTCGGACAGGTACGACACCACCACGTGCGCGCCCTCGCGCGCGAACGCGAGCGCCACGGCGCGCCCGATGCCGCTGTCGGCGCCGGTGACGATGGCGACCCGGTCCTGCAGGCGGCCGTGCCCGCGATAGCTCCGCTCGCCGAAGTCCGGCCGCGGGCGCATCCCGGCCTCGCTGCCGGGCGTGGGCTGCTGCTGCTTCGGGTAGGGCGGCTGCGCGCCGGCCCGCCGCGGGTCGGGGTTCCGATCCTTCGCCATGGCGCCTCCTGCCCGAGAAGCTAGGGCGGAGCGCGCCGGGGCGCGGCGGCGGGCGGGACGCTAGGCCGCGGGGACCACGTACCACTGGCCCTTGGCGCCCTGCTCGCGGCGGAGCAGGCCCTCGGCCTCCATGGCCTCCAGCATCCGGTTGAAGGACGAGAACCCGTGCTCGCGCTCGTCGAAGTCGGGCTGGCGGCGCACGATGGCGGCCTTGATCGCGGACGGGTTCACCGGCCCGGCGGCTCGCCCAAGGATGGCGGCGGTGGCCTCGCGCGCGACCTCGGGGACGACCGCGGCGATCTTCTCCTTGGGCTTCTCCGGCTTCTCCTTGCCGCCGCCCTCGGCGCGGCGGCGGGAGCCGGGGCGCAGGTAGATGAACTCGTCGCAGGCCTTCACGAACAGCGGGCTGGTCGCCTCCCGCACCGCCATGCCGATGACCGTGCGGTCGTTCTCGCGCAGCTTGTAGGCGAGCGGGCAGAAGTCGGAGTCGCCCGACGCGATCACGAACGTGTCGATGTGCTCGCGCAGGTAGGCGAGCTCGAGCGCGTCGATGACGAGGCGCATGTCGGCGCCGTTCTTCCCGGCGCGGGTCGAGGGGGGCACGTCCACCAGCTCGACGCCCTTGTCGTGCAGGCGCGGGGTGGCGGCCGAGAAGCGCGTCCAGTCGGCGTAGGCCCGGCGGAACACCACCTTGCCCTTCTCGAGCAGCGTGTCGAGCGCGGGCTGGAGGTCGAACGTCTCGGCCGACAGGCCGGTGCGGGTGACGAGGTTCTCGAAGTCGATGAAGAGCGCGATCCGCTGATCGCTGTGCTCGCGGCGCATGGGAAGGGGCCTCCGGGCAGGCCGGGCAGGGGCCCGCAGCGCCCGGAACCTGACAGGTGCGGGGCGCGGGCGCAAGGAAAAGGGCCGAAAGGGCGAGGCCGGGGGGCGCACCCCCCGGCCTCGGGACCTTCACGGTACGTCCTGGTGGATCAGTACCAGGCGCGCTCCGGGCCGTGGCAGGCGACGGCGCAGCCGTGCGTGGTCCGGTCGTAGTTGACCGAGGCGGCCACGTCCACCTGGCCGTTCACGTGCAGCGCCTTGTCCGCGGTGGGCGGCGTGGCGCCCGGCGCGTACGCGGCGGAGTGGCAGACGCCGCAGGACAGCTTGAACGTGCCGACGTGCACGAGGTGCGCGTCGCTGAAGTCCGTGCCGGTCTGCGACGCGTGGCAGCTCGCGCAGTCCACCGAGGTGGCGGTCCAGGCCGGGGTGGCGGCCTTCCCGGCGCGGAAGCCGCCGTGGCAGTAGGTGGACGCGCAGGTCCCGGCGCCGGCGTCGAACGTGCCGGCGGCCGCGCCGCCCGGGGTCTTGAGCGCCACCGCGACCGCGCCGTCCACGTGCGCGATGTCGGCGTAGGGCTGCCCGTCGTGGCAGGCGCCGCAGGCGACGCCGTTGCTGATGGCGCCGGTGGGCTGCTTGCCGAACAGGTGCGTCTGGTGCGCGCCGACGCCGCGCTCCGACGGCGCCACGTGGCCCTGCGTGTCCACCGGCGGCGCCGCCGCGAGCTGCGCGCGGTTGGGCTCGCCGTGGCAGAAGGTGCAGCTCGTCTGCCAGGTCTGCTGGCCGTTCGCCGCGTGGCAGGCGTTGCACGACACGCCGGCGCCGGGCCCGCCGTCCAGGTCCGCGCCGTGGCAGCTCCGGCAGTCGTCGAGGCCGCGCGGGTACGCCGGGTCGTGGAAGTTCGCCGCCAGCCCGTGGGGCTGCTGCGTGCCGGCGGGTGCGAGCCAGCCGGCCGGGTGGACGTTCTGGTCCACCACGCCGTTCACGTGCAGGCCGTTCGCGACGAACATCGAGCCGTCCGGGTTCACGGTGCCGGGGTGGCACTGCGAGCACTGCGGCAGCGAGGCGAGCGGCGCGCCGCTGCGATCCACCGACGGGTGCGGCGAGGGCGGCACGAGCGCGTGGCAGCTCCCGCAGGTCGCGCCGCCGCTCCCCTGCGTCCAGGTCGGGGCGATGTTCAGGCCGCCGCCGCCGATGGGCGTGTTGCCGCCGCCGTGGCAGTAGACGCCGCTGCAGGTGCCGCTCGCGTAGCTCGGGTTCGCGTTCAGCGACGCGAGCGGGCCGAAGGTGACCACCGGCGCGCCGTTCGAGGCGTGGGCCGAGTCGGTCGGGACCACATGGCACTGGCTGCACGCGAACGCCTTCGCGAGCGGGCCGTCGCGCAGGTGCGCGAGGTGCGCGCCGACGCGGGCGCCGGTGACGTTGCCCTGCGTGTCCACCGGCGGCGCGGCGCGGACGAGCGGCGAGTCCTGCGTGCGGCCGGGATCGCCGTGGCAGCCGGCGCACGCGGTCAGCGCCACGATGTCCACGTGGCCGTCGACGTGCTTGCCGCCGGGCTTGATCTGCTGGTTCGCGTCCACCGAGTCGGAGTGGCACTGGAAGCAGTTCGTCGCGAGCGCGCTGTGGCTCGGCGGCGGGTTGCCGTGGCAGGCCTGGCAGCGCTCCGCCGCGCTGGGCTTCGGCTGGTTCCACGACGGGTTCGGCGTGGTGCCGCCCGCGAACAGCGTGCTGCCGTGGCAGTACGTGCTCGAGCAGGTGCCGCCGAGCGTGCCGGTGCCGGCGGCGTAGGTCGGGCTCGCGCCGTCCAGCTTCGCGGCCTGGCCGAACCGGACCTTGATGGAGCCGGGGCCGATGTGGTCCGGGTCGTCCACCGAGGACGGCACCTTGTGGCACGTCTCGCAGGCGACGCCGGCGTCGAGGTGCGCGGTGTGCGCACCGACCTTCGGGCCGGTCAGGCTGCCGTGGGCGTCGCGCGGGGGCGCGCCGGTGAGGTTGTCCACGCCGCCGTGGCAGCGCGTGCAGGTGGTGCCCGCCTCGGCGGCCTCCTCCACCTTGCGGGCCGAGCAGGCGGCGAGCAGGGCGAGGGAAAGGACGAGCGGGGTGATTCGAGCGGAGCGCATTCGGGAGGGTCCTCGGTCCGTGGCCGCGCCCGGATGGGCCGGCGCGCGGCGCCAGAATGCCCTCGTCGGCGGGCCGGTGGCTTGACCGTGCGCAAGGGACGCGTCACCCGACCGCAGGAGGCGCGGGTCGGGTGACGTGTGCCCTCGGGCACGGCGCGTGCCGGCAGCGCGACCGCCGGTCCGCTACCAGGTCTCGCCGCCGTGGCACCCCGGCGCACAGCTCCGGGAGGCCGCGTTCCAGCCGACGATGGGCTGCAGCTGCCGCGTGCCGTCCACGTGGGTGGCCGGCGCGACGGCGCTCGCAGTGTACCCGGTCCCGTGGCAGGTCGCGCACGAGATCGAGCGGCTGGAGACGTGCAGGAAGTGGCGCCCGGAGTAAGCGGACGTTCCGCTCCCGCTCTGCGGCAGGTGGCAGGAGGCGCAGGTGGTGCCGGCCGTCGAGGTCCAGGTCGGCGCCGGGGCGGCCGCGCCCGCGATGGAGCCGTGGCAGTAGGTGGACGCGCAGGTGGCGGCGGTGTGGTCCCAGGCCGGCGTGCGGCCGCCGGTGCGCGACAGCGCCCCGAACTGCAGCTGCACGGTGCCGTCCGCGTGCGTGGTCGAGGTGGGCACCGCGTGGCACTCGCCGCAGGCGAGCGGCGACGAGAGGCTCGCGAACAGGTGCTTCTGGTGCGCGCCGACCGCGATCGCGGTGACCGCCGTCTCGCCGCGCGTGCCGTACGGCGGCGCCGCCGCATTGGTGGCGCGCGCGGGATCG
>NZ_BAZG01000019.1 GCF_000964525.1 Anaeromyxobacter sp. PSR-1
GGGCTGATCGCGCGGCGCGCGCCGCGTCCCGGCATTTCCCGCGCCACGGAATTGGCGCTTCGCGTGCTCACGGATGGTCAATTCACGCTTTCCGGGCTCCCCGGCCGGTCCCGCACTCCCGGTGCGCGGCGATCCGGTCCTGCGCCCCGGATCCGCTCGGCCGCGGGGGCGATGGCCGGATTTTTTTTGCGATCCCGGAGCGCGCGCAAATTTTTGTATCGGACCGGAGCGGTCAATGTTGCGTCGCGGAGTCCAGAAATGCCATTTTTCGGGGTCTCCGTGCGCTTCTGTCCGGGTCGGCGTTGACGCTGGTCAATTCTGGACGCGTCCGCTCGGTGCGCGCCGGCGCGCCTGCGGTCCTTCGTCCCACCGGCCCGTCCGCAAATCGTGCGCCGCCGGGAATCCCGTCTCGTTCCGCAATTTTGCCGCGTTGCAATTCCAATCCGGGGCGATAGTCTCGCGCGCACCCGGAGGACGGAATGGACAATATCGGCTCCCAGATGATCAGCGGCCCGGAGACCAAGGGCGTCTCTCGCCGTGACTTCATCAAGGTGTGCAGCGTCGCTGCCGCCGCCGTCGGCCTGCCCGCTTGGGCCGGCGAGAAGATGGCGGAGAACGTCGGCAAGAAGAAGCCGTCGGTCGTCTGGCTCCACTTCCAGGAGTGCACCGGCTGCACCGAGTCGCTCCTGCGGACCAGCCACCCGGACGTCGGCGCGCTGGTGCTCGACCTGATCTCGGTGGACTACCACGAGACGCTGTTCGCCGCGGCGGGCAAGCAGATCGAGGAGGCGCTCGAGTCCGCGAAGAAGGCGGGCGGCTACGTGCTCGTGGTCGAGGGCGCGATCCCGAAGAAGGACGACGGCATCTACTGCATGGTCGGCGGCAAGACCGCGGTGCAGTCGCTGGTCGAGTGCGCCGAGAAGGCCGCGGCGGTGATCTGCATCGGCTCCTGCGCGAGCTGGGGCGGCGTGCCGTCGGCGGCGCCGAACCCGACGCAGGCGGTGGGCGCGCCGGAGATCCTGAAGGAGAAGGGGATCAACAAGCCGGTGGTGACGCTCCCCGGCTGCCCGGCGAACCCGTACAACCTCCTCGGCACCGTGCTGCAGTTCGCGACGTTCGGGACGCTGCCCAAGCTGGACGAGAAGGGCCGCCCCGCGTTCGCCTACGGCCGCGTGATCCACGAGGACTGCCCGCGGCGCCCGCACTTCGACGCCGGCCGCTTCGCGCAGGCCTACGGCGACGAGGGCCACCGCAACGGCTGGTGCCTCTACAAGATCGGCTGCAAGGGACCGCAGACGCACGCCAACTGCTCGCTCCTCTCGTTCTGCGAGGTGCCGGGCGCGTGGCCCATCGGCATCGGCCACCCGTGCGTCGGCTGCACCGAGCAGGGCATCGTCTTCAACGTGCCCATCAACCAGAACCTGCCCATCGAGCACCCCACCGCCCCGATGGCCTACCCGGCCATCCACCCCGAGCACGGCGTGGTGGGCGGCAGCCCGGTCGCGGTCGGCCTGGGCGGCGCGGTGATCGGCGCCCTGGTCGGCGCGGGCGTGGTGGCCTCCCGGAAGATGGCGGCCGCCGACGACGCAGACGGGAAGGAGTAGCGGCGATGACCATCTCTCGACGAGACCTGCTCAAGGGAGCGGTCGCCGCGGGAGCCGCCGTCGCCATCCCGGCCACGGCGGAGGCCCGGCACGAGATCGAGCCGCTCCCCGACGCGGTGGGCATGCTGTTCGACTCGACGCTGTGCGTGGGCTGCCGCGCCTGCCAGAGCGCCTGCAAGGTGTCGAACAAGCTCCCCGAGGACAAGGTGGAGGCGAACGGCGGCGTCTACGACGCGCCGAACGACCTGAACAGCACCACCAAGAACGTCATCAAGGCGTTCCCCGCCGGCGACACGCAGCACTACATGAAGCAGCAGTGCATGCACTGCGTGGATCCCTCCTGCGTGTCCGTCTGCATGCTGGGCGCGCTGCACAAGGAGGGCGAGGGGAAGCGCGACTTCAAGGGCGAGAAGAAGGGCACCGGCATCGTCCTCTGGGACAAGTGGACCTGCGTCGGCTGCCGCTATTGCCAGATCGGCTGCGCCTTCAACGTCCCGAAGTTCGAGTGGTTCGAGGCGTTCCCCGCCATCGTGAAGTGCGAGCTGTGCCGGCACCGCCGCGACGAGCAGAAGTCCGGCCCGCTCGCGGTCGCGAACCCCGCCTGCTGCGAGGTCTGCCCGCGCGAGGCGGTGATCTTCGGCTACCGCAAGGATCTGCTCGCCGAGGCGAAGCGGCGCGTCGCCGCCGACCCGCAGCGCTACAACCCGCACGTCTACGGCGAGCACGACGGCGGCGGCACGCAGGTGCTGTACCTCGCCGCCGCCGGGGTGCAGTTCCACGACCTCGGCCTCCCCGACCTCCCCGAGCGCTCGCAGGCGGAGTTCTCGGAGAGCGTCTCGCACGCGCCGTACCTGTACGGCGTGACGCCGATCGCGCTGTACGCGGCGATGGCCTTCGTCATCAACCGCAACAAGAAGAAGGAAGAGGCCGCCGAGCACGGCGAGGAGGGCAAGCGATGAGCGGCCACGACCACCCGCAGGCCATCGGGGGCAAGCTCTTCGACCCCCTCATGAAGGTCCTGCTCGCCGTCTTCGGCGTCTCCGCCCTGGTGATGGCCTACCGGTTCGTCACGGGGATCGGCTCGGTCTCCAACATGACCGACGGCTTCACCTGGGGCATCTGGGAGCCGATCAACGTCGTCGTCTTCACCGGCATCGGCGCCGGCGCCTACGGCGTCGGGCTCCTCTGCTACCTGCTCAACAAGGGCCAGTACCACGGCCTGGTGCGGCCGGCGGTGCTGCTCGGCGCCATCGCGTACACGCTGGGCGGCAGCTCGATCATGATCGCGCTGGGCCGCTACTGGAACGCGGTGACGCTGCCCATCGTCCCGTGGTGGAACCTCAGCTCCGCGCTCCTCGAGGTCGCGGTCTGCGTGATGATGTACGTGATGGTCCTCTGGATCGAGGTGCTGCCGGCGATCTTCGACGGCGCCGCCCAGAGCAAGTCACCCAGGTGGTCCGCCATCGGGAAGCGCTGGGGCGCGCGCATGGCGAAGGCGATGCCGTACATCATCGCGCTCGCCATCCTGCTCCCCACCATGCACCAGAGCTCGCTGGGCGGCCTGTACCTCATCGCCGGCCCGAAGCTCCACCCGTTCTGGCACACCGCGCTGCTCCCCACGCTCTTCCTCGTGTCCTGCCTGTCGATGGGCTACGGCGCGGTGGTGGTGCTGGTGAACATCCTGCGGCTGAACTGGAACGCGAAGCAGGACCAGGCGCTGTTCGCCAGCATGTCGAAGGTGAACGCGGGCTTCCTGCTGCTGTACGTGGTGCTCCGCCTCGGCGACATCGTGCTGCACGGCAAGCTCAGGTTCCTCGGCGCCGACTTCCCCACCTTCCTGTTCCTGGTGGAGATGGCGCTGTTCATCGCGCCGGCCGTCATGTTCGTCATGCCCGGCGTGCAGCGGAACCGCGGCAAGCTGTTCGGCGCCGCGCTCCTGGCCGTGCTCGCCGGCGCCGTCTACCGCGCCGACACGTACATGACCATGTACCGGCCGGCCGGCTGGACCGCCGACGGCAAGTCCATCGCCGCGGGGTGGGACTACTTCCCGTCCGTCGGCGAGACGGTCGTCACCATCGGCATGGCCGCCATCGGCATGGCCATCTTCGTCTTCATCTCCCGTCTGTTCCCCGTCGTCGTCGTCGACCAGGGGAAGAAGTCCACGATCGGCCGCGGCGAGGTCCGGGCCGCTTCCGGCCACTGAGGGGTGCCTAAATGAGCAAGCTCATCACCATCGACCCGGTCACGCGCATCGAGGGTCACCTCCGCATCGACGTCGAGGTCGACGGGGGCGCGGTCAAGAACGCATGGTCCTCGGGCACCATGTGGCGCGGCATCGAGACCATCCTCCAGGGCCGCGATCCCCGCGACGCCTGGATCTTCACCCAGCGCATCTGCGGCGTGTGCACCACCGTGCACGCGATCGCCTCGGTGCGCAGCGTGGAGAACGCGCTCGGCCTCGAGATCCCGCTGAACGCGCAGCTCATCCGCAACCTGATCGTCACGGCGCACACGCTGCACGATCACATCGTCCACTTCTACCAGCTGTCCGCGCTGGACTGGGTGGACGTGACCAGCGCCCTGAAGGCCGACCCGGTGAAGGCGGCGCAGCTCGCCGAGTCGATCTCCAGCTGGCCGGGCAACTCGAAGCACGAGCTCGCGGCGGTGAAGGCGCGCCTCGAGGGCTTCGTGAAGGCCGGCCAGATGGGCATCTTCACCAACGGCTACTGGGGCCACCCGGCGATGAAGCTCTCGCCGGAGGTGAACCTGCTCGCGGTCGCGCACTACCTCCAGGCGCTGGAGATCCAGCGCAAGGCCAACATGGCGGTGGCGATCCTCGGCTCGAAGACGCCGAACATCCAGAACCTGGCGGTGGGCGGCGTGGCCAACGCCATCAACCTGGACAGCCCGGCCGCGCTGAACATGGAGAAGCTGTACCAGGTGAAGACCCTCATCGACGAGGTCGCCACCTTCGTGCAGCAGTGCTACCTGCCCGACGTGGCCGCCATCGGCGGCTTCTACCCGGACTGGTTCAAGTACGGCGCCGGCGTGACGAACTACCTCTCGGTGCCCGAGCTCCCGCTGGACGAGAAGATGTCGAAGTTCGACATCCCGGGCGGCGTGCTCTGGAACGGCAAGCTCGAGCTGGCGCACAAGCTGGCGGGCTGGAACGACGACTACCTGAAGCAGAACGTGACGGAGTCGATCGCGCACGCCCACTACGACGGCGCCTGGGCCAAGGGCCCGTGGGAGGAGGACGACAAGCCGAAGTTCGCCGGTGAGTGGAAGCACGAGACGCCCGCGCCCGACCGCTACACCTGGGTGAAGGCGCCGCGCCTCGAGGGCAAGCCGGTGCAGGTCGGGCCGCTCGCCTGCGTGCTGGTGGGCCTCGCCTCCGGCCACGAGCCCACCACCCGGTGGGCCACCGCGGCCATCGGCGCGGTGAAGGCGATCCACAAGATCGACCTCACCCCGGCGCACCTCCACTCGACGCTCGGCCGTCACGCGGCCCGCGCCATCCGCGCGGCCATGATGGCCGAGATGGCCCAGAAGCAGTGGAAGCTCCTGGTCGAGAACATCGGCAAGGGCGACACGCGCATCTGGGTGGACCCGATGGCGAACCTGAAGCCCGGCATCTACAAGGGCGTCGGCTTCCACGAGGCGCCGCGCGGCACGCTCTCGCACTGGTGCGTGATCGAGGCCGACAAGAAGGGCATGAAGCTGAAGAACTACCAGTGCGTCGTGCCCTCGACCTGGAACGCCGGCCCGCGCGACGCGAGCGGCGCCCTGGGCCCCTACGAGAAGTCGCTCGTCGGCAACCCCATCGCCGACCCGAAGCTGCCGCTCGAGGCGCTCCGCACCATCCACTCGTTCGACCCGTGCCTCGCCTGCGCCATCCACACCGTGGACGCCGAGGGTGACGAGATCGCCCGGGTGAAGGTGCTGTAGCCCGCGTCGGGTGGTACATCCGATCCCGTCCTCGACCGCCGGGGACGGGATCGGCCTTTTCGGGAGCCCCGCCGCGGCGGGGAGGAGGCTCGGGTGGCGCGCATCGCGGTCTTCGGCATCGGCAACGTGCTCACCGGCGACGACGCCGTCGGGCCGTACGTGGTGAAGGTGCTGGAGGCCCGCTGGGAGCTGCCGGGCGTCGAGGTGGTGGACGCCGGCACGCCCGGCCTCGACCTCACCGCCTACTTCGCCGGCCTCGACGCGGCCGTCCTGGTGGACGCGGTCAAGGCGCGCGCCGCGCCGGGCGAGCTGCGGACCTACTCGCGCGAGGACCTGGTGAAGCGCTCGCCGGTGCTGGCGGTGAGCCCGCACGAGCCCGGGCTGCGCGAGGCGGTCATGAACGCCGAGTTCATGGGCGTGTGCCCGGCCACGGTGCGCCTGGTGGGCGTGGTGGCGGAGCGGACCGACCTCGGCTGCGCGCTCTCGCCCTCGGTGCAGGCCGCGGTGCCGGCGGCGGTCGAGCAGGTGCTGTCCGAGCTGCGGGCGCTGGGCGTCGCGCCGCGGCCCCGCGACCCGCCGGCCGAGCCGGACCTGTGGTGGGAGAAGGGCCGGGCCGGATAGCGCCGGGCGCGCCGCAGGGAATGCGCGCCGGGCAAACGGACGTTGATCCACCGGGTGGCCGCCCCGCGTTGCGGCGGCGAAAGGCGCGGCGGTAAGCTCGCGCCGCCCCAGCACGGAAGGCCCAGGCGCACGCGCCGCTCCGCATGACCACGCAGCGGACCACAGACGGCGGGCCGGATCGCTCCGGCGAGGGGCGGCGGATCGCCGTGAGCGGCACGGTGCAGGGCGTCGGCTTCCGGCCGTTCGTCTACCGGCTGGCGCACCAGACCGGCGTGACCGGCCGCGTCCGCAACGACGCGGCCGGCGTGACCATCGAGGCGTTCGGCCCGCGCGCCGCGCTGGACGCGTTCCAGGCCCGCCTGGTGAGCGACCGCCCGCCCGCCGCCTCCATCGCCGCGCTGCGCGCCGAGCCCATCCCCGCCGAGCCGGCGGCGCGCTTCGAGATCGTGGAGAGCGGCGGGGCGGCCGAGCGGCGGGTGGCCATCCCGCCGGACCTCGCCACCTGCCCCGAGTGCCTCGACGAGCTGCGCGACCCCGCCGATCGCCGCCACCGCTACCCCTTCACGAACTGCACCGCCTGCGGCCCGCGCTTCACCATCGCGCTGGGCGTCCCCTACGACCGGCCCGCCACCACCATGGCCGGCTTCCGGATGTGCCCGGCCTGCGCGCGCGAGTACGGCGACCCGCTCGACCGGCGCTTCCACGCGCAGCCGAACGCGTGCCCCGTGTGCGGCCCGCGCGTCGCGCTGCGGGACGCCGCCGGCGCGCCGCGCCCCTCCGCCGACCCGATCCGCGACTGCGCCGCGCTCCTGCGCTCCGGCGGCGTCGCCGCGGTGAAGGGGCTCGGCGGGTACCACCTCGCGTGCGACGCGAGCGCGCCCGCCGCGGTGCGGACGCTGCGCGAGCGGAAGCGCCGCGAGGAGAAGCCGCTCGCGGTCATGGTGGCGGACCTCGGGGCCGCGCGGGCGCTCGCCGAGCTCTCGCCGGACGAGGCGGCGCTGCTCGCCGCCCCCGAGCGTCCCATCGTGCTCTGCCGCCGGCGGCCCGGCGCGGCGCTCGCCCCGGAGCTCGCGCCCGGCAGCCCCATCGTCGGGCTCATGCTGGCGTACGCGCCGCTCCACCACCTGCTGCTCGCCGACGCCGGCGTGCCGCTGGTGATGACGAGCGCGAACCTCTCCGACGAGCCCATCGCCTTCGAGGACGAGGACGCGCTGGCGCGGCTCGGCGGCATCGCCGACCTGTTCCTGGTCCACGACCGGCCCATCGCCTCGCGCTGCGACGACTCGGTGGCGCGGGTGGTGGCGGGGCGGCCCTTGGTCATGCGCCGCAGCCGCGGGTTCGTGCCGCGCCCGGTGCGCACCGCCCGGCGCTTCGCCCGCCCGGTGCTGGCGGCGGGCGCGCAGCTCAAGAACGCCTGCTGCCTGGCGCGGGGCGACGAGGCCACCCTGGGCCCGCACGTGGGCGACCTCGACGGCCTCGAGACCTACGGCGCGTTCGAGGCGGCGGTGGCGCGGCTGGAGGCGTTCCTCGCCTTCCGCCCCGAGCTGCTCGCCTGCGACCTCCACCCGCTCTACCTCTCCACGCGCTGGGCGCGCGAGCGGGCCAAGGCGGCCTCGCTGCCGCTCGTCGAGGTCCAGCACCACCACGCGCACGCCGCCGCCTGCATGGCCGAGCACGGCCTCGAGGGCCCGGTCCTGGCGCTGTGCTGGGACGGCACCGGGCTCGGCGCCGACGGCGCGTCCTGGGGCGGGGAGCTCCTGCTCGCCGAGGCGGCGCGCTTCGAGCGGCTCGCCACCTTCCGGCCGGTGGCGCTGGCGGGCGGCGACCGCGCCATCCGCGATCCCTGGCGCATCGCGCTCGCGGCGCTGCTCGACGCGTTCGGCGAGGACGCCCCGCTCGACCGCCTCCCCCTGTTCGCGGGGGTGCCGGCGCGGGAGCTGGAGGTGGTCGGCCGCATGCTCGCCGCCGGCCTGAACGCGCCGCCCGCCCACGGGGCCGGGCGCGCCTTCGACGCCGCCGGCGCGCTCGCGCTGTGCCGCCCGTCGGCGCGCTTCGAGGGGCAGCTCGCGCTCGCGCTCGACGCGGCCGCGCACGGCCACGAGGCGCCGCCCTACCCGTTCGACCTCGACGCGTCCGGGCCGGTGGAGGCGCTCGACCTGCGCCCGCTGTGGCGCGCGCTCGCGGCGGACGTCCTGGCGGCCCGGCCGGCCGGGGAGATCTCGGCGCGCTTCCACGCGGCGCTCGCCGCGGCCGGCGCCGAGCAGGTCCGGCGGGCGGCGCGCCGGGCCGGGCGGCTGCCGGTGGTGCTGACCGGCGGCTGCTTCCAGAACGCGCGGCTCGCGGAGGCGATCCGCGCGCGGCTGGAGGGAGAGTTCGCGGTATACCAGCACGGCGAGGTGCCGCCCGGCGACGGCGGGATCGCGCTCGGCCAGGCGGTGGTCGCCGACGCGGTGGCCCGCGCCTAGCGCCGGCCGGTGGAGGAGACGGAAGACATGTGCCTCGGGGTTCCAGGGAAGGTCATCGCCATCGACGGGCTCGACGCCACGGTGGACTTCTTCGGCGTGCGCAAGTCGCTCCGCCTCGACATCGTGGACGAGCCGGTGCAGGTGGGCGACTACGTGCTCAACCACGTGGGCTTCGCCATCCGGCGCATCCCGCCCGAGGAGGTCCAGGAGACGCTGGCGCTGTTCGACCAGATCCTGGAGGTCTCCGGCGCGAAGGAGGACCTCATGGCCGCCGACGTCCGGGGCGAGATGGCCGCCGGGAAGGACCAGAAGTAGGAGGGCCGGCGATGTCGAACGAGGATCTCTTCCGGCAGCTCAAGTTCCGCGATCCGGCCCGCGCCCGCGCGCTCGCCGAGGCGCTCCGCCACAACATGGACGCCATCGGCCGCGAGGTGTCGGTGATGCACGTGTGCGGCAGCCACGAGCAGGCCATCGCCCGCTTCGGCCTGCGCGCGGTGCTCCCGCCCGGCCTGGAGCTCATCATGGGCCCGGGCTGCCCGGTGTGCGTCACGGACGGCCCGGAGGTGGACGAGGCGGTCGCGCTCGCCATGCAGGGCGTGCGCGTGTGCACCTACGGTGACATGCTCCGCCTCCCCGGCACCGCGCGCTCGCTCGCCGACGCGCAGGCCGACGGCGGCAAGGTCGAGGTGGTCTACTCGATCTCGCAGGCGGTCGAGCTCGCCCAGGCGCACCCCGAGGAGCAGGTGGTGTTCCTGGCGAGCGGCTTCGAGACCACCGCGGTGGCGACCGCGGCGGTGGCGCTCGCCTCGCCGCCCCCGAACTTCTCCATCCTCTCGGTGCACAAGTACGTGCCGGCGGCGATGGAGATCGTGGCCGCGTCGAAGGAGACGCACATCGAGGGCTACGTCGCGGCCGGCCACGCCGCGATCATCACCGGCTGGGCCATCTTCGAGCCGTTCGCGGCCCGCACCGGCGCGCCGGTGGTGGTGGCCGGCTTCGAGCCGCTCGACATCCTGGCCGCGCTGGTGAAGCTCACCGAGCTCATCCGCGAGCGGCGGCCGGAGGTGGCGAACGTCTACCCGCGCTGCGTGACGAAGGAGGGCAACCTCCCCGCGCAGCGCTCGCTGTGGCGGGCGTTCCGCACCGTGACCGGCCGATGGCGCGGCATCGCCGACGTCCCGGGCGGCAACCTCGAGCTCGTGCCCGAGCTGGCCGCGCTCGACGCCCGCAACCGCTTCCGCATCGACACGGCGGGCGTGCGCGACGCGGCGGCGGAGGAGGAGGCGAAGGGGTGCATCTGCGGCCGGATCATGCTCGGCCTCGCCACCCCGGAGCACTGCGCGCTGTTCGGCACCACCTGCGTCCCGGAGTCGCCGGTGGGCGCGTGCATGGTGTCGTCGGAGGGGCAGTGCCGGATCTGGCACACGTACGGCGGCGTGCCCGATCTGCGCAAGGTCGGCTAGGAAGGCGCGGAGACCCATGGACACGAAGGTGCAGCAGAAGATCGGCCTGAAGCACGGCTCCGGCGGGCGCGCCATGCGCCAGCTCATCGAGGACGTGTTCCTCTCGCTGGCCTCGCCGGTGGACGGCATCGGGCTCTCGGCGCTGGACGACGGCGCGGCGATCCGCGTGGGCGACCGCTGGCTGGTGATCACCACCGACTCGCACGTGGTGCACCCCATCTTCTTCCCGGGCGGCGACATCGGCCGGATCAGCGTCTCGGGCACGGTGAACGACCTCGCCATGATGGGCGCCACCGAGCCGGTGGGGTTGACCTGCGCGGTGATCCTGGAGGAGGGCTTCCCGCGCGCCGACCTGGAGCGGGTGGTGGCCTCGATGCGCGAGACGGCGAAGGAGGCCGGCGCGCCCATCGTCACCGGCGACACCAAGGTGATGGGCAAGGGCCAGGTGGACGGCATCGTGCTCAACACCACCGGCGTGGCGCTGGCCGACCGGGTGGTCTCGGACGCCGGGCTGCGGGCCGGCGACGTGCTCGTCGTCACCGGCTCGATCGGCGATCACGGCATGGCGGTGATGGCCCGGCGGCACGACCTGCGGCTGGAGGGCGACCTCCGCTCCGACGTCGCGCCCATCAACGGGCTGGTCCGCGCGGCGCTCGCCGCCGGCGGCGAGGACGTGGTCGCGATGAAGGACCCGACCCGCGGCGGCGTGGCGGGCGTGCTGCACGAGATGGCCGCGAAGGGCGGCGTCGGCATCGTGGTGGACGAGCCGTCGCTGCCGATCAACGACGAGGTGCGGGCCGCCGGCGAGATGATCGGCATCGACCCGCTGCTCGTCGCGAACGAGGGCAAGGCGGTGATCGGCGTGCGGGCCCGCTCGGCCGACAAGGTGCTGGCCGCGCTCCGCGCGCACCCGCTCGGCGCGCGCGCCACCGTGTTCGCGCGGGCCATCGCCGAGCGGCCCGGCGCGGTGATCCTCGACACCGGCTTCGGCAAGCGCATGCTGGCCGAGCCCGAGGGGGAGCTCCTGCCGCGCATCTGCTAGGCAGGCGAGCCGCATGCACGAGTATTCCCTGGTGGAGGCGCTGGTCAGGCGCGTGGAGCAGGAGGCGCGGCGCCGCGAGGCGGTCGCGGTCCGCGGGCTCACCGTGAGCGTGGGCGAGCTCTCCGGCGTGGACCCGGAGCTGTTCCGCACCGCCTACGAGACGTTCCGCGCCGGCAGCCTGTGCGCCGAGACGCCCCTCACCCTGAAGCGCCTGGAGGCGCGCTGGTCCTGCCCGGCCTGCCGCGCCCCCATCGCCCGCGGCGCGGTGCTGCGCTGCCCGACCTGCGACGTCCCGGCCCGCCTCGACGAGGGCTCGGACGCGCTCACCCTCGACAGCATCGACATGGAGGTGCCCTGATGTGCACGACCTGCGGCTGCGGCGATCCCGAGCTCGTCCCGGTGGAGCTGCACGAGAAGATCCTGGCCGGCAACGACCGCGCCGCCCGCCACAACCGCGAGCACTTCCTCGAGGCCGGCGTCCTCGCCCTCAACATCATGGGCTCGCCCGGCGCCGGCAAGACCGGCGTGCTCGAGGCGACCGCGAAGGCGGCGGCCGCGAAGGGCTGGCGCCTCGGCGCGGTCTCGGCCGACCTCGCCACCGACAACGACGCGCGCCGGCTGGAGAAGGCCGGCATCCCGTCGAAGGCCATCACCACCGGCCAGGCCTGCCACCTCGACGCCGAGCTGGTGCACCGCAGCCTCCACGACTTCCCCTGGCGCGACACCGACGTGTTCTTCATCGAGAACGTCGGCAACCTGGTGTGCCCGGCCATCTACGACCTGGGCCAGGCGGCGAACGTGGTGGTGCTCTCGGTGACCGAGGGCGAGGACAAGCCGCTCAAGTACCCGGTCATGTTCAAGGCGGCGGACCTGGTGCTCGTCACCAAGGTGGACCTCGTCCCGCACCTCGACGTGGACCTCCCGAAGCTCCGCGACGCCATCGCGCACGTCATGCCGACCGCGAAGGTGATCGAGCTGTCCGCCCGCACCGGCGAGGGCATGGACCGGTGGATCGCGTGGCTGGAGGAGCTGCGGCGGCCCATCGTGAAGCCGGCGCAGCCGCGGACGCACACCCACGGGCACGACCACGGTCACGAGCACACGCACGCGGACGGGACGACCCACGCGCACCCGCACGATCACGCCCATGACCATGCCCACGGCCACGGTCACGGGCACGATCACGGGCACCGCCACTAGCCCCCGCTCATGCCTCGGCCGGCGCCCTACCCCACCGACGCGGTCACCGACGACCGCTCCTGGATCATCGCCGCGAGCCGCTCGAAGGCCTTCTCCAGCGTCTCCAGCGAGGGGCCGAAGGAGAAGCGCACGTAGGAGCGGAAGCGGGCGACGTGGCGGGCGCGGCGCTTGCCGGGGTTCACGTCGAAGAACTCGCCGGGGACCACGATCACCTTGCGTCGCAGCGCCTCGCGGAAGAAGCCCATGCCGTCGTTGAGCGGCGCGGGCAGGTTGGCGAGGTTGCCCCAGCAGTAGAAGGTGCCGTCCGGCGCGCGGTCGATGCGGACGCCCATGGTCTCGAGCGCGTCGAGCATGTGGCGGCGCTTCTCGCCGAAGGTGCGGTGGATGGCCTCGGTCTCCTGGCGCACCGCCTCCTCGGCGAGCAGCGGGATGGCCGCGCGCTGGAGCGGCTTCGAGCCGCCGCCGTCCAGGAACGAGCCGGCGCTCGCCACCGCGTCGATGACCTTGCGCGGCCCGACCGTCCAGGTGACGCGCCAGCCCGGGTAGCGCCAGTTCTTGGTGAGCCCGTCGAACAGCACGATCGGATCGCGGTCCACGTCCTCGACGTACCGCGCCGCGCTCTCCACCGGCAGCCGGCCCGGCGGCGCCGTCCAGACGTAGTGCGAGTAGAACTCGTCCATGAGCATGGCGCACTCGAGCTCGCGCGCCAGCTCGACCCAGCGCGCCAGCTCGTCGCCCTGCACCAGCTTGCCGGTGGGGTTGCAGGGGTTGGAGAGGAGCAGCGCCGAGAGCCCGCGGCCGGTCACCTCGCGGCGCAGGTCGTCCACCGTGAACGCGTACCCGCGCTCGCCCTCCAGCAGGATGGGGATGGGCGTGAAGGTGCGGAACAGGTCCAGCAGCTCCTCGTAGGCGGTGTAGTCGGGCAGGAAGTGGCCCATGTTCACGCGCCCGAGGCTCGCCGCGGCGCGGGTGAGCGAGGTGCGGCCGCCGCCGGAGATGGAGACGTTCTCGGCCTTGTACTGCGAGGGCAGGCCGCGGCGGTACAGCCGGTTGTAGAGGCCGGCCACCTCCTCGCGCAGCTCCCACAGGCCGGCCACCGGCGCGTACTCCTGGTCGTCCACCGACACGGCGACGGAGTGGACGCGGTCGGGCGCGCCGGGCAGCGGACCGGTCTCGGGCTGCCCCTGCCCGAGGTTGCACCAGTCCGGATCCTGCATCGAGAAGCCGAGCTTGGTCGCCTCCGCGGTGGCGTAGATGACGCCGGTGCGGGGGACCTGCCGGAACGAGGAGAGCTTTCCGCCTTGCGGGATGGGTTCGTCGGTCACGGGAGCGCGAGATTACCACGCGCCCGCGACGCGATCAGCGCCGCCGCGGGACGAGGTCGCCGGCGTCCGGAAGGACGAGGACGTCCGGCTCGGCCTTGCCGACGAGCTCCCGCGCGCTCGCGAGCGCCGCGTCCAGCGAGGGGGCGAACGTCGCGTACGTTTCGCGGACGGTGGCCTCGGGCATGCCCGAGACCAGGAAGAGCGTGTACCGCTCCGGCAGGAAGCGCCGGACGCCCAGCTGGAAGATGCCCTCGTTGACGGTCCGGAGCGGCCCCACGCCGCCGGGGCACTCGGCGCAGACGACGACCACGCCGCCCTCCCGCAGCAGCATCCCCGCCGGCGGGACCAGCTTCGAGGCCTGGTACAGGCTGCCGGAGACCGGCAGCGGCGCCGAGACCACCACCACGTCGGCCGGCTCGGCGGCGACCTCGCACCACGGGCGCGCCATGCGCACGCCGGCGCGGTGCGCGTAGACCACGTCGCCCGCCACCGCGCCCATCACCACCCCGCCCGCCTCCACCACGTTCAGCATGTACGTGTCGCGCCCGAGCCGCCGGACCGCCTCCTCCAGGTCCTCGCGGCACGGGTTGCCGTCGGCGCGGCCCAGGCTCGAGGCGGGATCGGCCTTGAGCTTGTGGTTCTGCCGGATGTCGTCGTCGTGCCCGAGCCCGGGGAAGATGCCCTTCGCGCCGCCGCCCCAGCCGGCGAAGTAGTGCGGCTTCACCCGGCCGGTGGTGACGACGAGGTCGCTCTCGGCCACGCACCGGTTCACCCGCAGGCGCGTGCCGCGGCTGGTCCGGCCCATCTCCACCATCGAGGCCTCGTCGCGCGCGTCGTGGTTCACCACGCGGTGCCGCCGGAGCACCTCGTCCGGCAGCCCGAGCGCCTCGAGCGGCCCGGGCCCGTGCGTGCCGTTCGCGACCGCGAGCGTGAGGTGGTCGTCGGGGACCACCGCGAGCGCGCGCCGCACCGCCGCGAACAGCTCGGCGCGCGGCTCGTCGCGGGAGGCGTCGCTCACGATCACCAGCACGCGCGTGCGCGGGCCGGCCACCTCCGGCAGCGGCCGGGCGCCCTCGGGGTGCGCGAGCGCCGCGTCCAGCGCGGCGGGCAGGTCGGCCACCGCCGGCGCGGGCGGGGCGGCGAGCACGCGCGCCGGCACGCCGGCCGGGAACGGGAGCGGGCGGGTGCCGTAGCCGAGCAGGACGGGGGCGGACGCGGGCGCGCTCATGCCGGCATCGTACCCCAGCCGCGGGGCGCAGCCGCCGGGGCGGGCGCCCCACCCGCCCTCCGCCGCTGCTCGCCGCACACTCCGCGATACCGGACGCAGGCGCTCCGCCGCCTCCGCACACGCCCGCAGGGTCCTGCCGCGCGGGTCTGGTTGCGGCGGACGGTCCGTCCGTTATATGAGACGCCTCTCCAGCCCAGCCGAGGAGCCCGCCGCATGCCCGCCCGCGCCGCCGATCCCTACCGCGACCTCGCCGTCATCGACGCGCGGGCGCCCCGCTTCAACCAGGCGGTCATCGGCGCGCTGGCGCTCGCGGGAACGCTCACCGGCGGGTGGGCGCTGTTCGCGCTGCCCGCGCTGCAGCTCACCCTCGGCCTCGCGCTGGGCCGCCGCTGGTGCCTCCCCTGCGTGTTCTACTTCGAGGTGGTTCAGCCCCGGCTCGGCGAGGGTCCGCTGGAGGACAGCCGGCCGCCGCGCTTCGCGAACCAGGTCGGGGCGGTGTTCCTGTGGACCGCGACCGCGGCGACGCTCGTCGGCGCGCCCGCGCTCGGGAGGGCGCTGGGGGGCGCGGTGGCCGCGCTCGCGCTCGTTTCTGCGGCGACGGGCTTCTGCACGGGCTGCGCGCTGTACCGGGCGGGCGCCCGGCTCCGCGGCATCCGGGGCCGCACCGTGGAGCGCGTGGACCTCGCCGAGCTCGGGGTGCCGGCCGGCCAGGGCGCGGTGGTCCAGTTCACGCACCCGCTGTGCTCGGACTGCCAGGAGCTGGCGCGGCGCCTCGCCGGCGAGCGGCACGGCCCGGTGCTCGTCGACGTCGCCCGGCGGCCCGACCTCGCGCGGAAGTACGGCGTCGCGGTGGTCCCGCTCGCCGTCGAGGTCGCCGCCGACGGCGCGGTGATCCGGCGCATCACCGGCTGAGCGCTCGACCGCCGCCGCCCGCGCGCGCCAGGCGGGCGGAGGCGCACCCATCGCCCCGCTGTCCGCTATTACGGCTCATCGTCCGTTATCGCGTCCCAGGCCCCACGCCGCCGCCCGACCCGGAGGTCCCCGTGCCGAACCGCAGCCCCGTCGCCCTGCCCCGCCCGCTCTCGATCGGCGTCACCGCCAACCTGATGCTGGCGCAGATGGAGTACGACGTGGCGAGCGGCGCCGGTCAGGCGAAGCACGACACCGCGACCGCGCTCGGCCTCGGCGCCACGGTGGGCCTGCGGTGGACGCTGGCGGGTGGGGTGAGCCTCGGCGCCGCCTGGGAGTCGCGCAGCTCGTTCCAGGACTTCTCGTTCCACGTCCCCGCGCGGCCCGATCCGTTCTCGCCGGGCAGCACCATCCCCGGCGGCACCGACCGGCTCGCCCTCGACCAGCCGCAGAGCGTGACCGTCGGCGCGTCGTTCGCGCCCTGGCACGCGGTGCTCCTCGCCGCCGACGTGCAGTGGATCGACTGGTCCGCCACGCTGGGCGACGGGCTCCCCCGCTACACCTCCGACCCGGCGACCACCGGCGCTCTCCCGTTCGACATGGGCTGGCACGACCAGTGGGTCCTCAAGCTCGGGGCGCAGGTCACGCCCGTGCGCGCGCTGGACCTCCGGGCCGGCTGGAACTACGGCAAGGCGCCGCTCGACCGGTCGCGGGCCTTCGAGAACCTGGCCTTCCCGGCGGTGGCGGACCACCACCTCACCGCGGGCGCCGGCGTCCGCGCGGGCCAGGCACTAACCGTGAATGTTGCGGCGGTGTACGCGCCGGCGGCCTCGATCTCCGGCGCGAACGCGTCGCCCCCGCCGCCCATGGGCGGCACCGGCCAGGGCATCGCCGCCTACCGCACCGAGATGTCGCAGCTGCAGATCGACCTCGGGGTCGCGTACCGGTTCTGACGGCGCGGCCGCCGGAGCGCCGGCCCCGGCGGCATCCCACCGCAGCCCGGCGGCGCGCCGCCGCACGCGCCCGGTTTCCGCCGCAGGACCGGCGCCCGCGCCGTACACTGGGCGCGATCACCCAGGCAGCCGGGGGCCCGATGGCGAACGTCCCGGAGTGGCATGCGCTGTCCGCCACCGACGCGTTCGCGCGGCTCGGCTCCGGACCGGCCGGCCTCGACCCCGCGGAGGCGGCCCGCCGCCTGGAGGAGCACGGGCCCAACGAGCTCGCCCGCGCGCGCCGCGCCCCGGCGCTCGCGCTGCTCGCCGCCCAGTTCAAGAACGTGCTGGTCGTGATCCTGATGGTCGCGATCGCGCTCTCGCTGTCCCTCGGCCACGACCTCGAGGCGGCCACCATCGGCGCCATCCTGGTGTTCACGGTGGTGCTCGGGTTCGTGCAGGAGTACCGGGCCGAGAACGCGCTCGCGGCGCTCCGCCGGATGGCCGCACCGCTCGCCACGGTGATCCGCGGCGGCGCGGAGCGGAAGGTCCCGGCGCGCGAGGTGGTGGCGGGGGACCTGCTCGTGATCCACGCCGGCGACCGGATCCCCGCCGACGCGCGGGTGGTCGAGGCCGTCAACCTGCAGGCGGACGAGGCGGCGCTCACCGGCGAGTCGGTGCCGGTGACGAAGACCGAGGAGCCGCTCCCCGCCGGCCCGGTCGCCATCGGCGATCGCACCGACATGCTGTTCGGCGGCACCGCCGCCACCTACGGGCGCGGCCGCGCCGTGGTGGTGGCCACCGGCGCCGGCACCGAGCTGGGCGCCATCGCCCGCATGCTCGCCGAGGTGAAGCCGGCGCGGACCCCGCTGCAGCTCGAGCTGGACCGGGTGGGGAAGCAGCTCGCCCGCGCGGCCATCGTGGTGGTGGTGCTGCTCGCCGGGCTGGGGCTCCTGCGGGGCCAGCCGTTCCTCGAGATGGTGGTATTCGCCATCGCGCTCGCGGTGGCGGTGGTGCCGGAGGCGCTGCCGGCGGTGGTCACCATCGCGCTCGCGCTGGGCGTGCAGCGGCTGGCGCGCCGGAACGCGCTGGTGCGCCGGCTCGCCGCCGCGGAGACGCTCGGCTCCACCACCGTCATCTGCTCGGACAAGACCGGCACGCTCACCCGCGACGAGATGACCGTCCGCGCGCTGCACGTGGACGGGCGCACGCTGGAGGTGACCGGCTCCGGCTACCGCGTCGAGGGCGGGTTCCTGCACGAGGGCGCGCCGGTGGACTCGCCGCCCGCCCTGCTCGCGCTGCTCGGGGGCGCGGTGCTCGCCTCGGACGCCAGGGTGGAGCGCACGCCGTCCGGCGACCTGACCGTCTCCGGCGATCCCACCGAGGCGGCGCTGGTGGTGGCGGCGCTGAAGGCCGGCCTCGACCGCGCCGAGCTGGACGCGCGCGCGCCGCGCGTCGGCGAGATCCCGTTCACCTCCGAGAGCAAGCGGATGACCACCCTGCACCGCACCGCGCGCGGGCCGGTGGCGTTCGCCAAGGGCGCGCCGGAGGTGATCGTCCCCGCCTGCACCCGGGTGGCGAGCGGCGACGGGGAGCGGCCGCTCGACGAGGCCGGCCGCGCCGCGCTGCTCGAGGTGGTCCGCGGCATGGCGGAGCGGGCGCTGCGCGTGCTCGCCGTGGCGCGCGGGGCCGGCGCGTCCCTCGCCGGGGCCGAGCGCGACCTGACGCTGCTCGGGCTGGTGGCGATGATCGACCCGCCGCGCCCGGAGGCCCGCGCCGCGCTGGAGCGCTGCGCCGCGGCCGGCATCCGGGTCGTGATGATCACCGGCGACCACCCGGTCACCGCCCGCGCCATCGGGGGCGAGCTGGGGCTGCTCCGCACCGGGACGGTGGTGACCGGGCCCGAGCTGGCGCGCCTCTCCGACGCGGAGCTGGGCGCGCGGGTGCAGGACATCGAGGTCTACGCGCGCGTCTCCCCCGCCGACAAGCTGCGCATCGTCACCGCGCTCCAGTCGCGCGGCGAGGTGGTGGCGATGACCGGCGACGGCGTGAACGACGCCCCCGCGCTCAAGAAGGCCGACATCGGCGTGGCCATGGGCATCACCGGCACCGACGTCACCCGCGAGGCGGCGGCGATGACGCTCACCGACGACAACTTCGCGTCCATCGTCGGCGCGGTGGAGGAGGGCCGCGGCATCTTCGCGAACGTGAAGAAGTACCTCATGTACCTGCTCTCCTCGAACGTGGGCGAGATCGGGCTCATGGCCGCCGCCACCCTGCTCGGCCTGCCGCTGCCGCTGACGGCGGTGCAGATCCTCTACGTGAACCTGGCCACCGACGGGCTGCCGGCGCTGGCGCTGGCGGTCGATCCCCCCGAGGGCGACCTGATGCGGCTGCCGCCCCGGGACCCGCGGCAGGGGATCTTCACGCGGCCGGTGGTGGCGCTCATCGCGACCGGCGGCGCCTGGTCCACGGTCGTCAACCTGGGCCTGTTCGCCTGGGCGCGCGCCTCCGGCCGCGGCGACGCCGAGGCGATGACCATGTGCTTCATGTCGCTCGTGCTGGTGCAGTTCGCGAAGGCGTTCGCGTTCCGCTCCGTGCGCCACTCGGTGCTGCGCCGGCCGTTCGCGAACCGCTGGCTGAACCTCGCCATCGGCTGGGAGCTGGCGCTCCTGCTCCTGATCGTCTACCTGCCGCCGCTGCGGGCCGCCTTCGGCACCTACGCGCTCCCGGCGGCGGACTGGCTGCTGGTGACGGGCGCGGCCCTCACGGTGCTGCCCGTGCTGGAGCTCGCGAAGGTCGCCGTCCGCCGCGCCGCCCCGTCCGCGTGACGGCGTCGCCTCGCCGGGGACGGATGCCGGACGGGGTGCCCCTGTGCCACGCGGAAACGCTCCGGTGTCTGGGACATCGAATGCTGCGCTGGAGGTGGCCGCGCACGCCGCGCGGCCCGGCAGCGGGGGTGCACCATGGCACACGGCAGGAGCTGGTGGGTGGGCGCGGCGGCGGCGGCGATCGCGGGCGCCGCCTGTGGCGGGTCGGACAACGGCGGCAGCGGCGCGAGCACGCGGCCGACGGCGGCCGGCTACTACATCGAGATCTCGGGGATGAAGTTCTCGCCCCTCGACCTGAAGGTGCCGGCCGGCGCGACGGTCACCGTCATCAACGACGACTCGATGGCGCACTCGGTGACCAGCGAGGCGACCCCGGGCGCCTACGCGCCCGGCGGCGTGGACGGCGTCACCTTCAACACCGGCGCGTTCAACGGGGTCAAGACCTTCACCATCCCGGCGGCGGCCGCGCAGGGCACGGTGGTCCCGTACTACTGCTCCACGCACCTCGGCGGCATGGTCACGCCGAACGGCAGCATCACCATCGACCCGGCCGCGCAGCCGGCGCCGCCGCCCCCGCCGCCCGGCGGCGGCGGCGGTGGGGGCGGCGGCGGCGGTGGTGGAGGCGGCGGCGGCTACTAGCTCCGTGCGTCCGGGGTCCGCCCGCCCTGCGCGTCGGGGCGCGCGGACGCTCAGGACCGCGCCGCGATCGCCGCGAGCACCGCGGCGACCACCCGGTCGCAGCGGGGCGCGAGGAACCCGAACGCCTCGGGCGCGCTGCGGCCCACGCGCTCGGCGATGAGCCCGCGCAGCGCGAGGCGGGCGCGGTGGAGGCGGACCTTCACGGCCTCCTCGCCCAGGTCGAGCGCCGCGGCCACCTCGGCCGTCGAGAGCTGCTCGATCTCGCGGAGCACGTACACGGTCCGCAGGTGCACGGGGAGCCGGTCCACCGCCTGCTCGAGCAGCACCCTCGCCTCGCGCGTCGCCGCCTCGTCCTCCGGGCTCGGATCCGCCACGCGCTCGCCCTCCCCTCCGATGCCGCCGTCCTCCCGCTCGTCCGGGAGCGGGACCAGCCGGTCGCGTCCGCGCAGGCGCATGAGCGCCTCGTTCACGCCGATGCGCACCAGCCACGTCGAGAACGCCGCGTGCCCCTGGAAGTCGCCCAGGTGCGCGTACGCCTGGAGGTACGCCTGCTGCATCGCGTCCTCCACCTCGGCCTCGTTGCGGAGCACCGAGCGGATGGCGCGGTACAGGCGCGGGTTGTGCCGCCGCATGAGCACCTCGAACAGCGCGACGTCCCCGTCGAGGACCCGCGCCACCACGTCCGGATCCGAGGGTGCCCCCGCGGGCACCCCGCGCACGCTGCTCGCCTGCACGGTCATGGCTCCTCCTCCGCCTCCCGTCATCGGATGCGCCGGCGCGCGGATCGTTACCGGCGTAACGCCGCCGCGCACGGCGCATCCAACGGGCAAGGAGGTTCACATGGCCGACAGGGACGAGATCCACGGAACGGCTCCCGCGTACTGGGCGCTCCGCATCGCGCTCGGCGTGGTGCCGATCGTGGCGGGGCTGGACAAGTTCACCAACCTGCTCGCGGACTGGGCGGGGTACCTGAGCCCGCTGGCGGTGCGGCTGCTGCCGGTGAGCCCCGCCGCCTTCATGCGGGCGGCGGGCGTCATCGAGGTGATCGTGGGCATCGGGATCCTGGCCGGGCGTGCGCGCACGTTCGGCTGGATCGCCATGGCGTGGCTCGCCGCCATCGCGCTCAACCTGATCGCGAGCGGCGCGTTCCTCGACGTGGCCGCGCGCGACGCGGTCATGGCGGTGGCCGCGTTCGCGCTGGCGCGGCTCGCGGCCGTCCACGAGCCGCTCCGGGCCCGGCGGCCGGCGGGGGCGGTCGAGCCGCAGCCGACGGCGGCGCACCCGGCGCCGACCCGGACCTGAGGACCGGCCCGGAAACGGCGGGACCCCGCCTCCGGCGAGGCGGGGTCCCGGGGACCTCGGCGTGGGAAGGGGCGCTAGACGGCCTCGACCCCCGCCCAGGCCACCTCCTCCTCCGGCTCCTCGAACCGGACGGGCTCGACGGTGGTGAACTTCTCGGCGAACGTCATCAGCACGCCCTCGAGGTGCTTCTGGGTCCGGGTGCGCCGCTCGCGCTCCACCGCCTTCGGATCCACCGGGACGAACTTCTCGTCCGGCGTGATCTTGAAGAGCGGCTGGCCCTTCTGCACCACGGTGCCGTCCGCGCCCTGCATCAGGACCTTCTCGATGGTCCCGGAGAACGGCGCGCGCACCGTGTTGAACATCTTCATCACCTCGATGATGTAGAGCGGCTGCCCCTTGTCGAAGTGCTGGCCCTCCTCGACGAACGGCGGCCGGCCCGGCGCCTCCTGGCGGTAGAACATGCCGCCGAACGGCGCCACCAGCTCGTCCGCCTTGGTGGCGGGCGGCGGGCACAGCACCTTCTTCATGCGCGCCTGCAGCTCGGGGTCGTGCAGGTGCTCGGGGATGGTGACCTCGAGGTCCTCCTCGACCTTGAAGTCGAAGAAGCGCACCGACTCGGCCACCATGAACAGCAGGCCGAGCAGCTCGTTGCCGGCCTCGTAGCCGAGGTGGGCGGAGCGGATCCTCGTCCAGGTCTCGGCGTCGAAGCCGTCCTGCGGCTCCTCCTTCTGCAGGATCTCGTTGAGCTTGTAGTACTCCTCGCGCTTCAGGCCGAAGCGCTCGCGGAGCGCCACGTAGAAGCGCAGCGACTTCGTCAGCAGCTCGTGGTCGTGCTCCCACATCACCTGGGAGGCGGGCCGCCGCGGGTGGAACGCCATGTTCAGGTACGCGTAGGCGTCATTGAGCACGCCGAGCGGGTTCCGGATCCAGAGCAGCTTGCCGTTCTCGATCCGGTAGTGGCGGCGGTTCATGCTGAGCCAGCCGGCGAACAGGTGCGGATCGTCGAGGAAGCGGTCGATCACGCGGGTGAGCAGCGTCACCTTGCGGTCGAGCACCTCGGCCATCGCCTTCTGCGCCGCCGCGTCGCCCGGGTTCTCCGTCGCCATGAGCTTCGCGTAGTGCTTCTTCATCTCGGCGAACGCGTAGGCGGTGTCGAGCTTGTTCGCCTCGTCCTTCAGCATGCCCACCAGCGTGAGGTACGGCACCACGAAGCGGGTGGTGGGCTTGGCGTTCACGCTCTGGCCCAGGAACCAGTTCACCAGGCCGTAGTGGAACTCCATGTTGGTGGCGAGGGTGGTGCCGCGGAGCTCCATGCGCGCCAGCACGCGCGCCAGGTGCTTGTAGCTCTCCAGCCGCCGGTCGCCCTTGGTGAGCAGCAGCGCGATGTTGGAGTCGTACGCGCCGGCCACCTTGTAGCGCATGAACATGCGCGTGTCGGGGTTGGGCATGCTGATGCCCTGGTCGTCGCGGATCTCGCCCTCGATGGGCTTCGACCAGTAGCGGATCACGCCGCCGGCGTGCGGGGACAGCGAGGCGTCGGTCGCGTTGAGGCGGGCCTCCACCGCCGCGCCGAAGCGCTGGATGCGGCGGGGCTTGGGCAGGCGCTTCTTGTGGCGCGCCAGCAGCGCCATGGCCTCGACCAGCGACTCGACCACGAACGTGTCGGCCGGATCGTCCGGATTCGCGAACTCGAGCGCGTAGCAGAGCTCGGACACCCGGTGCTCCACCTGGATGCGGGTGTTGACCTCCATGAAGTAGTAGCGGTCGCGGTCGACGATGCACTCGAACGTGGAGGCGGAGTCGAGCCCCACCGCCTGGCCGAAGCGGGCGGCGTCGTCCTCCATCCGCTTCAGGATCTCCAGGTCCACCTCGAGCGCCTTGGCGCGGACGGGCTTGCCGTTCTTCTTCGCCCGCTCGATGGTGGCGGCGAGCGCCTCCTGCGTCACCGAGACCTCGAGCAGCTTCTGCTCGTGCATCTGCAGCGAGCAGTCGCGGCCGCCCAGCGACACGCACCACTCCCCGTTGCCGAGGAGCTGAATCTCGTTGTGCCGGGTCTGCTCGATGTTGAGCTCGATGAGGACGTTCTTGTTGTCGCCGACGCCGGTCGCCTTCACCTCGCTCAGCACCTCGCGCACCATGGCGGGCGCCTCGGCCGCGGCCGCCGCGACGGCCTTCGCGTCCGGGTCCTTCGCGGTGAGCAGCGAGGCGCCCAGGATGCGCTGGCCCTTGCCGCCGCCGCCGCCGATGGCCTTCAGGCGCACGCGGCTGCGCGGGTGCTTCCGGAACATCTCCGCCACCTCGACCTGCACCTGCGCGCCCAGCTCGTCGATGGTGAAGAGGTCGATGCCCTTGGCGTAGGAGGCCTGGAGCACGTGCTCGGCGAGCACCGGCAGCTCCAGCTTCTCGTCCGCCAGCACCTTCGCATCGCAGGCGAGGCCCTCCGCCTCCACCAGCGCGAGCAGCTGCTTGCGCGTCTTGTGCTTCGCGAGCAGCGTGCGGGCCGCCACGTCGTTCACGCCCGGCGTGACGCTGACCTTCACCTCCAGCGCGGTGCGCTTCGCCTCGTCCTTCTTGCCGGCGCGCGCCTGGGTGATGGAGTTCGGGCCGATGAACTTCAGGCCGGCCCGCTCGATGGTGGCGACGAACTCCTCGTCCTCCGCCATGAAGCCGTAGCCGGCGAAGACGGAGTCGTAGCCGTTGTCGAGCGCGATCTGGACGATCTGGTTCATCCGCTCGACGCGCTCCTCCTTGGTCGCGCCGGTGTAGTCCGGCACGCGGTGGACGCGATCGTGGTCCGCGAGCTGGCGCAGCTCGGGGGCGAGGGCGTTCGCGTAGACGATCGAGTCCTTCTCGGAGAGCAGGATCCCGACGTGCGTCATGCCCATCTCGGCGAAGACGTCCATCGCCTCCTTGCGGATGGGGCCGCGGCACACGATGAGCGGCTTCAGGTCCTCGCAGGCGAAGGAGCGCACCCACGCCGAGGGCGAGCTGCCCAGGCGGCGGTCGCGGTGGATGAGCGGGTTGTTCCGGTAGTGGTCGACGTTGGAAGCCATGTCGTTCGGTTCTCCGGGTCTCGGGTCCGGTGCGCGGGGCCTAGTGGAACTCGCGCTGCGGGCCGCTCATCGGCGACGGCGTGTAGTGGCGGAGCAGGAAGTGGAGGTTCTGGCCGAGCACCTTGCGGAGATCGGTCGGCATCACCAGGGAGGAGATGGACCCGAGCGCCAGGCCTTCCTTCGGGTTCATGAGCTCCTTCTCGTAGCGGCGCCCGAGCGCGGCCTCCTCGCCCTTGAGCCACTCGGCCGCCTCCTTCTCGGCGTCCTTGCGGGCGGCCTCGCCCTCCATCCCGGCGGCGACGCGCTGCTGCGCGCCCTTCTTGGCGCGATCGGCGGCGGCGGCGCGCATCTTGCGGAGCTCGTCCTTGTAGACGAACTCCTTGCCGGCCGGGCCCATCACCGCGAGCCGGGTGGTGGGCAGCGCCAGCACCACGTCGGCGCCGGTGGGGTAGTTGTTGTACGAGGCGTAGGCGCCGCCGAACGCGTTGCGCAGGATGAGCAGGATGCGCGGCGTGCGGACGTCCACGATCGCGTCGAGCATGGAGCGGCCGGCCTGCACGATGCCGCGCGCCTCCTGCTCGCGCCCTGGGAGGAAGCCGGTGGTGTCCTCCATGAAGATGATGGGGATGTTGTAGATGTTGCAGAAGCGCACGAACCTGGCGATCTTCAGCGCGGTGTCGCAGTCGATCTGGCCGGAGCCGACCGCGCTGTTGTTCGCGACGAAGCCGACCACGTGCCCGCCCAGGCGGCCGAACGCGGTGACCACCTCGCGGGCGCGCTCGGGCTGGATCTCGAAGAAGTCGCCGTAGTCGCACACCTGCTGGATGATGATCGACACGTCGAACGGCGTGTTGAAGCCGGTCGGCGAGTTGAACGCCTTCTTCAGCAGGGTGTTGATCTCCCAGGTCTTGCGGTCGAGCGGGTCGCTGGTCTGCTGGAACGGCGCCATCGTCCGGTTGTTGTCCGGGACGTAGTTGAGCAGGCGCACCGCCTGGCGGAGCGCGGCGAGCTCGTCGATGACGGTGAGGTCCGCCACGCCCGAGGCGCCGTGCACCTTCGGGCCGCCCAGATCCTCCGGCGAGATCTCCTCGCCCAGCACCGACTTCACCACGCCCGGGCCGGTGAGGCCGAAGAACGTCTCGGCCGGTTGGATCACGAAGCTGCCCTGGCGCGGAAGGTACGAGCCGCCGCCGGCGTTGAACCCGAACATGCACATGATCGACGGGACCACGCCGCTGATCCGCCGGAGCGCGGTGAACGCCTCGGCGTAGCCGTCGAGGCCGCCCACGCCCGCCGGCACGTAGGCGCCGGCCGAGTCGTTCATGCCGATGAGCGGGATCCCCTTCTCGCCGGCCATGCGGAACAGGCGCGCCAGCTTCGAGCCGTTGGTCGCGTCCATCGAGCCGGCGCGGACGGTGAAGTCGTGCCCGTACACCGCGACGTCGCGGCCGCCGATGTTGAGGATGGCGGTGACGAGGGAGGCGCCGTCGAGGTTCTTGCCCCAGTTCTGGTACAGGACCATCGGCTCCTTGTCCGAGAGGACGCGGATCCGCTCCCACACCGTCATGCGCTTCTTGATGTGCTGCTTCTCGATCTGATCGACGGGGACCGAGCGGATGGGACGCTGGATGAGCTCCCAGCCCTCCTGCATCGCCTCCTCGTAGCCGCCGGTGGCCCTGGCGATCTCGCCGGGGATGGTGAACTCCACCTTCTCGGGCGGATCGAGCGGGTTCGTCAGGGTCGGTTTGATCGCCTTCGTGGTCACGGGCACGGACCTCCAGGAGGTGAGCTGGCGTCGACTGCGGCCCTGCGCGGAACCGCCGCAGTGACCCTCGATTCGAGGTCCACACGGCCCGGCCACCGCCCAGGAAAAACGGGGGCAGAAGTGTGGCAAGGTCGGGTCGTCGGAGCAAGAGGGGGCGCGGATTTTGCCTCGCCGCGTCAAAGACCGACCGGTCCGGTCGGGAACGCGCGATCGCCCGTTCGGACGCTCGCCGGTTCACCCACCGCAAAGTCGGCGGGCCGGGTCATGCCGGTGGACCGGGTCAGGCCGCCACTGCCCACGCCGGCTCGACCGTCACCGCGGCGATCGCAGATGGGCAGGGCAGCCGGAGCAGTGGTGTAGCAGTTGAGGAGCAGTTGGTGCCGGAGTCAGCCTCCGGCGCAGATGGTGCCCGCAGATGGCAGATGGTGCCGGAGTCAGGCCGCCACCGCCCAAGCCAGCCCGACCGCCACCGAGGCGACCGACGCGAGCGCCGGAACGCGTCGGGTGACCAGCGCGAGCCCGGGACCCGCCGCCGCGGCGAGCGCGTCGATCGCGGCCGTGACCGCCGCCATCGCGGCCGTGCTGCCCGCCGCGAAGCCGGCGAGGGTGAGCGCCTTCACCGGCGTGCTCGCGTGCGCCAGCGGCAGGAGCACGAGCAGCGCAGCGGCGCCCGTGATCCCGTGCACCAGCCCCACCGAGAAGACCGCGTGGCGTGCGCCGCGGGTCGCGACGGCAGCCGCCGCGCGCCGCCCGCGGCGGAGCGCCCAGAGGTTCGCCAGGCCCATTGCGACCAGCGCCAGGCCCGCCACGCGCTCGGCCAACGCGTCCACCCGGTGCAGCCCGGTGCCGGAGAAGACCGCGAGCAGCGCCGCCCCGGCCGCGGCGGTACCTGCCGCGTGCCCGAGCCCCCACACGAGCCCGATGCGCCAGGCCCGGCGCCCCTGCCCCACCGAGAGCGGGGCCAGGCTGAGCAGGTGGTCGGGGCCGGAGACGGCGTGCAGCGCGCCGAAGGCTGCGGCGGTGAGCGCGACGGTCATGGACGTCCTCCGTTCGTCCGCGGAGCCGCCCGGCACCCGGGGACGCATGGAGGATGCATCGGAGCGGCGATGGCTTCCAATACATCGTTCGCTGTCTTTTGATAGGCCGCCGCTATCTGCGTCGCCCTGGCGCGGTCGATAGGCGGCGCCGTGTGGCGCGCAACCCTGCACCGATCGTACGATACGCGGGTCCGACGCCGTGTTCGATGAATGGAGCGGACCGATGGAACGATACGGGCTGGACGTTCAGTGGAACCCGGCACGTGACGCCCCCGGCGTCCCTCAGCGCTGCGCGCGATTCCAGGCCGTCGCCCCGCCAGACGCACGCGCATCCGAGTTCCTGTCCTCCCTCGTCGTCGCCGCCGCGGCGGGCGAGCGCGTCGCGTGCGTGGCCGAGGGCGCCTTCGTCGCGCCCACGGAGGTCGCGCGCAACGTCGCGACGCCCGGGATCGCGCCGGCAGGCGCCGGGTTCGTCGTCGCCGCCCGCGGCGCCTCGGCGCTCGCGAGCCTGCTCGAGGAATGGCAGGCCGAGTCGATCTGGATGGCTTTCGGCGGCGAGGAGCGCATCGAGGCCCTCGAGGCCGCCGTGCGCGGGCCGCGCTGGTGGGAGCTGGACCGCTCTCGCGCTCCGCTGGAGGCCGTCTCCCGGCTCGGGTGCGTGATCCGCGTCGCGCTGGATCACGCGTCGCTGGAAGCCTTCGGCGACGTGCCGGCCGTGCTGCGTTTCCTCGATTGCGCGACCCGCGCCGCGAAGGTCTCCTGATCATGGTTCGTCGGCCGGAGCTCGACTTGTACCGGTTCCACGGCCAGGTGCCCGGACGTGGCGGAGGACGTCTGTCCGGTGCTGAAGGAAACCCCTGCGATTCGGTGCTCGCCTCGCCCGCGGCCGGCATTCGTGGAAGCTCCAGACACACGTCCACGGCGCAGACTCACGCGATTGCAGAGGCAGACCCGTGGACGCGATGGGTCGGTAGCGGTCAGTCCGGTGCCGACAGCCCGGCGACCTCGAGTTGGTGGGTCACCCAGGTCGCGTCGCCCACGAACGGAAAGGTGACGAGGTCGACCCGGCGCGTGCGGAGCGACTCCGACAGCGGCAGCGCGAACAGCGCCTGATACGCCTTCCGGCGCTCCGGAGCCGTCCTTCCGAGCGCCAGATACTCCGGCGCATCGGTGATGAGGGCGTTCGGCTCGCCGAAAGCGTAATGGCGGTAGCTCGACCACTTCCAGTCCTTCGGGCTCCTCACCAGCCCCGCCCGCACCGGGTTCAGGTCGCCGTAGCGCATCACTGTGAGCTGGTGGGCGCCGCCTTCCTGGATGCGCGGCGACCGCATACGCTCCATCACCACCTGCCCCCGTCGGTTCCGAACCTTGTTGTACCAGCGCGCGAAGAGCCCGTTGACCACCTGCCAGAAACGGCTGAACTGCACCTGCGCCTGTCGGCACGTGCAGGTGACATGCGGATGGGTGCCCATCAGACAGTACGACTGGATCTCGATGCCGTATCGGTCCTTGTACCGGCCCAACAGTTCCAGGAACTTGTCGCGCGCGCCCGCTTCCTCGAAGACGAACTCGAGATCGTGTGCCCTCCAGGTGCAGTGATTGGACGAGTCGCGCTCGACCATCGCGAACCGCGGGACTCGGGCCATCCCCGGCCGCTACGCAATTTCGGTACCACCCACTGAATGCGGCTTTTCTCGCGAATCTGCTCTCGGCCTCGTCCGCGGAACGACCCCGTGGCCGCGGCGCGAACCACGTCCGCGTTCGCATGGACGTACTCCGGCACCTCGACCCGCTCCGGCACCTCGACCCGAAGACCCGAAGTGAGGGGAGGCTCCGAAATGCATCGAACCGCCCTCATGGTCTATGCTCGACAGGACTTGAAGACGATCTTCCGGTTCCGGTTCGGACTATACGCTGCGGTGGACTAGCCGTAACGGGCGGCACACCAGCAGTCTACGAGTGCGCAACAAGGCGTTAGCGTGATGGCCATCCTCGAGAACTCGCAGACCGTGCTCCTGCAAGATTTCCGGGATTCCTCCGTCCGCTACCTCTTGAACACGGACGCCGGTGTCGTCAGCGAGGCACACGTCATCGATCCCGCGGCAGCCGAGGACAACGCTCTCCAGCGAGGGGGGTCGGCTTTGGCGCATGGCAGAAGCTCCACTTTCGCCATCGCCGCCGGGTTTTCGTGGCGGTCTACTCCACTGGAGAACAGCTCGTGCTCCGCGTCGGGACGTTCGAGGTTCGCTGGCCAGATTCCGAGCTGAAGGTTCGGCGATCGACTGTGTTTGCCCACGTGAAACGATTCCGGGTCTACCGCAGCGAACGGCTTGTTCTCTCGTTTGTTTACCCATTCCTCGATTGGGACGCATTTCCGGACAACGGAGACCTTCTGACGTACGCCGAGCACATCACCAAGACGGCCAACAGGACGATGCGAACGATCCTGCGTTTGAAGGTGATCTCCACGGGGCTGGATCCCATGAGCGAGCGCTACGTCGAGGAGGTCGCTGCGGCCCTCCACGAAGCCGACCGTCGAACCGGGAAGGAGCCGTGATGCGACGACGAGGTGGCCGAGGCGTGTCATCCGCGCTGATGAGACCTCTCGCCGCGCGCTTCTCGCATGACAGCCCGAATGAACGCGCTGCGGTCCTCGCAACGCCTCCACGGTGAAGCCCCGCGAGCACAGCCGCAAGGCTGCAGTGCTTGCACCCGCACTCAGTCCTTGATGAGCCCCGCCGACCTCGCGGCCTGCTCGATGTTCTTGTACGCCTCGGGCGAGGTCGGGATGAAGCGGCTGGCGCGCTGGAGGTCGAGGATGGCCTTGTCCTCGGGCTTCGCGGGATCGAGCGCGAGGAACGCGGCGCGGAGCTTCTCGACGAGCTTCGGGTCGAGGTCGCCGCGGACGGTCCAGTTGTAGTCCTGGTACTCGGGCGTGGTCCAAAGCACGCGGACCTTGCTGGTGTCGATCTTCTTCTCGTCCACGAGCCGCTGCCAGATCGACTCGTTCAGCGCGCCGGCGTCGACCTTGCCGGCCTCGACCCACTTCGCGGTCACGTCGTGCGCGCCGGAGTACGCGACCTTGGCGAAGTCCTTGTCCGGATCGATGCCGGCCTGGAGCAGGAAGTAGCGCGGCATGAGGTGGCCGGAGGTCGAGCTCACCGACCCGAATGCGAAGCTCGCGCCCTTCAGGTCCTTCAGCGACTGCGCCTTGGAGCTGGCGGGCACGATGAACTTCGAGTGGAAGCGGGCGTCTTCGGCGCGCTGCACGATGGGGATCGCGTTCCCGGTGCGGCGCCGCGCCTGCACGAAGGTGAAGCCGCCGTACCAGACCATGTCGAGCTTGCCGGCGGCGAGCCCTTCCACCGTGGCGGCGTAGTCCGTCACCGGCACGAACTTCACCGGGAGCCCGATGTTCTTCTCGAGATACTTGCCGAGCGGCTCGAACTTGCGCTGCAGCTCGGTGGGCGACTCGTCGGGGATGGCGCTGACGCGGAGCGCGTCGAGGGCGCGGGCGGCGGGTGGGACGAGCAGGACGGCGGCGAGGGCGACGGCGGCGAGACGGTGCATCGGCGAGGCTCCGATCCGGGGTGGGGCTCAGGTCGCGTTGGCGAGCCCGGGCGCGCAGGCGGCGCGCGGCGCGGCGCGGCTCGCGGGTCCCGCCAGGATGCGGGCCCGGAGCCAGCCGGAGAACAGGTCCACTGCCGTCACCAGGACCACGATGGCGGCGACCAGCGTCGCCGTGCGGTGGTGCTGGAACAGGTTGAGCGAGACGTGCAGGAGCGCGCCGATGCCGCCCGCCCCGACCACGCCCAGCACCGCCGAGGCGCGGACGGCCACCTCCCAGCGGTAGAGCGTGTACGCGACGAGCTGCGGCCAGGCCTGCGGCAGCGCGGCGAGGAGCGTCGCCGCGAGCGGCCGCGCCCCGGCGCCGCGGAGCGCCGCCACCGGGCCGGGCGGCACCTCCTCGAGCGCCTCCGCGTAGAGGCGCCCGAGCACGCCGGCGTTGTGGATGCCGAGCGCGAGCGCGCCGGCGAACGGGCCGAGGCCCACCGCGAAGATGACGAGCAGCGCCCAGAGCAGCTCCGGAAGCGTGCGGAGCAGGTTCATGGCGCCGCGGGCGCCGGCCGCGAGCGCGAGTCGCGCCCCGGACCGCAGGCGCGAGTCGCCGGGCGCGCCGGCCAGCCCGCGTGTGCCGGGGTGGACCGCGGCGAGCGCGAGACCGAGCCCGAGCACCGACGCGATCGCGCTCCCGAGGATGCTCACCGCCAGCGTCTCGGCCGCGGCGGGGACGAGGGCGCGCAGGAACCCCGGCGAGAGGTCGGGCGGGAACATCGAGCCGAAGAAGCCCGCCGCGCTCCGCAGCGTGGCCCCGGAGAAGAGCTCGCCGAGCGGCAGCTCGAGGTACGCGGCCGCGCCGGCGGCGAGCGCGAGCCAGGTCCCCAGGATCGCGGCGCGCCACCGGAGCGCGCCCGGGCCGGCCGGGAACAGCCCGCGGCTCTCGGCCAGGCGCCGCCGGGCCCACGCGGAGAGGAGGTCCACCGCGGCGACGACTGCGAACAGGGCCAGGACCAGCGTCGCCACCTCGTCGTACGCGAACATCTTCAGCGAGAACTCGAGCTGGACGCCCATCCCGCCCGCGCCCACCAGCCCAAGCACCGCCGAGGCGCGGAGCGCGCAATCGAGCCGGTAGAGCGCGTAGGAGGCGAGCAGCGGCGCCGACCCGGGCAGCACTGCCAGCGCGAACGCGCGGCGCGGCGGCGCGCCCGCGGCGGCGAGGGCGCGGGCCGGCGCGCAGGGCGAGGACTCCCAGATCTCGGCGAACACCTTCCCGACCACGCCGGCGTACCCGATGCCGATGGCCGCCACACCGGCCGCCGGACCGAGCCCGAGCGCGCGGACGAACACGAGGGCCCAGACCAGCTCCGGGACGGAGCGCATCAGGTTGAGCACCGTCCGCGCGGCGAGCCACGCGCCCCGGCGCAGCGGTCCCGGCGCGTCGCCCTCGGCGCGGGCGACGCCGGGCGCGGTGGCGAGCCAGGCGAGCGGCGCCGCGAGCACGAGCGCGAGCGTCATGCCGGCGAGCGCGATGGCGACGGTCTCGACGAGCGGCCGGACCAGGAAGCGCAGGAACTCGGGCGAGTGCGCCGGGGGCCAGAACCCGCGCGCGAAGTCGGCCGCGGCGGCGCGCGCCTCGGGTGCGAGCAGCGCCGCGAGGCTCCCTTCCGACATGCGCCAGGCGACGCCCAGCACGGCCGCGAGCACGAGCCCCGGCCAGCGGAGCAGGAGCGGCAGCGGCGGGCGCTCGTGCAGGACGGCCGCGCTCACGGCGGCACCTCGGCGCGCGCGACCTCGAGGAAGGCCCGCGCCGCCGCGCCCGGGCCGGGGCTGCGCCGCGCCACCGCGAACACGTGGCGCGGGATCGAGAGCCCCTCCACGCGCACGGCGCGCACGTGCCCGCCGCGGAGGTCGTCCTCCACCGCGCGCCGCGAGACGAACGCGACGCCCATGCCCGACACCACCGCGGCCTTCAGCGCCACGAGCGCGCCGGCCTCCAGCACCACCGCGGCAGGGTCGAGCGCCACGCCCATGTTCGCGAGGTGCTGCTCGACGACCGCGCGCGTGCCGGAGCCGCGCTCGCGATCCACCCGCGGCAGCCGCGCCGCGACGTCGAGCGCGATGGGCTCGGGCGGCAGCTCCAGCGCGGGCGCGGCCACGAGCACGATCTCGTCGCGGGCCACGTCCTCGTAGGCGAGCGCCGGATCGTCGTCGCGCGCGCCCACGAACCCGAGGTCGAGCGAGCCCGCGCGCACCTGCTCCGTCACCGCGGCCGAGTCGGTGAGGCTCAGGCTCACCCGCGTGCCCGGGTAGGCGCGCGCGAACGCGCGGACAATCGGCGGCAGGAGGTGCTCCCCGGGCGTGCTGGACGCGCCGATCCGGAGCGTGCCGCCGGGCGCGACCTCCGGATCGGAGGGTGGCCGGGCCGCGGGCGCGCGCGCCGGGACCGCGGCGCCGCGCTGGGCCTCGTACAGCTCGCCGAGGTCGCGCAACGTGAGCGACGAGGCCGGCTTGTCGAACGCGAGCGCCCCCTCGCGCAGGCCGACGACCCGGTCCACGTGGGCGAGGAGCGGCTCGATCCGGTGGGTGGAGACGACCAGCGTGCGGCCCGCGAACGCGCGCGCGAACAGCGCGGCGATCTCCGCGGCACGGGCCGGGTCCACCGAGGCGAGCGGCTCGTCGGCGAGGATCAGCTCCGGATCCTGGTAGAGCGTGCGGGCGATGGCGACGCGCTGCTGTTCGCCGCCGGAGAGTCGGTCCACACGCTCGAAGATCTTCACGCCGATGCCGACCTGGTCGAGCACCGCGCGGACGCGCGCCGCCTCGCGCCGCGAGACGAGCGCGGCGAGCGTGCGCGCGAGCGACGTGCGGCCGAGCCGCCCCGCGACCACGTTCTGCATGGCGGTGGCCTGCGGGACGAGGAGCAGCTGCTGGTGCACGGTGCCGATGCGCGCGCGCAGCGCGCGGAGCCGGCGCGCGTCGGCGGCGGCCACGGGCTGCCCCAGCACGTGCACCGTGCCCTCCGACGGCGCGAGCGAGGTGTCGAAGAGCCGGAGCAGCGTGGACTTCCCGGCGCCGCTCGGGCCGAGCAGGGCGACGCGCTCGCCGCGGCGGATCTCCAGGGTCAGCGGCCGGAGCGCGCGCACCGCCCCGTAGGCGCGCCCGGCGCCGCGGAGCGCGAGCGCGGGCCCCGGGGCCGGCGAGCTTGCGGCGTCCGGCCCCGCGACGGGACCCTCGCGGGCGGCTTCCGGGCGCGGCGACATGCCGGGCTGTGTAGTGGCGGATCGGTCGCCGGGCAAGCTTCGCGGGACCCGCGGGGGCCGTCAGCGGGGGACGCGGGCGGTCCGTTACTCCGGCACCGGCTGGTCCGTTACTCCGGCACCGGCTCCTCTCCGGCACCGGCTCCTTCGGGCGGTCCGTTAGTCCGGCACCGGCAGCACCGGCAGCACCGGCAGCTCCGGCAGCTGTTTGCTCCGGCACCGCCGGCGTTTGCTCCGGCACCGCCGGCGGGCGGTTCGCTACCGCACCTCCCGGAGGCCCAGCGCCTCCCGGATCTCGCGCGCCTTCGCCTGCACCTTGCCCGCGTTCCGCGGCCCCATGCGCAGGAGGTGCTTCTCGACCGCGCCGAGGTGCTCGAGCGCCGGATCCGCGTAGGCCCATCCGGCCCCGGCCTCGGCGTGCGGGACGACGGCCACCGGCCCCGCCGGGCGCGGCGCCGCCTCGAGCCGGTGGAGCGCGCGGGCCGTGACGCGGTCCAGCACGGCGTCCGGGTAGCCGAGCAGCCGGTAGGCGGACTCGACTGCCGGGCGGAGCGCGCGGTAGGCGGTGGCGACCGCCTTCGCGTCGAGGGACGCCACTGCGTCGGCGAAGCGGTCGTAGCGGGCGTAGGAGGCGGGGGCGATCACCTGGCGGCCGCCCTGCTCAGCCACCGAGAACGGCTGCTCCGGGGCGAGGAAGGGGAGCTGCTTCCGGGGCGAGACGCCCTCGGCCAGGTTGTCGGTGAGCACCGCCCAGAGCCGGACGAGGTCGCCCCCCGCACCGAGCCAGCGGCGGTACTCCGGATCGGGCGAGGCGGCCTCGAGGAGCGACTTCACCTGCGCCGGGTCCGCCTGGACCGCGGCCGATGGGGCGCCGGCCGGGGGGCTCGCCGTTGGGGCGGCTTGCTCCGGCACCGCCGGCGGGGGCGGGGGCGACGCCCGTTGACGGTGGAACCAGAAGTAGGCGATCGCGCCGGCGACGGCGAGCGCGAGCACGATGGCCGCGACGTCGCCGCCGCGAAGCGGGCGGCGCTCGGGCTGGGTGGGATCGGGCATGCGAACTGGATCGCTCCGTTCGGCGGGGCGCGCCAGCCCCCGCTTCGAGCCGGGGCTCCTCGATGTCAGACCCCCCTGCTATTGCGTTCAGGTCGAAGGATGGAGGTGCAACGATGCGCGAACGCATGAAGACCCCGGCCCCCTGCGGCCCGATCACCGGCAACCGCCGCCTGGGCGACCCGGTGCACGAGGTGCGGGCCGCCCTGGACCGCTCGCTCGACCCCGCCTGCCGCCGCCGAGCCGAGCGGCGCGTCCGCATGATCGCGGCGCTGCTCGATGGCGGGGCACCGACGCTGGACGTGTGACGGCGCGCTTGACGGCGCAGCGGGGCGGCCGTTCTCTCTCGCCCATGCCGCCCCGCGCGCTGCACCGCCCGCCCGCCCGCACTGGCCGAACCGCCCCGGCGACCCGCCCTCCGTCCCCGGACGCGCCCGGGCGCTTCGACGCCGCCTACTACCGGCGCCATTACCGCGGAAAGGACCGCGTCCACTCGGCGGCGGAGATCGCGCGGCTGGCGGGCGGGGTGTGCGGGCTCGCCGGATGGCTCGGGGTGGAGGTGCGCTCGGTGCTCGACGTGGGCGCGGGCACCGGGCTGTGGCGGGCCTGGCTGCGCCGCCACCGGCCCGACGCCACCTACCGCTCCATCGACGTGTCGTCGTACGCCTGCGCGCGCTACGGGCACGAGGAGCGCGACATCTCGCGGTGGCGGGCGCGCGAGCGCTTCGACCTCGTGGTCTGCCACGGGGTCCTGCACTACCTCGACGACCGCGCCGCGGCTCGGGCCATCGACAACCTGGGCGCGATGTGCCGCGGGCTCCTCTACCTCGAGGTGATCACGCGCGCCGACCTCGAGACGGTGGTCGACCTCGAGCGCACCGACACGGCGATGCGCCGGCGCACCGGCGCGTGGTACCGGCGGCGGCTGGCGCGGCATTTCGTGCAGGTGGGCGCGGGCCTGTGGGCGGCGCGCCGGGCCGGCCTGCCGTTCTACGAGCTCGAGGCCGCGCGCGGCTGATCGCGCCGCGGTCCTCCGCGCGCCTCCGGGCGCGACGCGCGCGCACGCGCGGGTGAAGGCGCGGACGATCGCGGTTAGATCCCTCGCACCATGACCTCTCCGATCCCGCAGCGGCGCCGCCTCGGCGCCACGGACCTCTCCGTCTTCCCCGTCTGCCTTGGCGGCAACGTGTTCGGCTGGACCGCCGATCGCGCCGCCAGCTTCGCCGTGCTCGACGCCTACCGCGAGGCGGGCGGGAACTTCGTGGACACCGCCGACATCTACAGCGCGTGGGTGCCCGGCCACCGCGGCGGCGAGTCCGAGGCGGTCATCGGCGAGTGGCTGCGGGAGCGGCGCTGCCGCGACGAGGTGGTCGTCGCCACGAGGTCGGCATGGGCGGCCCGGACGCGGCGGCGGGCCTCTCGGCCGACAAGATCGCGCACGCCTGCGACGGCTCGCTGCGGCGGCTCGGGGTCGAGCGGATCGACCTCTACTACGCGCACCGCGACGACCCGGCGACGCCGCTGGAGGAGACGCTGGAGGCGTTCGACCGGCTGGTGCGGGCGGGCAAGGTGCGCCACCTCGGCGCCTCCAACTACGCGGCCCCGCGGCTCGCGGCGGCGCTCGACCTCTCGGCGCGCGCCGGCCTGGCGCCGTTCGCGGTGCTCCAGCCCGAGTACAACCTGGTCGCGCGCGGCGGCTACGAGGGCGCGCTCGCCGACCTGTGCGCGGCGCGCGGGTTGGGCGTGTGCACCTACTACGCGCTCGCGTCCGGCTTCCTCACCGGCAAGTACGGTCCGGGCCTGCCGCCGCCCACCGCCCGCGCCGGCAAGGTGAACGCGCTCCTCGCCGACCCGAAGGCGATGGCGGCGCTGGCCGCGGCGCGCGAGGTGGCGCGGGCCCACGGCGCGACCGTGGCGCAGGTCGCGCTCGCGTGGCAGCTGCAGAGCCCGCGGGTCACGACCCCCATCGCCAGCGCGACGAGCGCGGCGCAGGTGCGGGAGCTGTCCGGCGCCGTCCGGATCGCGCTCACGGCGGAGGACGTGGCGCGGCTGGAGGGTGCGGGCGGGCGCTGACCGCTCGGCTCAGGCCGGCAGGGCCGCGGCGCTCGCCGGCGGTGCCGAGACGCCCGCGAGCGACTTCCGGTAGCGGTTCAGGTCCCGGACCGTGTCGAAGCTCTCGCCGAGGAGCGCCGAGAGGCTGCGCAGCATGGTCCGCACCACCCGCCGCTCGCAGGCCTCGTCGAAGCGGATCTGGCCGTCGAGCCAGCGGTCGAGCCAGCCCGGATCCGGCAACCGGCTCTGCACGGTGTCGCGCGGGAACAGCTGCTGGTTCACGTGCAGGTTGGTGGGGTGGAGCGGCTTGCCGCTGCGGCCGCTGCTCGCCATGAGGACGCCGAGCTTCGCGAAGGCGGCGCGCGCGGCGTCGCCGTGGCGCTCGACGGCCTGGCGCATGTACCGGAGGTACGCGCCGCCGTGGCGCCCCTCGTCTTGCGAGATGAGGCCGTAGACCTGCTTCAGCACGGGCTCGGTGTGCCACTCGGCGGCGCGCCGGTACCACTGGGTGAGCCGGATCTCGCCGCAGAAGTGGAGCGCGAGCGTCTCCAGCGCGGGCGCCGGGTCGAACTCGAAGCGGACCGCGTGCAGCTCGTCCTCGGTCGGCACGAGGTCGGGGCGGAAGCGGCGCAGGTACTCCATGAGCACCAGGGCGTGCTTCTGCTCCTCGTAGAACCAGATCGACATGAACGCCGAGAAGTCGCTGTCGTGCCGGTTGTCGCGCAGGAACATCTCGGTCGCGGGCAGCGCCGACCACTCGGTGATGGCGTTCATCTTCACCGTGAGCGCCTGCTCGTCGGAGAGCGCGGCCGCGTCGAAGCTCGCCCACGGCACGTCGTCCTCCAGGCTCCAGCGGGCGCGCTCCAGGGACCTGAACAGCTCGGGATACAGCACGTGGGCACCTCGTCGTCGGGAAGGCCCACTTGCCTATGGGGGGCGTGTGATGGGCGTGTCACGGCGCAGACACGCGGATGGGGCGTCTCGTGCCGCGGCGCGGCACGAAAGCCCTTCGGACCCGCTGACTCCGGCACCCCGGTTCTGACTCCGGCACCCTGGCTCTCCCCCTGACTCCGGCACCCCGGTTCTCGCCGGGCCTGACTCCGGCACCCCGGCTCCCCCCGGCTCGCCGGCCTGACTCCGGCACCCCGGCTCCCTGACTCCGGCACCCCGGCTCCCTGACTCCGGCACCCCGGCTCCACCCCGGCTCCACCCGGCTCCCTGCCCCCGAGGCAGCCGACCACACCCCGCGCGGGTTACAGCAGCCCGCGCAGGAATGCCCGTGACTCCGGCACACCGGCGAGGCGGAGCGTGGCGCGGCTGGGGGCGGGGCCCACGTGCACCGAGATGGCACCCGGGGGCAGCGCCGCGAACATGTCCTCGTCGGTGCGGTCGTCCCCGAGGGCGGCGAGCAGGCTCCCCTCGGGCGAGGCCGCCGCGGCGCGCGCCACCACCTTGCCCTTGTCCACGCCCTGCGGCCGCACCTCGACCACCAGGGCGCCGGGCAGGATCTCCACCGGCGCGTTGGAGAGCACCGTCGAGAGGTGGAGCATGAGGTCGTGCGCCTGCGCCGCCCCGAAGTCCGGATCGGCGGTGCGGTAGTGCCAGGCGAACCCGGCCGACTTCTCCTCCACCAGCGAGCCCGGCGTGCGCGCCGCGAACTCCTCGAGGATGGCGCGGGCCGGCTCGCGCCAGGCGGTCGAGACGGAGGCCGCGAGCTGCCAGGCGGTGCCGGGCAGCTTCGACCAGTAGCCGTGCTCGGCGTGGAGGCCGATCCCGAGATCGCCGAACCAGCGGTCCACCGTGTCGCGCTGGCGCCCGGTGACGAGGTGGACCGAGTAGCCCGGGTGCCGGCCGAGCTCGCGCAGCAGGTCGCGCAGCTCGCGATCGGGCCGCGCCAGCTCGGGGGTGGGCGCGAACGGCACCAGCGTCCCGTCGTAGTCGAGCAGCAGCGTGGCGTGCGGCGCCGACCGGAGCCGGGTCACCGCCTCCTGGATCGCCGGGCGCGCGGACACCTCCAGGCCGTGCGGCGCGGTGGCCGTCGCGGGCGCCCGCAGCCGGTCGAGGAACGTCCGCGCCCACCAGTGGACGTCGTAGCGCGTGACCCGCCGGCGCAGCCCCGCCATGCGGGTGCGCCGCTCGTCCTCCGGCATCTCCAGCGCGCGCAGGATCGCCGCCGCGGTGCCCTCCGCGTCGTACGGGTTCACCTGCACCGCCTCGGCCAGCTCGGCCGCCGCGCCGGTGAACTCCGACAGCACCAGCACGCCGTCGCCGTCGCCGCGCACCGCCACGAACTCCTTCGCCACCAGGTTCATGCCGTCGCGGATGGGCGTGACCAGCATCACGTCCGCCGCGCGGTAGAGCGCCACCACCTGCGGGCGGCTGAGCCCGCGCGACAGGTAGTGGATGGGCGACCAGGTCGGCGTGGCGAACGCGCCGTGGATGCGGCCGACGAGCCCGTCCACCTGCTCGCGGAACTGCTGGTAGGCGCCGACCTCGGTGCGGGACGGGACGGCCACCTGCACCAGCCGCACCTTGCCGCGCAGCTCCGGGTGGTCGCGCAGCAGCTTCTCGTAGGCGAGCAGGCGGCGGGGGATGCCCTTCGTGTAGTCGAGCCGGTCGATCCCCACGAGCAGGTGGGTCCCGTCCTGCCGCAGGCCGCGGAACTCCTCCTCCACCTCGGGCGTGTGCGCCGTGCCGGCGAAGTCGGCCGCGTCCACGCCCATCGGGAACACGCCGATGCGGACCTCGCGCCCGCGCCAGCGGATCCGGTCCACGTCGGTCCAGGCGCCGAGCACGCGCAGCACCGACGAGGAGAAGTGGCGCATGTAGGACGCCGTGTGAAACCCGATCAGATCGGCGCCGAGCATGCCCTCGAGCAGCGCCTCGCGCTGCGGCAGCACGCGGAACACGTCGGACGACGGGAAGGGGATGTGCAGGAAGAAGCCGATGCGCGCGTCGGGGAGCCGCTCCCGCAGGAGCGCCGGCAGGCGGAGCAGCTGGTAGTCGTGGACCCAGATGACGTCGCCGGGCCGCGCGGTGGCCGCGACCGCGTCGGCGAAGCGCGCGTTGACGCGCTCGTACTCGGCGGCGCCGCCCATCTCCAGCGGCACCTCGCCCAGGAACGAGTGGAACACCGGCCAGAGCAGCGCGTTCGAGTAGTCCTGGTAGTAGCGCTGCACCTCCTCGGGCGTGAGGTGCACCGGCACGAGCCGCAGGTCCGAGAGCCGGGCCTCCACGCGGGCCAGCTGCTCCGGCTCCAGCCCGCCGAGATCGCCCGGCCAGCCGACCCAGGGCCCGCCCCCCTGCTCGTGGGGGCGGCGCAGCCCCGTGGCGAGGCCCCCCACGCTGGGCACCACGCGGACGCCGTCCTGCGCGCGCTCCACGGTCACGGGCAGCCGGTTCGACACGATCACCACGCGCGACATCGCACCTTCCTTCGCAGGATCCGGGGATCCGCGCCCGGCGCGCTCGGGGCGCGGCAACCGGTCGCGGTGAAGCCCGATCCTACCAGCCCGCTCCGTTGGTGTCCCAAGCGATCCACGCACGGGGCGCCGGGCGTACCTGGGGTGCTTTGACCGGCCGCCCTCCGGGCGCTACGGTGGTCGTCCCCCGCCGAGAGGAGGCCGATCATGTGGGAAGCGGTCGCGATCACGTTCCGCGAGTCGTTCCAGCGGCTCGCCGTCAACGCCGCGCGGCTGGTGCCCGGCCTGCTCGCCACGCTCGTCTTCGCGCTGCTCTCGCTCGCGCTCGCGTGGGCCTGCGCGCGCCTGGTGCGCCGGATCCTGAAGGCGGTCCAGCTCGATCGCCTCCTGCGCCGGTGGGCGCCCGCCGAGGACCGCGCCCGCCTGCCCTCGCTCGTCACCGGGGCCACCCGCTTCACGTTCTGGCTGGTCTTCGCCGTGGGCCTCGCGCTCAGCCTGACGTCGGTCGAGTCGCGCTGGACCAGCGCGCTCGCCGAGCGCGTGCTCGCGTTCGCCCCCAGCGTCATCGTGGCGGGCGTGCTGTTCGCCGCGGCCGTGGCGCTGTCGCGGTGGGTGGAGGCGAGCGTGCTGGTGAGCGCGGTGAACATGCAGATCCGCTCGGCGCGGCTGCTCGCCACCGGCGCGCGCTGGCTGGTGACGGTGCTGGGCGGCGCCATGGCGCTGCAGCACCTCGGGGTGGGCGGCGCGCTCGTCACCATCTCCTTCTCGATCCTGTTCGGCGGCATCGTGCTGGCGCTGGCGCTGGCGGTGGGGCTCGGCTCGCGCGAGGTGGTGACCCGCTCCTGGGAGCGGCGCCTGCGCGATCGCGACGAGGCGCACCACGACGAGGAGCCGCCCCGCATCGCCCACCTGTAGCCCGGTCCGCCGCGCCGCACGCGCGTCACCGCCTCCGCGGGCACCCCCCGGGGACGCGTCGAGTTCGGTTGCTAGTAAGTGGATACTCACTTACATAGCGGCCATGAGACAGCTCGCCGCAGCGCCCCGCGCGCGCAAGCCGGGCCCGGATCGCCGCCGGGAGATCGCCGACGCCGCCCTGCGGGTGATCGCCGCCCAGGGCGCCTCGCACTTCACCGCGCTCGCCATCGCCCGCGAGGTCGGCGTGAGCGACGCGGCGCTGTTCCGGCACTTCCCCACCAAGGAGGCCATCGCGGCCGCGGCCATCGACCGGGTCGAGGAGCTGCTGTTCGAGGGCTTCCCGCCGGAGCAGGCCGATCCGCTGGAGCGGCTGGGCGCGTTCTTCCGGCGGCGCGTCGCGGCCATCCGCGCGAACCCGGGCATCGCGCGGCTGTTCGCCTGCGACGAGCTGGGCCAGGTCGCGGGCGCGGCCGGGATCGCCCGCCTCACCGCCTTCCGCCGCCGCTCCACCGGGTTCGTGCGCGCGTGCCTCGACGAGGCGGAGCGCGGCGGCGTGCTCGCGGACGGGGTGGGCGCCGAGGAGGCGCAGGTGATGGTGATCGGCGCGCTGCTCGCGCTGGCCCACGCGCCCGCCGCCGCCCCGCGCCCGCCCGAGCTCTCCGAGCGCGTGTGGCGCACCCTCGAGACCTTCCTGCGCCGGCCCGCGGGCCGCGCGACCGCCGCGGGGCGCCGTCCTCCGCGGTCCCCCCCGACCCGACGGCACGACCAGAGGTGACCCCGTGAACGTGAAGCTCCTCCCCTCCCTCTCCCTGACGCTCGCGCTCGGCGCGCTGCTCTCGCCCGCCGTCGTCCGCGCCCACTGCGACACGCTCGACGGCCCGGTGGTGGTGGCCGCGAAGGCGGCGCTCGAGTCCGGCAAGCTCGCCCCGGTGCTGGCGTGGGTGCAGCCGGCCGACGAGGCCGAGATCAAGGCCGCGTTCGCGAAGACCCGCGCCGCGCGCAAGGCCGGCCCCGACGCCCGCGAGGTGGCCGACCGCTGGTTCCTCGAGACGCTGGTGCGCGTGCACCGCGCCGGCGAGGGCGCGCCGTACACCGGCCTGAAGCCCGCCGGCGGCGACCTCGACCCGGCCGTCGCGGCCATGGACCGGGCCATCGCGAAGGGCAACCCGGCCGAGGTGGAGCGGCTGCTCCAGGCGGCGGTGCACCAGGGGCTGGAGGCGCGCTGGAGCCGGCTCGCCGCCGAGAAGGCGCCCGCCGACGACGTGGCCGCCGGCCGCCGCTGGGTGGCCGCGTACGTGCCGCTGGTCCACTGGGCCGAGGGCGTGAACGCCGCCGCGACCCAGGGCGGCGCCCACGCGGCGC
>NZ_BAZG01000018.1 GCF_000964525.1 Anaeromyxobacter sp. PSR-1
CATGTGGCAGGCGGTCTTCCTCATCGTCCCTCGATCCGTCGGGTCCCAGACCGGGAACAGTTCCCAGTCGTCATCGGCAGTCCGGACGCTGCCCCCGTTGTTCTTGATGAGCCGATTCCGCAGCGCTACCGGGAGCGATCTTCCAAGCCGAGTCTCGGCCTCTCGAATCAGCGACTCTGCTGCGGGATACGCCATGTCGCGATCCTACACCGGCCCTTCGTCAAGGCGTGGCTCGTCGGCCGGTTGCGACACGTGCCACGCAGCGAGCCGATTCACGCCTGTCGAGACTTGCCTGGACTCGCCCGAGCGTCGGCCGCGTGCCCGAAGGCGCGCCGGCAGGAATCACGGCTCGGCGACGACTCACGCGCGCCCGTACACCGGGAGCACCGCGCCACTCACGTCCCGCGCCGCATCCGACAGCAGAAACTCGATGACGGCCGAGAGCGACCCGGGCTCGACCCAGCGCGAGGGGTCGGCGTCGGGCATGGCGCTGCGGTTCGCGGGCGTGTCGATCGTGCTCGGCAGGACGGCGTTCACGCGCACGCCGGCTTCCCGGACCTCGGCGGCGACGACGCGCGCGAGCGCGACCACCGCGCTCTTCGCGACCGTGTAGCCCGCCGCGCCGGTCCCCGACCACGGGCGCTCCACGTTTCGCGAGCCGACCACCACCACGCTGCCGGCGCGCCGCGCCACGAGGCGCGGCATCAGCGCGCGCAGGGCGCGCTGGGCCGACTCGAGGTTCTCGTCCAGCATGCTGCGCCAGGTGCCCTCGTCGGGATCCTCGTGGAAGGGCCGGCCGCCGCGCCAGCCGCCCGCGACCAGCGCCGCGCCGGAGACGGCGCCGAGGCGTGGCTCGACGGCGCCCAGGATCGCGTCCCACGCCGGCGTCGAGTCGGCCTCGAGGGAGAACCCGGCGAACGACGCGCCGAGCTCCTTCTCGAGCGCGCGCAGGCGCTCCTCGTGGCGGCGGAGCCCGACGCCGGCCACGCGGTAGCCGCGTGCTACGAGGTGCGTGGAGAGGGCACTTCCGAGCGCTCCGACCGCTCCGGAGACCACGATGACGGGGGCCATGCAGTCCCCTGTAACGGCCGGACGCTCGCACGGCAGCGCCGCCGTTTTCGAAGTGGGGCAGCCGAGACACGGGACGGCGCGGTGGACCGCGAGCCCCGCCCTGACGGGCCAGACGCGGTGGGGCCCGGGTGCCGCGGCTCCGCCCGGGAAGCCAGACCGCGCTACGATGTCGCGCATGGCCCTCACCGCCGGAGCGCACGCGCGGCCGACTCCCGCCCACGCCGACAAGGTCCTCGACCTCATCGACGTGGCCCGCGCGCTCGCGATCGCCCCGGACGTCGAGGGGGTCGGCCGCATCGTCAAGATCGCTGCCCGGAGGCTGCTCGGCGCCGACGGCGTGACCTTCGTCCTGCGCGAGGGCGACCTGGTCCGCTACGCGGACGAGGACGCCATCTCGCCCCTCTGGAAGGGCACTGCGTTCCCGGCGAGCGCCTGCGTCTCGGGCTGGGCGATGGATCACCGGGAGACCGTGGTGATCGAGGACGTGTACGCCGATCCCCGCGTTCCGTACGACGCGTACCGGCCCACCTTCGTGAAGAGCATGCTGATGGTGCCGGTCCTCGCGGCGCAGCCCGTCGCGGCCATCGGCGCCTACTGGGCGGTGCGCCACGCCGCGACCCCCCGGGAGTCCGCCCTGCTCGAGGCGATCGCCGGGTTCGCCGCGGCGGCCCTCGAGCGCGCGAAGCTCGAGCGTGAGCTCCGCTCCGCAGTCGCCCTGCGTGACGAGCTGCTCGGCCTCGCCGCGCACGAGCTCCGGACGCCGCTCACCGTCCTCAACCTGGCCGTGAGCGGCGTGACGCGCGCGCTGGAGACGGCCGACGTCGAGGGCGCGCGCCGCTCGACCGAGCGCCTCCAGCGGGGAGCCGAGCGGCTCGCCCGCCTGGTCGAGATGCTGCTCGACTCGACGCGCCTCGCGCAGCTGGAGATCCCGCTGGTCCGCGAGCGGGTCGAGCTGGGTGCCCTCGTCGCGCGGGTGGTCGCCCGGCTCGCGAGCGCCGAGCGCGTCCGGATCGAGGCGGAGCCCGGGCTCGTCGGTGGATGGGATCGGGCCCGCCTCGAGCAGATCGTGGCGAACCTGGTGGGGAACGCGCTCAAGTTCGGCGAGGACAAGCCGGTGCACGTCTCGGTGTCGTCCCACGGCGGCCTCGCGCGCCTGGTCGTCGCGGACCAGGGCGCCGGGATCGCGGAGGAGGATCGGACGCGGATCTTCCAGCGCTTCGAGCGCGGCGCGGCGGCCCGAGGCGTCGGCGGGCTCGGGCTCGGGCTCTGGATCGTCCGTCAGAACGTGGAGGCGCACGGCGGGGAGATCCACGTCGAGAGCCGCCGGGGAGCCGGCACGCGCTTCACGGTCGAGCTGCCGCTCTCGGCGTGAAGCGCGCCTCGTCGTAGAATCCCGCCGTGCCCGACCTCGCGCAGCCGAGCATCCCCCGCCGCATCGCGTTCGTGGCGGCATGGGTCGGGCTCGTCGCGAGCGCGGCCGTCCCCTGGCCAGCTCAGTCGTGGTCGTGGGCCGACGGCCGCCCGCCGGGCTCGCGGCGGAAGACCTCCGGGCCGACGCCGAAGTAGCGCAGCAGGCGCACCTGGTGCATCCCGAGCCCGGTCAGCCTGAGCTCGACGCCGGCGGCGACGACGAGGGCCCGGGCCAGGACCGCGATCCCGAAGTCGTTGAACCGGCGCGCGCGCGAGAAGTCGACCAGCACCCGGTCGCCCGAGCGCATGGTGCGCAGCGAGTGCTCGAGGAGCCTCGCCGCGGGCAGGTCGAACGTGCCCTCGAGCCGGACGATCGTGACTGGACGTTCGCGCTCCGATGGCATGGCTGCCTCCCCGCTGGGCGGCCTCAGGATAGCGCGGAATGCGACATGTCCCTACGTCTGTATCTCTCCTGTCGTCCTCGTCTCGAACGGCCCGGCACACGGGTTCTCGCCGCGCGGCGCTCACGGCGCGGCCGCCTTCGCCGCGCCGCACGGCGAGCGGAGCCCGAGCGCGGCGACGTCGATCGCGTACACGTCGCGGAGCCCGTTGCCGGGGCGCGAGAGGCGCCCGATGAGGGCCCCGAGGTCGAGCGCGGTGGCCGGCACCGTCCACGTGCTCCGGTTGCTCGTGAAGTACAGCGTGCGCCCGTCGGTCGACAGCCGCGGCCCGAACTCCCAGCCCTTCGAGTTCACGCCGGCGCCGAGCGGCTCGGGCTCGGTCCAGCCGCCGTCGCAGGCGTAGCTCGCGTAGAGGTCGTACTCGCCGGCGCCGCCCGGGCGCCCCTTCGCGGCGAAGACGAGCGTGCGGCCGTCGGGGAAGGCGTACGCCTCGATCTCCTGGTCGGGCCCGTTGACGGGCGCGCCGAGGTTCTCGGGCGGTCCGAACCGATCGCCGAGCCACCGGGCGCGCCACAGGTCCGACTTCCCGTGGCCCCCGGGCCGATCCGAGCCGAAGTAGATCGTGCCGTCGTCGGTCAGCACCGGGAACCACTCGTCGCCGGGGCTGGAGAGCTCGGCCACGTGACGCGGCGGGCCCCAGCCCGCGCCGGCGCGCTCCATCACCCAGATCTCCGTGTCCGGTCGCGCCTCGGTCCCGGACGCAGACAGGGGCCGGTTCGAGACGAAGAACAGCCGGCGGCCGTCGCGCGTGACGAACACGTCGGCGTCGCCGAAGCGGCCGCTGAACGGGGCCACCCGCGGAGCCGACCAGCGCCGGCCCTCGCGCCGGCTGACGAGGACGGTCCAGTGCGCGAAGTCGGGCGTGCTGCGCACGAAGTACATCGTGCGCCCGTCGGGCGTGAACGCGACGTGGGCGTCGTCGAGGCCGGTCGAGACGACGCCCTCGGCGAACAGCGCAGGGCCGGCGGGCGAGGCGAGGCAGGGGAGCAGCACGGCCGCGAGGGCCGGGACGAGGCGAGGCGTCATTCCTCCGACGCTAGGAGGGCCTCGCTCACCGCGCTTCCAGGAACGTGCGGTCCTGCTCGAGCCGCGCCCGGACGAGGCGACGCAGCGCGCTGGGCGGTGCCCCGAGCACGTCGCGGAAGGAGTCGGTGAGGTGGCTGTGGTGCGCGAAGCCGACGCGGACCGCGAGCGCGCCGAGGTCGTCCTCGCCGGCGGCGATCCGCGCCAGCGCCTCCAGCACCCGGGCGCGGCGCCGCCACGCGCGGACGCTGAGGCCGGTCGCGGCGCGGAACGTCCTCATCAGCCGGAACGGCGAGGCGCCGAGCGCCGCGGCGACCTCGGTCAGGGCGAGGTTCCGGCCGAGGTCGGCGTGGAGCCGCGCTCTGGCGCCGTCCACGAGCCGCCGGTCGCGGCGCGAGAGCCGCGGAGGGAAGGCGGCGTGGCGGGCCAGCTCGGCGAGAAGCCCGAGCACCGCCTCCTCCGCCGCGAGCGCGTCGAGGGTGCCACGCGTGAGGGCGCCGATCAGCCGGTGGTGCCGGAGCTGCGCCGCGGGCGCGACCGCCCAGGCCACCGCAGGCGCCCGGCCGAACAGCTCGGGCAAGGTCTCGCCCGGCAGCTCGACCACCGTGACCTCGTCGCCGTCCGGGCCGGGGTGGCTGACCCGGTAGCTCGCCGGCTCGAGGTGAAGCAGCGCCGTGGTCGCGTCGCCGAGGAACGCGCGCACGCCGAGGTGGTACGTGAAGGCGCCGCGCCGGAGCAGCGCGAGGTGCGCCGGCTCCGCGCCGCGCTCGGCGGACGGGCCGGAGCGCGGGGATCCGCAGCGCAGGTCCGTCACGCGGACGGCGGGCGAGTCGAGCAGCAGCCGGGCGGTGGCCACCGGCGAGATCTAAGGCGCGCCGCCGGGGACGTCACCCCGTTCGCGGTCGGGGGCCGCGCCCACCATCTCCGCAGCGAACTCGTGCGGGTGCCGGGACCACGCCCGGCACAGCTCGCGCGCGGCCGCGGCGGGGGAGGGCGTGTCGCCCGGGATCCGCTCGCAGCGCGGGGTCAGGAGCAGCACCCGATCTCCGCGCACCTCCGCGAAGCCACCCGCCAGCGCGAGGTACGTCGTCTCGCCACCCTTGCGGTAGCGCACGGGCGCGATGGGCATGCGGACCAGCACGGGGGCGTGCAGCGGCAGGATCGCGAGCTCGCTCCCGAGCTCGAACCGGCGCTCGCGGCGGCGGAGGACGACCGCGTCCACGTCGCGCTCGGCGAGGGCGATGCCGTCGGGCGTGACGACCTCCAGCGCGAGCGTGCGAGCGCTCATCGGACCTCCACGCCGCCGCCCTGCGGTGGCGCCTCGGCGGAGGGCCCCTTCAGCCTCCCGGCGGCCTCCAGCGCCTCGCCGATCGTCCCCACCATGAAGAACGCCTGCTCGGGCACCTCGTCGTGCCGCCCCTCCACGATCTCCCTGAACCCGCGGAGGGTCTCCGCGAGCGGCACGTAGCGCCCGGGGATCGCGGTGTAGGCCTCGGCCACGTGGAAGGGCTGCGACAGGAACCGCCGCAGGCGCCGGGCGCGCCGGACCACGATCTTGTCCTCGTCGGAGAGCTCCTCGACGCCCAGGATGGCGATGAGGTCCTGCAGCGCGCCGTACCGCTGCAGGTAGGAGCGGACCTTCCCGGCGACCTCGGCGTGCTCGGGGCCCACGACGGCGGGCAGCAGGACGTTCGAGGACGACTGGAGCGGATCGACCGCCGGGTAGAGCCCCTGCGCGGCGATGCGGCGGGAGAGGACGACGGTCGCGTCGAGGTGCGCGAAGACGGAGGCAGGGCCCGGGTCCGCGAGGTCGTCCGCGGGGACGTACACCGCCTGGATCGAGGTGATGGCGCCGTCGCGGGTCGAGGCGATGCGCTCCTGGAGCCGGCCCATCTCGGTGAACAGCGTGGGCTGGTAGCCGACCTCGGACGGGACCCGCGCGCGCAGGATCGACACCTCCAGGCCGGCCTGCACGTACCGGTAGACGTTGTCGAAGAACAGCAGGACGTCCTGCTTCCGCTCGTCGCGGAAGTGCTCGGCCATGGTGAGCGCCGAGAGCGCGACGCGGAACCGCGTGCCGGGCGGCTCGCTCATGCGCCCGAAGACCAGCACCGACCGCTCCAGGACCCCCGACCGCCGCATCTCCAGCCAGAGGTCGTTCGCCTCGCGCGTGCGCTCGCCCACGCCGGCGAACACGGAGACGCCGCGGTGCTCGACGCCGATGTTCCGGATGAGCTCCATCACCACGACCGTCTTGCCGACGCCGGCCCCGCCGAACAGGGCGATCTTCCCGCCGCGCGGGAACGGCGTGAGGAGGTCGATCGCCTTCACGCCGGTCTCGAGCACCTGCGGGGCGGCCACCAGCCGGGCGTACGGCGTGGGTGGCCGGTGGATGCTCTCGGTCCGAACGGTCCCGGGGAACGGCCGCTCGTCGATGGGCTGGCCGAGCGCGTCGAAGACCCGGCCCAGCGTCTCCGGGCCGACCGGGACGCGGATCGGCCCGCCGGTGTCGAAGACCTCGACGCCGCGGGCGAGCCCGTCGGTGGACCCGAGCGCGATGGTCCGGACGACCCCGCCGCCCAGGAGCTGCACCGCCTCGAGCGGCAGGCCGCGCGCGGCGTCTCCCGCCCGGAGCAGCCCGTCGATGGCCGGCGGCCTCCCGGCGAACGCCACGTCCACCACCGCGCCCAGCACCCGCAGGACCGTGCCGGGGGCGCGCGCCTCCACGAGCCCGCGGCGCAGCCGCGCCAGCGCCTCCTCCACGATCGCCGGCCGGTCGCTCATCGGCTCCCCTCGGCGCCCCCGCCCTGCGCGGCCCCCGGCGCGCCGCCGCCGCGCGCCGCGAACACCGCGCCGAGCAGGTCGATCGTGATCGCCTCGCGCCGCAGCCGGTTGTGCTGCACGCGGTGCTCGTGCAGCGCCGTGTCGGCGCGGGCGGTCGCCTCCTCCATCGTGACCATCCGCGCCCCCTGCTCGCTCGCGTACGACTCCAGCAGCGCGTCGCAGAGCTGGACCCTCAGGTGGATGGCGAGGAGCTCGTCGAGGAGCTCGCGCGCGGAGGGCTCGTAGTCCCAGCGCGCCGGCGCCGGCGCTCCCGCCACGGCGAGGCGCTCGGCGCGCGGGAGCTCGAGCGGCAGCAGGCGCCGGAGCCGCGGGGCCCGGTGGATCGGGGAGTGGAACTCGGTGTACGCGATCCACACCTCGTCCGCCGCGCGCGACCGGAACAGCTCCAGCAGGAGCACGGCGAGCCGCTCCACGTCGCCTGCGCTGGCGCCGCCGCGCTGCCACCCCTCCTCGTGCACGATCTCGGCGCCGCGCCGCGCCAGGTGGCGCTTCCCCTTCGCGCCCTTCACCACGAACCGCACCCGCTGGCCCGCGCGCTCCCGCGTGCGCCGGAAGTCGTCGGCGAGCCGGCAGATCTCGAGGTTGTAGCCGCCGCACATGCCGCGGTCCGCGGTGAGCAGGAGGAGCGCCGCGGCCTGCACCGGCGTGCGCTCGAGCAGCGCGTCCGCGAACGCGCCCTCCCCGCTGCGCGCGGCGGCCGCCAGCGTCGCCTCCTGGGCCCACAGGACCTCCCGCAGCCGAGCCGCGTACGCGCGCAGGCCGGCCGCGCGCCGGCGCGTGAGCGCGAGCTTCGCCGCCGCCACGGTGGCCAGGGTCCGGGTGACGGCCTGGATGTTCTCCACCGCGCGGATGCGGCTCCGCAGCTCGAGCAGCTTGCCCATCACCGCCCCCCTTCGGCCGCGCCGCCGGCCGGCGGCGTGAACGCGGCGTTGAAGGCACCGAGCGCGTCGCGCAGCCGCTCCTCGACGGCGAGGGCGAGGTCGCCGGTCTCGCGGATGCGCGCCAGCACCTCTGGGTGCCGAGCCTCCATGAACCGGTGCAGGGCCTCCTCGTAGGCGGGGATGCGCTCCAGGGGGACGTCGTCGGCGAAGCCGTTCACGGCGGCGTACAGGGTCACGACCTCCTTCTCGAGCGGCAGCGGCGCGTGGGCGGGCTGCTTCAGCAGCTCGAGCTCGCGCTCCCCGCGCCGCAGCTGCTGCAGCGTGGCCGCGTCCACCTCGGCCCCGAATTTCACGAAGCGCGCCATCTCGCCGTACTGGGCCAGATCCACGCGCAGCCGGCCGGAGACCTTCCGCATCGCGGGGCTCTGGGCCATGCCGCCGACCCGGGAGACCGAGAGGCCGGCGTCCACGGCGGGGCGGAAGCCCTCGTTGAACCGCGTGGCGTCGAGGAAGACCTGGCCGTCGCAGATCGAGACGACGTTCGTCGGGATGAACGCCGAGACGTCGCCGGCCAGGGTCTCGACGATGGGGACCGCGGTGAGGGAGCCGCCGCCGGCGTCGTCGCGCAGCCGCGCCGCGCGCTCCAGCAGGCGCGAGTGGACGTGGAACACGTCGCCGGGATACGCCTCGCGGCCGATGGGGCGCTGCAGGAGCGCAGAGATCTCTCGGTAGGTGACGGCGTGCTTGGACAGGTCGTCGAAGACCACCAGCGCGTGCCGGCCCTGCGCCATGTGCTCCTCGGCGATGGCGCACGCGGCGTACGGGGCCACGTAGCGGAAGGCGGGCGGCTCGCCGGCGCACGCGGCCAGCACCGTGGTGTACGCCATGGCGCCCCGCTCCTGCAGGAGCGCCACGGTCCGCGCCACCGCGGAGGCCCGCTGCCCGATGGCGGCGTAGACGCAGGCGACGTCCGCGCCCCGCTGGCTCAGGATGACGTCGAGCGCGGTGGTCGTCTTGCCGATGCCGCGATCGCCCAGCACGAGCTCGCGCTGGCCTCGCCCGAGCGGCACGAGCGCGTCGAGGATCTTGATGCCGGTGTGGAGCGACTCGCACACCGGGCGGCGCTCGACCACGCCAGGGGAGGGCCGCTCGATGGGGCGCTCCCGCCCGGTCCGGATCGGGCCCTTGCCGTCGATGGGCCGGCCGAGCGCGTCCACCACCCTCCCGACCAGCGCGTCGCCCACCGGGACGTGCAGCTGCCGCCCGGTGCGGACCACCCCGCTCCCCTCGGCGATGGGGCGCTCCGCGCCGAGCAGCAGGCACCCGACCGCGTCGTCGAGCAGGCTGAACGCGATCCCGTCCACGCCGCCCTCGAACCGGACCACCTCCTGCGCGCCCACCCGCTCCAGGCCGCGCACCGTCGCGACGCCGTCGCCGACCTGCACCACCGTGCCGCGATCGGCCGCGTCCTCCAGCCGGAGCCCGGCGACGGCCCCCTCGACCGCGTCCCCGACCCGGCGGCGGGCGTCCGCCAGCGTCGCCTCCGCCTCCGCGGGGCGCGCCGCGAGCGCGCGTTCCACGTCGTCGAGCAGCGCGCGGCCCACGTCGAGGTCGAGGCGCGTGCCGCGGCCGAGCAGGAGCGACGCGCCTGCCGCGAGCCGCGGGTCCACGCGGAGCTCGACGGCGACGGGCACGCCGGCGGCCGCCGAGAGCGTCTCGCGCACCCGCTCCAGCAGGGCGGGGGAGATGGGGAACCGGCACTCCAGGACCGCGCGTGGATAGGGCATCCCGTGGAGCGCCTGGCGCAGCCGGCTCGCCAGCGCGGCGGCCCCCTGGCGCCGTTCGCCGCTCACGTTCCCGCCCCCGGCTCCCGGAGCCCGCGCTCGAGCTCCTCCAGTCCGGCCACGATGGCCTTCTGCGTGAGCGCGCGCCGCTCGGCGTCGGTGAGGACCTCGTCGAGGTACCGGCGCGCCGTCGCGGTGGTGAGCCGGACCAGGCGCTCCGACGCCTCGGCCCGCGCGGCTTGCTGCTCGCGCTCGAGCGTCTCGCTCGCCTGGCGGATCAGCAGGGCCGCCTCCGCCTCGACCGCGGCGTCCGCCGCCTGGCGCGCCTTCCCGGCCTCCTCCCGCGCGCTCGCCACGAGCCGCGCCGCCTCCTGCTCCGCCCGGACCACCACGTCGCGCGCCTCCGCGTGCAGCGCGCCCACCTCCTGCTCCGCGCGGTCCGCCTCCGCCAGCGCCGACGCGATGCCCTCGCGGCGGGCCTCGAGCCGCCTGGACGCGAAGCGCCGCACCGCCCACGCGAGCGCCGCGATGAGGACGAGCGCCTGCCCGGCCTCGACCGCGAACGTGGCCGGATGCGCCGTCACCTCGTCGAGGGCTGCCTGGAGGAGCGCGCCCATCCGTCACCTGACCTCCTGCGCCGCGAGCGCGCCGTCCACGAGGAACCGCACCGCCCGCTCGTCCACCGGCCCGGCGACCCGCGCCAGCACCTGCCCGACGCAGGCGCGCAGGTCCTCCGCGAGCCGCGCCTGCTCCTCGCGGCGAAGCGCCGCCACCTCCTCCCGGCCCCGCGCGAGCGACGCGTCCGCGTCCGCGCCGGCGCGCGCGAGCCGCTCCTGCCGGGCGCGGGCGCGCTCCTCGCGGGCGGCGCCGGCGATCCGGTCCGCCTCCGCGCGGGCCTGGGCGAGGAGCTCCTCCGCCCGCCGGCGGGCCGCGGCGAGCGCCGCCTCCGCCTCCGCGCGCTTCGCGCGGGCCGCCTCGATGCGGGCGGCGCGGCGCTCCATGACGTCGATGAGCGGCAGCATGCAGGTCCGGCGCAGCACGGCGAGCGTCGCCGCGAAGATCAGGACGACCGCGGCGACGGTCCTGAGGTCGAGCTGGGCGAACGGATCGAGCACCATCGGGAGCCCCGGCGCCCGCGCGGTGCGCGGGCTAGATCTTGGCCGCCACCATGAGCGCGATCACGAGGCAGTAGATGACGAGCGCCTCGACGAGCGCCATGCTCACGAGCATCGTGGTGAACAGCTGCTGGGCGATCTCCGGCTGGCGGGTCATGCCCTCGAGGGCGGTGCTCGAGATCTTGCGCATCGCGAGCGAGGCGGCGACCGCGGGCGGGACGAGCGTCAGCGTGGGGACGAAGACGAGCAGGATCTCTTTCATGGGCGTGCTCGCGTCGGACCTCGGGTGAAGGGGTGCGGCATCACGCGCTCCGTTCCGTTCCGGCCCCCGCCGCGCGGTGGCCCTGCAGCGCGATCGCCAGCGCGTTGGCGGTGAGGAGCGTGAAGACGAGCGGCTGGATGGCGACCGGGAAGAGGCCGAGCGCGTGGACCAGGAGCGGGGCGCCCCAGGGGACCGCCTGCGTGACCAGCGCGCCGACGATGAGCTCGCCGCCGATGTTCCCGTAGAGCCGCAGCGAGAGCGAGAGCGCGTGGCTCACCTCGGTGACGAGCTGCAGCGGGTTCGGCCAGACGAGGTGCAGCAGCCCCGCCTTCGGACCCCGCAGCCGCACGTCGATCACGAGGACGCCGACCACCGAGACGAGCGCGAGCGCGAGGGTCGCGCCGTAGTAGGAGGTCGGCGGGATGCGGAGGAGCGGGACCGGCAGGAGCGCGAGCAGGTTGCTGAGGAGGATCAGGAGGAACAGCGTCGCGAGGAACGGCGCGATGAGCCGGACGCCGTCCGGGTGGAGCCGGCGGGCCTGGCCGACGAACCAGTCGAGGACGGCCTCGGCTGCGTTCTGGACGCCGCCCGGGAGCTCCCGCGGCGCGCGGGCGGTCGCGAGCTTGCCGAGCGCGAGCAGCACGGCCGCTACGATCAGGAAGTTCCCGACGACGATGGCCGGCAGGTGAGGCCCGAGCGCGGGGGTCATCCGGAGCCCCCCGGCGGCTTGCCGCCGAACATCTCGTCCCGGAGCTTCAGCATGTCGCGGATCGCGAGGGCGAAGCCGACGATGATCCCGGCGGCGAGCATGAGCGGGAAGGTGTGCCACCAGCGGTCCAGCCCGTAGCCGATGAGCGCGCCGGCGAGCGAGTAGCTCGGGATGAGCGACCAGATGGCGACGAGCTTGAGCGGCCGGAGCGGGCTCACGGCGCCTCCTGCGCTGCCGGTGCGCCCGCGGTGGCCTCCGCGCGTGGAAGGCGCGGCCGCCCCGCGCCAGGCCGTCGCGGCGAGGGTCCCCCCCTGGCACCGCCGCGGCCGCGTCACGGCTCGCTCCTCATCTTGGGCGCGCGGATCGGGGGTCGGGCGCTTCCTTCAGGGGCGCAGCCGATTGTCGCGCCGCGGGGCGCGGCGGCGGCGCGCACGCCGGCGTCCTTGCGCCGCGCGCGCTCGCGGCGGTCGCACGGCCCCGAAGGCCACGCCGGGCCGCCGGCGACGGTGGTGTGCTGGGGCGGTCTCTCCCCGGAGGTCGCCATGCTCCCAGGCCTCGCGCGCCGGCTCCTCGTGCTTGCGTTGCTCGCGCCCGGTCCCGGCGCGGCCGCGGCTCCCGCGGTCCCCCTGCCGCCGCCGCACAGGGAGGGGCGCCTCGGCGTGGAGGCGGCCCTGGCGTCGCGGCGCTCGGTGCGCGCATTCACCGCCGAGCCGCTCACGCTCGCCGAGGTCGGCCAGCTCCTGTGGGCGGCGCAGGGCGTGACCGGGCCCGAGGGGCAGCGCGCGGCGCCGTCGGCCCGGCGGCAGTATCCGCTGGAGATCGCGGTGGTGGCGCAGCACGTCGACGGGCTCCCGCCCGGCGCGTATCGCTACCTGCCCGCGCGCCACGCGCTCGAGCCGCTCGCGAGCGCGAAGCAGGGCGAGCGGCTCCTGACCCGCGCCACCGACCAGGAGCAGGTCCACGCCGCGCCGGCGGTGTTCGTGGTCGCGGCGGTGTACGAGCGGATGGACGCGGGCCCGCGGGCGCGCACCTGGAGCGACTGGGAGGCTGGCGCGGCGACCGAGAACCTCCTCCTTCAGGCCGTCGCGCTCAGGCTCGGCGCCGTGGTGGTCGGCGGCATGGAGCCGGCCGCGGTCCGGAAGGCGCTCCACCTGAGCGAGCGCGAGCAGGTCATCGTGCTCGTCCCGGTCGGTCATCCGGCGCCCTGAGCGCCTGGACCCGGCGCGCCCGTGTCCGGCCGCGGGGTACGTTCGATCGCGGGGGAGGGACGATGAAGCGGGACGCTCCTGGCGAGAGGGTACGGTCGGCGCCGCATCCGATCCAGGTGCGCCGGGCGTTCGGCGAGGACCCGGCGAACCGACCGGAGTTCTGCGAGGTCGTCTCCTTCGGCGAAGGCGGGCTCCTCGTCCGCCTGCTGGCGGACCGTACGACGCGCACCGTCACCGTCCCGGAGCCCGACGGGCTGCGGGAGGTGCTCGGGCGCGGCGACGTCTGCCGGTGGCGGGGCGGCGGTGCGCTCGCGGCGCTGAGCCTTCCGTACGGGCTGCTCGCCATCGCCGTCGGCCCGAGCGCGGCCCCGGACCGGGTCGAGCTGAACTACGGCATCGTGCGCGTCGAGGACGCCGTCGCGGTGGAGATGCCGGGCGACGCGCCCGGACAACCGAGCTGGTACCTCTTCGCGGTGGCGGACGCCGAGACCGCGGGGTGACGCCGAGGTCCCGCCGCTGCATCGCGAAGCGGCCCGCTCACTGCTTCTTCGAGCTGCGGAGGTACCGGTAGAACTCGGTGTCGGTGCCGAGGAACAGCGAGGTGGAGCCGTCCACGGTGCGCGGGTAGGCCTCGAGCGTCCGGAGGAACTGGAAGAACTCGGGGTCGCGGCCGAACGCGGCCGCGTAGATCCGGGTCGCCTCCGCGTCGGCCTTCCCGGAGACCTCCTGCGCCTTCCGGTACGCCTCGGAGCGGATCGCCTTCAGGTCGCGCTCGCGCTGGCCCCGGATCTCGGCCGCCCGGCCCATGCCCTCCGAGCGCGAGCGCTCGGCGATGCGGCGCCGCTCGGAGATCATCCGGTCGAACACCTTCACCTGCACCTCGTTGACGTAGTTGATGCGCCGGATCTGCACGTCCACCAGCTCGACGCCGAACTCCTTCACCACCTCGGCGGCGCGGTCGCGGATCTGCCGGGTGAGCCGGTCGCGGCCGACCTGCACGGGCTCGAGCGCCTCTGCCTCGCCGATCTCGGCGGAGTACTCGTCGTCCTCGAAGGTGCGGTCGGTGGTGCGCACGGCCTCGATGAGCGCGAAGGAGGCGATGGCGTTGCGCGTCTCGCCGTCGATGATGTCGTCGAGCCGCGACTGCGCGTTGCGCTCGTCCCGGAGCCGCTGGAAGAAGCGCAGCGGGTCCACGATGCGCCACCGGCCGAACGTGTCCACCCAGATGTACTTCTTGTCCTTGGTCGGGATCTGGTTCGGATCTCCCCGCCAGTCCAGCCAGCGCTTGTCGAACCGGTTCACGGTGTCGGCGAACGGGAGCTTGAAGTGCAGGCCGGGCTCGCTGATGGGCTCGCCGCGCGGCTCGCCGAAGCGCGTGATGACCGCCTGCTCGTTCTCGGTGAGGGTGTACGCGCTCGCGGCCGCGACGAGGACGCCGAGGATCACCGGCACGGCCACGACGACGGGCGAGCGGTTCATGGCTGCTCCTTCGCCTTCGCCGCGGCGCCTGCCGCGGGCGGGGCGCCGGCGCCGTCCATCCACAGCATGGGCGTCACGCCCTTGTGCGACTCGTCCACCACCACCTTCTGCCGCGAGCGCTGGAGGACCTCGGCGAGCGTCTCCAGGTACATCCGCCGGCGCGTGACGTCGGGCGCCTTCCGGTACTCCTCGTGGATGCGGACGAACCGGTCGGCCTCGCCCCGCGCGCGGTTCACGCGCTCGATGGCGTAGCCCTCGGCGGCGCGCAGCGTCTCCTCCGCCTCGCCCCGCGCGCGCGGGATCTCGCGGTTCAGCTCGGCGTAGGCCTCGTTGATGGCGCGCTCCTTCTCCTGGAACGCCTGGTTCACCTCGTTGAACGAGGGCTTCACCGGGTCCGGCGGGTTCACGTCCTGGAGCACCACCTGCTGGATGTCCACGCCGGTCTCGTAGCGATCGGCCAGCCCCTGCAGCAGGGCCTTCGCCTCGCTCGCGACCCGCTGGCGCCCGGTGGTGAGCACCTCGTTCACCGAGTGGTCGCCGACGACGGCCCGCATCGACGCCTCGGAGATGTCCCGCAGCATCGCCTCGACGTTCTTCACCTTGAACAGGTACTGGTAGGGATCCTTGATCTTGTACTGGACGATCCACTCCACCACGGCGACGTTGAGGTCGCCGGTCAGCATGAGCGACTCGCGCGCCAGGTCGGGCTTGTCCGGCTGGTAGGTGGTCCGTCCGTCGAGGTGCTCGGTGCGGAAGCCGAACTCGGCCTTGAGCTGCCGCTGCACCGGGACCTTGGTGATGCGGTCGATCCCGAAGGGGATGCGGAAGTGCGGCCCGGGCTCGACGGTCCCGATGAAGCGGCCGAGGCGCAGGATGACCCCGACCTCGTCCGGCTCCACCTGGACGTAGGACGTGGTCACGCCCACGAGCACGACGAGCGCCGCGACCACCAGCGGCAGCCGCCCGCCGAGCGCGCCCCACAGCCGGCGCGCGGCGTCGCCCGGCTTCGGCTTCGGGTTCGGCGGCTCACCCACGACCTGAGGGCTCGATTCCATCCATCTGGCTTGGCCCGATTCTCGTGAAAATGCAAGGCGCGGCCGCGCACGCTCCGTGAGGCGGGCAGCGCCGCCGGTTCACGGCGGGGCGAGCCTCCCCGGTCGCCGCGGCGGCCCGGCTACGCCGCCCGCCCCGCGTCCTCGTCGTCGCGCGCCGCCGCGTCGGCCGCGGCCGCGCTCGCCGGCGAGCCCCACGCGATGGGGCGGTTGAACAGCCAGCTCAGCATCCCGGAGATGCGCCAGAAGGCGGTGAGCTGGCGGAGGCCGAGGTTCTCGACGAGCACCGCGCCGATGAGCGCCGCGAGCTGCTTCGGCCGCTGGTACACGTGGAACGACTTCTCCTCGAGGAGCAGCGCGTTCGCGGAGAGCAGCGTCGCCACGCCGAGCGCGGCGGTGAAGAACGCGGCGAACGAGCTCCAGGAGATGACGCCGAGCGCCCAGGCGGCGCCGATCACCAGGTACCCGGCCACCTCGACCACGGGGCCGAACGCCTCGAAGAAGAGCAGGTTCGGCACGGTGAGCCACGCGGCGGCGCCGCCCCGGCGGTGGAACAGGAGCTGGCGGTTGGCGGCGATGGCCTCGAGGAGGCCGCGGTGCCAGCGGACGCGCTGCCTGCGGAGCGCGGCGAGCGTGTCGGGGACCTCGGTCCAGCAGATGGGATCGGGGACGAAGGAGATGCGGTACGGGCGGCCGGAGAGCCGGTAGAGCCGGTGCAGCCGGAGCACGAGCTCCATGTCCTCGCCGACCGTGTCGGTGCGGTAGCCGCCCGCCTCGATGACGGCGGTGCGGCGGAACATCCCGAACGCGCCGGAGACGTTGGGGAGCGCGTTCACCGGCGCCCAGCCGAGCCGGCCGAACAGGAACGCCCGCAGGTACTCGAGCACCTGCACGCGCGCGATCCAGCCGCGCGGCATCCCGATCTCCTCGACGAACCCGTCCACCACCCGGCAGCCGTTCAGGACGCGGATGGTGCCGCCGCAGGCGATGGTGGTCGGGTCCTCGAGGAAGGGCCGGACCACCCGGGCGACGCTGTCGCGCTGCAGCACCGAGTCGCCGTCCACCGCGCAGAACAGGGGGTAGCGCGCGGCGTTGATGCCGGCGTTCATCGCGTCGGCCTTGCCGCCGTTCGACTTGTCGAGCACGCGCACGTTGCGGTGGCGCAGCGAGCGGTACACGCGCCGGACCGGCGTGGACGGCACCGAGATGCGGTATGCCTCCGGGAACGGCACCAGCTCGAACTCGCGGGTGAGGACCTCCAGCGTCCGGTCGGTCGAGCCGTCGTTCACCACCACGATCTCGAGCTCGGGGTACTCGAGCTGGAGCAGGCACCGGATGGTCCCGGCGATGGTCTCCTCCTCGTTGAACGCCGGGACGATGATGCTCACCGGCGGCTCGAGCCGGGAGAAGAACCGCGGCAGCAGGAGCGAGGCGCGCGCGTCCGCGTCGCGCGCGATGACCCGCAGCGAGACGAGGTTGAGCGCGAGGTACGAGACCGTGAGCGCGATGAAGTAGGCGAGGAACGCCCACTGCACGACCTCGATGAGCCGGAGCAGCGTCACGGCCTCACCTCCGCGAGCGCCTGCCGCACGATGTCGCGCGCGAACCGGTCGCCGGACGCCTCGGCGAGCGCGAGCACGTCCTGCGACGAGCCGTAGGGGCGGGCGGCGAGGGCCTGCGCGGCGCGGTAGCGGACCCACCACTCCGGGTCGCGCAGCAGGCCGGCCAGCAGCTCGCGATCGGCCGGCTCGCCCACGCGCCCCAGCGCGGCGGCCGCCTGCACGCGGACCGACCACGAGGCGTGGCGCGCCGCGCGCCGGACGGCGTCGAGGAGGGCCGGGCTCCGCACCTGGCGCAGCGCCGCGGCGAGCACCTCCGGCTCGTCCGCGCGGTCGAGCAGCGCGGCCACCACGGGCTCGACCCTGCCCGCGTCCACGATGGACGCGAGCGGGAGCAGGCGCACCAGCGCGGTCGCGGGGAGCTCGCGGCAGAGCGCGGCGAAGCCCTCCGACACGCGGGGCGCGCTCGCCTCCGCGAGCACGGTCGCGAACAGCGGCACCGGCCAGTCGCCGCGCCGGGCCAGGCGCGGCAGCAGCTCGGCCGGCGCGCCCTCGGGGTCGATCCGCACCAGCGCGCGCGGCCGCGAGCGACAGGTAGGAGCGCGGGTCGTCGAGCCAGCGCAGCACCTCGCCGCGGTCCTCGGCGCGGCCGAGGTAGCCGAGCGTGCGGAGCGCCAGCACGCGCCCGAGCGCGTCCTCGCGGCGGAGCCGGGCGGCGGCGAGCGCGCGCGCGCCGAGCGCCTCGCCGACGCGGGCCAGCCGCTCGAGCGGCTCGCCCCGGATCCCGTCGAGGAGCTGGACCCAGAGCAGCAGGAACGCGTCCTCGTCCTCGGGCGGGAGGTCGGGCAGGCGCGGGCCGCCGCCGGCGACCGCCTCGAAGAGGACCGGCCGCCAGCGCGCGACGACGTCCTGCCGCCGCGCCTCGGCGCGCGCCAGCCGGCGCCGCATGCCGAGCACGCGCAGGACCAGCGCCGCGCTCACCAGGACGGTGAGCAGGCCGGTCGCCCACGCGGCGCGGACCACCGGCTCAAAAGCTCCGGCGAACGCCAAGGCGCCCTCCCACCCGCGAGTAGAGCTCCCCCTGCCGCTGCGCGGTCAGGTCCCAGGTGAGCGCCCACCGGGCCGAGAACGGGTGGACGCCGGTGAGCGCGGCGCCGAGCACGTCCGTCCGCAGCACCTCGCCCGCGCCCAGCGACTCCAGCTCGCGCCCGGCGGCGACGGCCACGCCCACCCGCCCGCGCTCGCCGTAGTAGAGGTCGAGCGCGAGCCGCCCGCTGCCGCTCCACGCACCGTGCAGCCCCGCCGCGGTCCCGGAGGCGGCCGCGCGCCAGCGGCCGAAGTACCGCTCCAGGCCGAGCGTGGTCAGCGCGACGGTGCTCGCCCCCAGCTCGCCGTCGTAGCGGAGCAGGCGCCCGCCCAGCGAGGCGATCCAGCCGGCGCCGAGGCCGCGCTCCGCGCGCGCCCCCGCCGACCAGCGCGGGAGGAACTCCCAGGTCGGGCTGGCGGAGCCCTCGACCCCGATCACGAACCCGGCCACCGGCGCCTGCGCCCAGACCGCCCCCTCCACGTCGTCCTCGCGGAAGCGCGAGGCCTCGCGCAGGCTGCCGCCGGCGGCGAGCGCGCGGTCGCGGTCGCCGGTCCAGGCGAGGTCGAGCGCGGTGGTGCGCCACGCCGGACGATCGCCCGAGAGCGCCTCGGCGCCATGGCTCAGCTCGACCGTCGAGGCGGCGGGGACGGCGAGCGGGAGGAGCAGGGCGAGCGCCGCGACCACGCGCCTCACGGCCGGTCCTTCGCGAGGCGCTTCAGCTCGGTGATCAGCGCGCCCGGGTCGAACGGCTTCTCGAGCCAGGCGTCCACCCGCGCCGCGCCGCCGCCCGCGGAGCGCGTCGCGCCGAGCAGCAGGATCGGCACCTCGCCCCAGCGCGGATCGGCGCGGAGCGCGGTGGCGACCGCGAGGCCGTTGCGGCAGGGGAGGAGCTGGTCGAGCACCATGGCGCTCGGCGGCTCGTTGCGCGCCGCGTGCTCCAGGGCGGCGCGGCCGTCGCCCACGATCTCGGGCGCGAACCCCTCGCGCTCGAGCAGGAACGCCAGCAGCCCGGCGATGTTCTCGTCGTCCTCGACCACCGTGATCCGGCGGGGAGGGCGGTGTCCCGCGCGCGTCTCCACGGCGAGGACTCTGCTCGCAGAGCGCCCCGCCCGGTATCGGGTGGTCGTGGGGTGCGGTGTGCGCGCGGAACCCACATCCGTCGCTGCGGCGTTCCGGGCGCGCGGGTCGAGGCACGTACGCGCAGTGCGCGTGGCGCGCGCTCACCCCTTCCCGATCGGCCGGCCGCTCCGGCACCACTCGCTGAAGGAGCCGACGTAGAGCGCGGCGCCGCCGAGCCCGGCGGCGTCGAGCGCGAGCAGCGTGTGACACGCGGTGACGCCCGACCCGCAGTGAACGACGAGGTGCTCGGGCGGCGTGCCGCCGAGCAGCGCGAGGTAGTTCCGGCGCAGCGCCTCGGGCGCGAGGAAGCGGCCGTCGGGCCCGAGGTTCTCGGCGCAGGGGAGGTTCAGGGTGCCGGGGATGCGGCCGGCGACGGGGTCGAGCGTCTCCACCTCGCCGCGCCAGCGCTCTCGCGAGCGGACGTCGAGCACCTTCCACGCCGGATCCCCGAGCCGCCCCGCCACCTCGTCGATCGAGAGCGTGGGGAGCGACCAGGCCTGGGCGGGATACGGCGGCACGGCGGCGACCGCGCCGGGCGCGGTGGTCACCGGGACGCCGGCGGCGCGCGCCGCCTGGAACCCGCCGTCCAGCACCGCGACCTGCGCGTGCCCGAACGCCCGCAGCATCCACCAGAGGCGCGCGGCGGCGTTCTGGCCGCCGGCCGCGTCGTAGACCACGATCCGGGTGTCCGGGCCGATGCCCCAGGCGCCGAGCTGGGCGGCCCAGGTGGCGGGCGCCGGCAGCGGGTGGCGCCCACCGCGCGCCGGGTCGAAGCCGGGCGCCGACGCCGAGCTGAGGTGGACGTTCAGGTCGGCGTGGAGCGCGCCCCGGAGGTGCCCGGCGCCGTAGGCGTCGGGGCCGGGGCGCGCGTCGAGCAGCCGCACGTCCTCGAGGGCGGTGAGCAGGGCCGGGGCGGCGACGAGCGGGCCGAAGCGCATCCCATCCCTCTAGCACGGCGTGCGTGCCTCACGACGGCCTCGCCGCCGCCCACCCCGCGCGGCAGCGCGCCGCTCAGCGCAGCGTCGCGTGGTACTCCTGCAGGCTCCTCACGCCCTCCGCGCCGGCGCGCCGCGCCGCGATGCCCTTCGCGGTCATCACCGCGGCCGCCGCGGTGGTGACGTACGGGACCCCGGCGCGGATGGCCGCCTTGCGGATGTACGAGTCGTCGTGGGTGCTCTGCTTGCCGGCGGGGGTGTTGACGAGCAGGCTCACCTCGCCGTTCAGGAGGGCGTCGGCGAGGTTCGGCCGCCCCTCGTGCAGCTTCAGCACCAGCTCGGCCTCGATGCCCTGGCCCGCCAGGTAGTCGCGGGTGCCGCGCGTCGCCTTCACGCGGAAGCCCATGCCGGCCAGCTCGCGGATCGCCCCCGCCACCCGCGGCTTGTCGGCCTCGGCCACGGTGACGAGGACCGTCCCGGCGAGCGGGAGCGGCGAGCGCGTCGCCTGCTGCGCCTTGTAGAACGCGAGCCCCGGGCTCCGCGCCAGCCCGAGCACCTCGCCGGTGGAGCGCATCTCGGGCCCGAGCACCGGGTCCACCTCCGGGAACATGTAGAAGGGGAACACCGCCTCCTTCACGCCGAAGTAGCCGGGCTTGCGACGCTCGAGCTTCAGGTCCTTCAGCCGCATCCCCAGCATCACCTGCGCGGCGATGCGCGCCATGGGGAGGTCGCACACCTTGCTGACGAGCGGCACGGTCCGGCTGGCGCGCGGGTTCGCCTCGAGCACGTACACGGTGCCGCCCGCGATGGCGTACTGCACGTTGATGAGCCCGACCACGCCCAGCTCCAGCGCCAGGCGGCGCGTGTAGTCCTCGATGGTGGCGAGGTGCTCGGGCGCGACGTTCACCGGCGGGATCACGCAGGCGGAGTCGCCGGAGTGCACGCCGGCGAGCTCGATGTGCTCCATCACCGCGGGCACGAACGCCTCGGTCCCGTCGCAGATGGCGTCCGCCTCGGTCTCGACCGCGTCCACCAGGAAGCGGTCCACGTAGAGCGGCCGCTCCGGCGAGACGTCCACCGCCTTGCGCACGTACTCGCGCAGCATCTCCTCGTCGTGCACGACCTCCATGCCGCGGCCGCCGAGCACGTAGGAGGGCCGGACGATGAGCGGGTAGCCCATGCGCCGCGCCAGCGCGAGCGCCTCGTCCAGGTCGCGCGCCAGGCCGGACTCCGGCTGCGGGATCCCGAGCTTCCGCACCACGGCGCTGAAGCGCTCCCGGTCCTCGGCGAGGTCGATGGTCTCGGGCGAGGTGCCGAGGATGCGGACCCCGGCCTGCTCGAGCTGGCGGGCGATGTTGAGCGGCGTCTGCCCACCGAACTGCACCATCACGCCGTCCGGGCGCTCCTTGCGGTAGATGGAGAGCACGTCCTCCACCGTCACCGGCTCGAAGTACAGCCGGTCGGCGGTGTCGTAGTCGGTCGAGACCGTCTCCGGGTTGCAGTTCACCATGATCGACTGGTAGCCGGCGTCGCGCAGCGCGAACGCGGTGTGCACGCAGCAGTAGTCGAACTCGATGCCCTGGCCGATGCGGTTCGGCCCGCCGCCGAGCACCATGATCTTCTTCGCGCCGGCCCGGGCCGGCACCGCGTCCGGCGCCCGGTAGGTCGAGAAGTAGTAGGCGGCGTCCTGCACCCCCGAGACCGGGACCGCCTCCCAGCCCTCCACCACGCCGAGCGCGGTGCGCCGCTCGCGGACCTCCGCCTCCGAGACCCGGAGCAGCCGCGCCAGGTACCGGTCGGCGAACCCGTCCTTCTTGGCGCGCACCAGCAGGTCGTCCGGAGGCAGCCGCCCGGCGTGCCGGAGCAGCTCCTCCTCCAGCGCGACCAGCTCCTTCATCTGCTCGAGGAACCAGCGCTTGATGTGCGTGCGCTGCACGAGCAGGTCGAGGTCGGCGCCCTTGCGGATCGCCTCGTAGAGCAGGAACTGCCGCTCGCTGGTGGGCTCGCGCAGCCGCTCCAGCAGCTCCGGGAGCGGCAGCTCGTGGAAGTCCTTCGCGAAGCCGAGCCCCGGCCGCCCGTTCTCGAGCGACCGGATGGCCTTCTGGAACGCCTCCTTGTAGCTCTTGCCGATCGACATCACCTCGCCGACCGCGCGCATCTGCGTGCCGAGCCGGTCCTGCACGCCCTTGAACTTCTCGAAGGCCCAGCGCGAGAACTTCACCACCACGTAGTCGCCGGACGGCGTGTACCGGTCGAGCGTCCCGTCGCGCCAGTACGGGATCTCGTCCAGCGTCAGGCCGGCGGCGAGCATCGACGAGACGAGCGCGATGGGGAACCCGGTCGCCTTCGACGCGAGCGCGGACGAGCGCGAGGTGCGCGGGTTGATCTCGATGACGATCACGCGGCCGGTGCGCGGGTCGTGGGCGAACTGGACGTTCGTCCCGCCGATCACCTCGATGGCGTCCACGATCCGGTAGGCCTGGTCCTGCAGCCTCGCCTGCAGCTCCGGCGAGATGGTGAGCATGGGCGCGGTGCAGTACGAGTCGCCGGTGTGGACGCCCATCGCGTCCACGTTCTCGATGAAGCAGACGGTGATCTTCCTGCCCTTCGCGTCGCGGACCACCTCGAGCTCGAGCTCCTCCCAGCCGAGCACCGACTCCTCCACCAGCACCTGCGAGACCGGGCTCGCGAGCAGGCCGCGCGCGGCGATCTCCTCGAGCTCCTCGACGTTGTAGGCGAAGCCGCCGCCGGTCCCGCCCATCGTGTACGCGGGCCGCACTACCAGCGGGAACCCGAGGCGCTGGCCGGCCGCCATGGCCTGCTCGAGCGTGGTCGCGATCTCGCTCCGCGCCGTCTCGATCCCGAGGCGCGTCATCGTCTCCTTGAAGGTCTCGCGATCCTCGCCGCGCCGGATGGCGTCCAGGTTCACGCCGATGACGCGCACGCCGTACTGGTCGAGGACGCCCTTCCGCGCGAGCTCGGAGGAGAGGTTCAGGCCGGTCTGGCCGCCCAGGTTCGGGAGCAGCGCGTCCGGCCGCTCCTTCTCGATGATCCGGGTGAGCGTCTCGACGTCGAGCGGCTCGACGTAGGTCGCGTCCGCCATGCCCGGGTCGGTCATGATCGTGGCCGGGTTCGAGTTGACGAGGACGATCCGGTAGCCGAGCTTGCGCAGCGCCTTGCAGGCCTGCGTGCCGGAGTAGTCGAACTCGCAGGCCTGGCCGATGACGATCGGACCGGAGCCGATGATCAGGACCTTCTTCACGTCGTCGCGGCGGGGCATGCAAGCTCCGGTCGGTGGGAGGGGGGCCGAATGATGCCACGGCGGGCGCCGGATCCGGCGGCCCTCGCACGGCGAGCGGGCGCGGGAGCGCTCACCGCTTCGTACGGGGACGCAGCGGACCCGGGGGTCCCCGGCGGACCGGTGCGGCCGCCGGTCGCGCCTGGGCGGGCGCCGCACCAGCCGCCCGGTCTCGCTCCGGATTCCCGGCGCGCGGACGTTCACGGTGCGTGACTGAAGGCGGACCGCGGGTTGCATGATCCCGCGGCGGCCGCCCCGACGCCGGGGCGGCCCCTGCCCATGGAGAAGGCCAACGTGACGAAGAACGTCGGGATCGGCGAGCGCCTCGGGGGCGTGTTCGCCGTGCTGATCGCCATCCTGGGGGTCGTCGCGTGGCTGGGCGTGCAGCGGCTCTCGAGCCAGAAGGACGCCATCGGCGCGGTGGCGGGCCCGCGCTGGGAGGAGACGGAGCAGGGGGTGAGGGGCCTGGAGCAGATCGGCCGCGAGACGGCGCTGGTCTCGGCGGTGTTCCTGGCGCCCGACGTCGAGGCCGCCCGGACCGCGGTGACCGCGGCGGACGCGGCCGACCGCGACGCGGACGCGCTGGTGGACGCGCTCTCGGAGCGGGTGCGCACGTTCCGGTGCGAGCCGGGCGTCGCGGCCATGGAGCAGGTCGCCGCGGCGCGGCGGGCCTTCGCGGCGGCGTTCGAGCGCGCGCACGCGCTGCTCGAGCAGGGGCACCTCGAGGAGGCGCGCGCGCTGGCCCGGGCCGAGGTCCTCCCGCGGCTCGACGACGTCCACCGCGCGTGGGCGGCGTTCTTCGCGCACGAGGGCGTCCACGTGCGGACCGCCGCGGCGGCCGTGGAGGCGGACCACGCCGCGGCGCGGACGACCACGCTCGCGATGGGCGCGGCCGCGGTGCTGCTCGCGGCGGCGCTGGGCGTGTGGATCACCCGGAGCATCACCGTGCCGCTCCGCGGCGTCATCGGCGCGGCGAGGCGGATCGCGGCCGGGGACCTGCGCGACCCGGTGCAGGTCACCTCGCGCGACGAGCTCGGCCTGCTCCAGCGCGCCATGCGCGACATGGGCGAGAAGCTGGCCGAGGTGATCGGCGAGGTCCGCGGCGGCGCGGAGGCGCTCACCGCCGCCTCGGCGCAGGTGGCCTCCACCTCGCAGTCGCTGTCGCAGGGCACCGGCGAGCAGGCGGCGAGCGCCGAGGAGGCCACCGCGTCCCTCGAGGAGATGGGCGCGTCGATCGCGCAGAACGCGGACAACGCGCGGCAGACCGGGCAGATGGCGACCCTGGGGGCGCGCAACGTCGACGTGGGCGGCAAGGCGGTGGCCGAGTCGGTGGCGGCCATGCGCACGATCGCGCAGCAGATCTCGATCGTCGAGGAGATCGCCTACCAGACCAACCTGCTCGCGCTCAACGCGGCCATCGAGGCGGCGCGCGCCGGCGAGCACGGGCGGGGCTTCGCGGTGGTGGCCGCCGAGGTGCGCAAGCTCGCGGAGCGCGCGCAGCGCGCCGCGAAGGAGATCGGCGAGGTGGCCGGCTCGAGCGTGCAGGTGGCGGAGCGCAGCGGCGCGCTGATCGCCGAGCTGGTGCCCGCCGTGCAGCGGACCGCCGACCTGGTGCAGGAGGTGGCGGCCGCGTCGCAGCAGCAGGCGGTCGGGGTGGCCCAGGTCTCGAAGGCCATGGCCACCGTGGACCAGGTCACGCAGCGGAACGCCTCGGCGGCGGAGGAGCTCTCCGGGACCGCCGAGGAGATGGCCTCGCAGGCCGAGGCGCTCCTGCAGCAGGTCGGCTTCTTCCAGGTGCGCGACGCCGGCCGGCGCGCGCGCTGAGCCCGGTCAGTCCCAGCAGACCTTCCGGATGGGCAGCCCGCGCCCCTCCGGCTCGCCGCCCGCGCCGCCGACCTCCGTGCGGCAGGGGCCCTCGCTCGGCGCCCACAGCGGCCGCTCCTCGCTGCCGTCCGGGTGGAGGGCGTGGCGCGGCGCCAGCTGCTCGGGGGCGGCCGCGTGGCCCTCCGCGGGGTTCCAGCGGCGGCCGGTCACGGCGTCGCCTCCGTGAACGACCGCAGGCGGTCGAGGAGCTGCCGGTGCGCGTCGCCCTGCACGGCGCGGTCGGACATCGGGTAGAGCATGTGCTCCTCCTTCATGTTGTGGACCGAGAGGACCTGCGTGAGCCCGCCCACCGCCGCGGCCAGGCCGCCGGCGTCCTCGCGGTGCAGCGACTCGGTGGCCTCGCGCATCCGCTCGCGGATCTGCACGTGCTCCATGCGCATCACCTGCGTCGGGCCGGAGGTCATGCCGGTGGCGCCCTCGAACGTCGGGAACAGGACCTGCTCCTCGGCGTCGATGTGGCGGTCGAGCCCGGACGCGAACTCGGCGAAGCGCCGCGCCGCGTCCCGGTACTCGCCCACCGCGGCGAGCCGCTCCACCTCGGGCAGGATCGCGTCGAGCCGGCGGTGGTCCGCCTCGAGGTAGCCGGTCACCGTGTCGGGCGCGCCGTCCGCGGGCGCGGCCGCCTGCCGCCCCGGCGCCTTGCGCGCGATCCGGACCTGCCAGGCGGTCGGGCCCTGCTCGAGGTACTCGTGCTGCGCCTCGCCGGGCCGGACGAACCGGAACTGCTGCAGGAGCGGCATGGGGTCGTGGTCGTTCACGATCACCATCGACTCGCCGGTGGCGAGCGCGTCGAAGCACTGGAAGACGAGGCCGTGCCGCACCTGCGGTGGGAGGGTTCGGAGGTCGATCACGCGGGGCTGCTGGGGCATCGGGTTCGCTCCTGTCGAACTGCGGGGACACAGGCCGGGGTTGCACGGGTCGTGCCCCTCGCGGGCGGGCGGTCTGGTTCGCGGATGCGCTGGCCGCCAGGCGTTTCGTGAGCGAGAGGGCTACCGGCGCCGCCCCTCGCGGGAGCGAAGGGTGTTCCAGGGCGTCTCGAACTGGAACGCGGACCGCTCCCTGCCCGGCGCGCCGGCCGGCCCCACATTGCGCGCATGGACGGCTCCGTGCTGGAGAGGGCGTTCACGAGGGCGGAGGAGGCGCTGCTCTCGCGCACGCTGGTCGGGCGCAGGCTCGCCGCGGACGTGCGCGACGCGGCCGGCCTGGTGGTGTTCGCCGCCGGCGCCGAGATCGACCGGCCGCTCCTCGACCGGGCGCGCGAGCGCGGGCTGCTCGAGGAGGTGGCGCGCGCCGCCGAGCCGGGCACGAGCGACACCGAGCTGGAGGAGCTGTTCCTGTGGCTCGCCGAGCGCCGGCGCCCCCGGGGCTGAGCGCCGGCGGCGACGCGGTGCTGCTCGTGAACGGCGCCGCGCGGAGGGGCGAGTCCGCGCTGGCCGCCGCGCGCGCTGCGCTGGAGCAGGCGGGGGTGCTCCTCGTCGAGGCGCGCGCCATCGAGCCGGCGGAGTTGACGGAGCGTGTCGAGGCGGCGCTCGCGGCCGGGGCGCGGCGCGTGATCGTGGGGGGCGGCGACGGGTCGCTCGCCGCGGCGGCGTCCGCGCTCGCCGGCACCGGCGCGGCGCTCGGCGTCCTGCCGCTCGGCACCGCGAACGACTTCGCGCGCACGCTGCGCATCCCGGACGACCTCGCGGGCGCGGCGCGGGCGATCGCGCGCGGGCGCGTGCGCCGGGTGGACGTCGGCCGGGCCGGCCGGCGCGCGTTCCTGAACGCCGCGAGCGTGGGCGCCTCGTCCGAGCTGACGCGGCGGCTCGACGACGGCCTGAAGCGGCGCGCCGGGACGCTCGCGTACCCGGTGGCGGGCGCCGCCGCCGCGGGCCAGCCGCCGTTCCGGGCGCGGCTCGAGGTGGACGGTCGAAGCGAGGACCTGGACGCGCTGCAGGTGGTGGTGGGGAACGGCCGGTACCACGGCGGCGGCCGGCTCGTCGCGCCGCGCGCCCGCGCCGACGACCACCTCCTGGACGTGTACGTGCTCGCCGCGGCGTCGTCGCCGGGCGCGCCGCGCCTGCGGGATCGCCTGCGCGACGTCGCCGGGCTGGCGCGCTACGCGCTGCTGCTCCTGCGCGGGCGACACCTCGAGCACCCGGGCGTGCTCCACGTGCGCGCGACGCGCGCCTCGCTCTGGACCGATCCGCCGCTCGAGATCGACGCGGACGGCGAGCTGGCCGGGTCCACGCCGGCCGAGTTCCGGGTCGCGCCGGGGCAGCTGGCCGTGCTGGCGCCGTAGCGGGGCCGGCCGCCCCGGGATGCGTCGCCCGGCACACGGAGCGTGTGGTCGGCAGGACACGCGCCGGCGGGATGCGCCCTGATCCCGAGGAGATGCACGCGGGGGGGCGGCGGCCCGGGGCTTGCGAGGAGCCGGCGCCATGACCCCGCTCGTCCTCCGCGCCGCCGTGGCCTCGCTCCTCCTCGTCCCGCCGCTCGCGTTCCTGCTCGCGTGCGCGCGCCGGGCGCTGCCGCCCCCGGCCTGCCCGCCCGCGGACGCGGTGGTCCTCGTCGACACCGCCGGGCATCGCCTGGCGCTCTGCGAGGCCGGCGCCGCGGCCGCGGTCTTCCCGGTGGCGCTCGGCAGCGCCGGGACGGAGAAGCGCGCCGAGGGCGATCGGCGCACGCCGCTCGGCGCGTACGCGCTGGGCGCGCCGCGGCCGTCCGCCGGCTTCGGCACGTTCATCCCCATCGGCTACCCGACGCCGGAGCAGCGGCGCGCCGGGCTCACCGGCAGCAACGTGGGCATCCACGGGCCGGCGAGGAGGATGCGCTGGGCGGGGCAGCTCAACACGTGGGCCGACTGGACCGCCGGCTGCGTGGCGCTCGGGTCCGACCCGGAGGTCGCCGCGGTGGCCGCCTTCGTCGAGCGGCGCCGGCCCCGCGTGGTGCTGCGCTGACGGCTCAGCCGGCGAAGGTCGCGGCGGTGGTGAAGCGGCGCAGCTCCTCGTACGGCAGCGCGCCGGAGACCCGGTCCACCTCCTTGCCGTCGCGGAACACGACGAGCGTGGGGATGGCCTGGATCCCGAAGCGCGCGCCGGCGGCCGGGCTCGCCTCGGTGTCCACCTTCAGGACCACCAGGCGCCCGGCCTGCTCGCGCGCGAGCCGCTCGAGCACCGGCGCGAAGGCGCGGCACGGGGCGCACCACGGCGCCCAGAAGTCCACCAGCACCGGCGCCGGGCTGCTCGCGACCGCGCGCTCCAGCTCCGCGAGGTCGGCGTGGCCGGGGGCGCCGGAGGTGTCGAGGTCCGCCTTGCACTTCCCGCAGACCGGCTGGCGCCCCGGCGTGAGCAGGGCGAGGCGGTTCATCGCGCCGCAGCGGGCGCACCGGTAGATGAGGGGGGAGGACATGGCTCGAACATGCGTACGCCGCGGCCGCTGTCAAACGCGCGGCGCCCGCCGGGCCCGCGCCCCGGGGCCGCGCCCGCCGCGCAGGGCGGCCGCGACGAAGTCCACGAACGCGCGCACTCGCGCCGGCACGGAGCCGGCGGGGCCCAGGAACAGCGCGTGGATCTCGAGGACGTCGCCGGGCTCGAACGCCTCGAGGACGCGCACCAGGCGCCCGGCCTCGAGGTCGGCGGCGACCTGGAACAGCGCCAGGCGCGCGAGGCCGGCGCCCGCGAGCGCCAGCTGCCGCGCGGTCTCGCCGTCGCCCGCGCGCACGGCGCCGCGCACCGGCACGCGCAGCGCCTCGCCGCCCCGGCGGAACGGCCAGTCGTCGAGGGCGCGCGCGAACGTGAAGCCGATCCGCTCGTGCGCGTCGAGGTCGGCGGGCGTGCGCGGCGTCCCGCGCCGCGCGAGGTACGCGGGCGACGCGACCACGGCCACCGGGCTCTCGCCCAGCTTGCGCGCGAGCAGCCGGGACGCGCGCAGCGGACCCACCCGGATCGCCACGTCGGCGCGGCGCTCCACCAGATCCACCACCTCGTCGGTGAGCACCACGTCGAGCGTGATCCCGGGGTTCGCCTGGAGGAACGCCGGCACCCGCGGGAGCAGGCAGTGCACGCCGAACGGGAGGTTCGCGTTCACGCGGACGCGGCCGCGCGGCGCGCCGCCTGCGGCCGCCGCCTCGGCGTCCTCGACCTCCGCCAGGATCGCGATCGCCCGCCGGTGGAACGCCTCGCCCTCCGCGGTGAGCCGGACGGCGCGCGTGGTGCGCGTGAGCAGCCTCGCGCCGAGCCGCGCCTCGAGGCGCGTGACCAGCTTGTTCACCGCCGAGGGCGTCCTCCCGAGCGCGCGGCCCGCGGCGGAGAAGCCGCCCAGCTCCGCCACGGTCGCGAACGCCTCCATCTCGTACAGCCGGTTGCCCTCGCCGTGCGGCATCGGTGAATCCCGTTCACAGGTGTTGTGCCTGCGGAGTGGTAGCGCGGGCGGGGGGTGCCGCGCATCCTTTCCGCTCCGCGCCCGTCGCACGCAGGCCGACGCCGCCGTCGCGCGGGGCGCGCCAACCCGGGGGAGGAGGAGCACCATGGAGCATCGGAGACTGGGGACATCGGGGCTGGAGGTGCCGGCGCTGAGCTTCGGCGCCGGGACGTTCGGAGGGACGGGGCCGCTGTTCAGCGCCTGGGGGACGATCGACGTCGCGGGCGCCCGGCGCATGGTGGACATGTGCCTGGACGCGGGCGTCACGCTGTTCGACACCGCGGACGTCTACTCGTCGGGCGCCTCGGAGGAGGTGCTGGGCGCGGCGCTGGAGGGCCGGCGCGAGCGGGTGCTCGTCTCCACCAAGACCGGGCTCCCCACCGGCGACGGCCCCAACGACGCGGGCACCTCCCGGCTGCGCCTCGTCCGCGCCTGCGAGGCGGCGCTGCGGCGGCTCCGCACCGATCGCATCGACCTGCTGCAGCTCCACGCGTTCGACGCCCGCACCCCGGTGGACGAGGTGCTCGCCACGCTCGACGAGCTGGTCCGCGCCGGGAAGGTCCGCTACGTGGGCGCCTCCAACTTCTCGGGCTGGCAGCTGATGAAGTCCCTCGCGGCGGCGGATCGCCACGGGTGGCCGCGCCACGTGGCGCACCAGGTGTACTACTCGCTCGTCGGACGCGACTACGAGTGGGAGCTCATGCCGCTCGCGCAGGATCAGGGCGTGGGCGCGGTGGTCTGGAGCCCGCTCGGCTGGGGTCGGCTCACCGGCAGGGTTCGCCGCGGCCAGCCGCTGCCGGCCGTGAGCCGGCTCCACCAGACGGCCGAGTACGGGCCGCCCGTGGACGAGGCGCTGCTGTACCGCGTGGTGGACGCGCTCGAGGCGGTGGCCCAGGAGACGGGCCGCACCGTCCCGCAGGTCGCGCTCAACTGGCTGCTCCGCCGTCCGAGCGTGTCCACGGTCGTGATCGGCGCCCGGACCGAGGAGCAGCTGCGCGACAACCTGGGCGCGGTGGGCTGGGCGCTCACGCCGGAGCAGGTCGCGGCGCTCGACGCCGCGAGCGCGGTGCCCGCTCCCTACCCGTACTGGCCCTACCGGCGGCAGGCCGGCTTCGCGCGACTCTCCCCGCCGGCCGTCTGACGCGCCGGGCCCCCCGTGCGCGCATGGGCGCGGCTCCTTCGGGGCTGCTGCCTCGCGCCGCCTTCGATGAAACACTGGCGGGGCAGCGCGGGCGGGGGGTCCCATGAAGGCGCGGTCGCTGGGCCAGGTGATGTGGCTGAACCTGCGCGCGCTCCCGGGCGCCGCGCTCGCCATGCTGCCGATCCTCTTGCGGCGGCCCGCCGGCGCGCGCCGGCGGAAGCCGCGCGAGGAGGGCGCCGGCGCCCCGCTGCCGGACGCCGAGCCGGGCCGGGGCAGCGCCACGTCGTGAGCGCGGGCCGGGGGGAGCGGGCGTGAAGATCGGGATCGTCACCGAGTACTACTACCCGAGCATCGGCGGGGTTCAGGAGCACGTCCACCACTTCGCTCGCGAGGCGCGGCGGCTCGGGCACGCCGTGAAGATCCTCACCAGCGAGATGCCCGACCTGCCGCCGCCCTCGGCCGAGGCGAGCGGTCCGGACGTGCTGAGGCTGGCGCGCAGCCGCCCCTTCTACCTGAACGGCGGCTTCGGCCGCGTCTCGGTCGGCCTCGGCCTGTCCCGCGCCATGCGCGACGCGCTCGACCGTGAGCGCTTCGACCTCGTGCACGTCCACTGCCCCATCACGCCGGTGCTGCCCTGGCTCGCGCTCCAGCACGCCCGCGTGCCGGTCGCCGGCACCCTCCACACGCACTACACCCCCGGCCTCGGCTCGCGCCTGGCGGCCGGCCTGGAGCGGCGCTACCTCGGCCGGCTCGACCTGGTGCTGGCCGTCTCGCACGCGGCCGCGTCGCTCGCCACCGGCATCCGCGACGACGTGCAGATCGTCCCGAACGGCGTGGACGCGGAGGGGTTCGGCCAGGGGCGCCGCCCGGCGCGCTTCGACGACGGCCGCTTCAACGTGCTGTGGGTCGGCCGCCTCGAGCCGCGCAACGGGCTCGACCGCATGCTGCGCGCGTTCGCGCGCCTGCGGGCCCGCCTCCCGGCGCGGCTGCTGGTGCTGGGCGACGGGCCGCTCCGCCGCCGCTACGAGCGGATGGTCCCGCGCGACCTCGCCGGCGACGTGGTGTTCGCCGGGGCGGTGATCGAGGGGCGGGCCGACTGGTATGCCGCCGCGCACGTCTACTGCGCCCCCACCAGCGTCGCCTCCTTCGGCGTGACGCTGCTGGAGGCCATGGCGGCCGGGCGCCCGGTGCTCGCGTCCGACATCGACGGGTTCCGCGAGGTGCTGCACGACGGGCAGGAGGGGCGGCTGCTCCCGCCGGACGACGCCGACGCGTGGGCCGGCGCGCTCGAGGCGCTCGCGCGCGACCCGGCGGGCGCCGCCGCCCTGGGCGCCCGCGGCCGGGCGACCGCGGCGAGGTACGCCTGGCCGATCGTGGCGCGGCGCGTGCTCGACCTGTATCAGCAGGTGGTCTGAGGAGCAGTCCGGGGCGATGCCGACCGAGGTGACGCCGACGGGGTACCGGAGCGAGCCGCGGCGCGCGGACCTCGACTGGCTGCGCGTGCTCGGGATGCTGGCGGTGTTCCTGGTGCACGCCGCCGAGCCCTTCAACCCCTGGGACACCTGGCACGTGCAGAGCGCGCTGCGCAGCAAGTGGCTCGGCGAGCTCGTGTTCTTCCCCGCGCCGTGGATCATGCCGCTCTTCATGGCGCTCGCGGGCGAGGCCGCCTGGCTCGCGCTCCGCAGCCGCTCGCCGGCCCGGTACGTCCGCGAGCGCCTGCTCCGCCTCGGGCTGCCGCTCGTGCTCGGGATCCTGGTGCTCGTGCCGCCGCAGGTCTGGGTGGAGCGGCGCCTCCAGGGCCGGTTCGACGGGTCGCTGCTCGCGTTCTACCCGCACTTCTTCGACGGCATCTATCCGGACGGGAACTTCGCCTGGCACAACCTCTGGTTCCTCGTCTTCCTGCTCGCGTTCTCGCTCGCGACCGCGCCGCTGCTCGCGCGGCTGCGCGCCCCCGCCGGCCGCCGGCTGCTCGCGCGCCTGGCCGCGCCGTGCCAGGGGCCGGCCGGCCTCGCCTGGCTGGTCCTGCCCGCGGTGGCGATCCGGATCCTCACCGCGACCTCGGCGCCGGGCTTCCCGCCGCTCGCCTACGACTGGTCGAACCGCGGGCTGCTGCTCCCGGCGTTCCTGTGGGGGTTCGCGGTGGCGGCCGAGCCCGGCTTCGCCGCGGCGGTGGACCGCCACTGGCGCCCGGCGCTCGCGATCGCCGTCGCCGCGTCGGTGGGGCTCTGCGCGTGGGCCTGGCCGGGAGACGTGCTCGCGAGGCTGCCGGCCGCGCGGTCGGCCGGCGGCGTGCTGCTGTGGGGCGGCTACGGCTGCGCGTCCTGGTGCTGGCTGGTGGCGCTGCTCGGCGGCGCGCGCCGGTTCCTCGCGCACGACGGCGAGGCGCTCCAGCGCGCCAGCGGTCTCGTCTACCCCTTCTACGTGCTGCATCACGGGGTGATCGTCGCGCTCGCCGCCGCGATGGTCCGCCGGGGCGCCGACTCCGCCGGGCTGCCCGCCGCGTTCGTGGGGCTCGCCGCGGCGTCGCTCGCCATCAGCGTCGCCCTCTGCTGGGTGGTCGCCGCGTGGGAGCCGCTCCGCCTGGTGTTCGGCCTCCGTTCGCGCCACCGGTCCGTCGTGCGCGAGCCGGTCCCGCTGGCTAGAGATGAGCTGTAGCGGCGCGGAAGGCGCCGCCCGGAGCCGGCTGCTCCGGACGCACGCCACGCCCGCTTGACCCCGACGCGCTCCACCCATCGGCCCACCCGGCTTCGCCGCCTCGGCGTCCTGCTCTCGATCGCGGCCGCGCTCGCCATGGCCGCCCCGGCCCGCGCCGGACGCGCGCCGCCGGCGCCGGCCGACCTCGACGCGCGGCCGGTCGAGCTGCGGAGCGGCTCCGGGAGCACGATCCGCGGCTGGCTCGCGCGCGGCCACCCGGGCGCCGGCGCCGTCCTGCTGCTGCACGGCATCGGCGCGAGCGCCGCGGAGATGGCCGGGCGCGCCCGCTTCCTCGCCGCGGCCGGCTACTCGGTGCTCGCCATCGACTTCCGCGGGCACGGCGCGAGCGGGTCGGCCCAGACGACCTACGGCGGGCTGGAGAGCCGCGACGCGCGCGCGGCGGTGGAGTGGCTGCGCGCGGCGCTCCCCGGCGAGCGGATCGGCGTCATCGGCATCTCCATGGGCGGCGCGGCGGCGCTGCTCGGCCCGGCGCCGCTGAAGGTGGACGCGCTGGTGCTCGAGTCGGTCTACCCCACCATCGACGCCGCGATCCGCAACCGGGCGCGGGCCTGGCTCGGGCCGCTCGGCGCGCTGCTCGCGCCGCTCGTCGAGCGCCTGATGCTGCCGCGCCAGGGCGTCCGCGCGGCCGACCTGCGCCCGGTGGACCGCATCGGCGACCAGGTCGCGCCGCTCCTCGTGCTCGCCGGCGCCGCGGATCCGTACACGCCGCCGTCGGAATCGAGGGAGCTGTACCGGAACGCCCGCGGGCCGAAGGCGCTCTGGGAGGTGCCCGGCGCCGGGCACGTGGACCTGCACGCGTTCGCGCCGGCCGAGTACGAGCGGCGCGTGGGCGGGTTCCTGGACCGCAGGCTGCGGACGCAGACGGCGCTGGCGCCGGTCGGCGCGGCGCCGCTCGCCGCCGGGCCGACGCCGGTCGCGCCGCTCGCCGCGGCTACGGGTACGCCGTGAACAGGTCGGACAGGCTGGCCGAGGTGGCCGCCGTCCGCAGCAGCGGCGTGACGCCCAGGATCTCCTGCACGGTGCGCACGGTGGAGCCGTGCGTGTACGCGCCGGGCGCGGCGTAGCCGGGCTTCGCGAGCGGCGACACGGCGATGAGGCCGATGGGGTGGTCGCCCCGGTGGCCCTCGTCCCACACGATCAGGATCACGCCGCCGTCGCGGTACGCGGCGCTGTCCATGATGGCCGGCACCTCGCGCGCCAGGAACGCGTCCTGCTGCCCGACGGGATCGTTCAGCGGCGGGCAGGCGTCGTGGCCGTCGTCGCAGACGTCCGGGACGATGAACGCGTACCGCGGCACCGTCCCGGCGGCGAGGTCCGAGGCCAGCTCCTCGAACGGCCGCACGTGCGCGATGCAGCGGGCGCTGTGCGGGTCGAAGGGCCTCCCGGAGACGTCCTCGAAGTAGACGAACGGATCGTGCCGCACCGCGTACTTCCCCTCGTTGACGAGCGGGCAGGTGTCGCCGGAGATGCCCTCCGCGTACGCCTTCCACGTGAGCCCGACGTCCTCGAGGTACGTCGCGAGGTGGCAGGTCACCGGCAGCGGCACGTCCGCGGGCGGCGCGTCGAAGTGGATGCCGAGCGGATCGCCGGCCTCGAGCCACACGTAGTTGCCGAGGCTGGGGTGCAGGCCGCCGGTCCGGTAGTCGAGCGCGTGCGCGAACGCGGGCAGCAGCGTGCCGTTGACGTACGGCGCCGACGGGCTGCCGGCCACGTCCGACCAGTCCTGGTTCTCCATCACGATCACGAACACCGTCTTCAGCGCGTGCGGCGCGCCGCCGGTGGCGAGCGCCGGCGCCTCGGGTGGGCAGGCGTCGTGGCTCGTGTCGCGGGTCTGGGAGCAGGCGAGGGCGAGCGGGAGGAGGGCGGCGAGCAGCGCGGGACGGCCAGGGAAGCGGTGGAGGCGGGGGACGGGGGTGTGCACGGACGTTTACTTGGGGCCGGCGCGGCGGCGCGCAACGCGGGCGGCCGTTCGAGCCCGCACGGGAACGCCGGTGGGTGAATCCCGCACCTCGCCCGGGCGCGCGCCGGCCCCCTCTGGGACGGTCGCACGCGTCGATCCGGCGGCTCCCGGATCGTCGCAGGGCTAGACGCACGGAACGCGGCGGCTCGGGCCGCCCGGCCCGTCGCACCAACCCGGACCACGGAGAGACACCATGCGGTTCATGATGATCGTGAAGGCCAGCCCGGAGAGCGAGGCGGGAGCGCCGCCCAGCCGCGAGCTGATCCAGGCGATGACCCGGTACAACGAGGAGCTGGTGAACGCGGGCGTGCTGCTCGCCGGCGACGGCCTGCTCCCGTCGTCGAAGGGCGCGCGGGTGAAGTTCTCGAAGGGCAAGGTGGAGGTGGTGGACGGGCCGTTCGCCGAGACCAAGGAGCTGGTGGCCGGCTTCTGGATGATCCAGGTGAAGTCGAAGGAGGAGGCGATCGCCTGGGCGCGGCGCTGCCCGAACCCGATGGGCGAGGGCGCCGAGGGCGTGCTGGAGCTGCGGCAGGTGGCGGAGGCGGCGGACTTCCCGCCGGAGGTGTTCACGCCGGAGGACGCCGCCAAGGAGACCGAGATCTTCGAGCGCGCCAAGCGCAACGCGGCGAACCCGTGACGGCCCCGGCGGCGCGGAGGCGCGCCGGGTGACTCGCCCGGACGCGCACCGCGCGGTCCACGCGGTGTTCCGCATCGAGGCGCCCCGGCTCATCGCCGGGCTGGCGCGGATGGTGCGGGACGTCGGGCTGGCCGAGGAGCTGGCGCAGGACGCGCTGGTCGCGGCGCTGGAGCGGTGGCCGGAGTCGGGCGTCCCGGAGAACCCGGGCGCCTGGCTCATGGCCACCGCGAAGCGCCGCGCCGTGGACGAGCTGCGCCGGAAGCGCATGGTGGAGCGCAAGCACGAGGCCCTGGGGCCGGATCCGGAGGCGCTCGGGCCCACCGCGCCGCCCGCGCCCGACGCGGCGGTGGACGAGCCGGTGCGCGACGACCTGCTCCGGCTCGTGTTCATCGCCTGCCACCCGGTGCTCTCGCGCGAGGCGCGCACCGCGCTCACGCTCCGGCTGCTGGGCGGCCTCACCACCGAGGAGATCGCCCGCGCGTTCCTGCTGCCCGAGCCCACCGTCGCCCAGCGCATCGTGCGGGCGAAGCGCACGCTCGCCGAGGCGCGCGTGCCGTTCGAGGTGCCGGGCGGCGCGGACCTCCAGGCGCGGCTCGGCTCGGTGCTCGAGGTCGTCTACCTCGTCTTCAACGAGGGCTACACCGCGACGGCGGGCGACGACTGGATGCGCCCGGCGCTGTGCGAGGACGCGCTGCGCCTCGGCCGCATGCTGCAGGCGCTCGTGCCCGACGCGCCGGAGGTCCACGGGCTGGCCGCGCTCATGGAGCTGCAGGCCTCGCGCGCCGCGGCGCGGACCGGCCCGTCCGGCGAGCCGGTGCTGCTGCTGGAGCAGGACCGGAGCCGGTGGGACGCGCTGCTCATCCAGCGCGGGCTGGCGGCGCTGGAGCGCGCCGAGCGGCTCGGGGGCGCGCTCGGTCCCTACGCCCTGCAGGCCGCCATCGCCGCCTGCCACGCCCGCGCCCGCGCCGCGGCCGCGACCGACTGGCCGCGGATCGCCGCCCTCTACGACGCGCTGGCGGAGCTGACGCCGTCGCCGGTCGTCGAGCTGAACCGGGCCGTGGCGGTGGCGATGGCGTTCGGCCCCGCGGCCGGGCTCGAGCTGGTGGACGCGATCGCGGACGAGCCGTCGCTGCGCCGCTACCACCTGCTGCCCAGCGTGCGCGGCGAGCTGCTCTCCCGCCTCGGCCGCCACGAGGAGGCCCGCGCCGAGCTGGAGCGGGCCGCCGGGATGACGCGGAACGCCCGCGAGCGCGACCTGCTGCTCGCCCGCGCCGCCACGTGCGCGCGCGGTTCCGGCGGCGGCGGTTCGGGCCCCTGAGGAGATCCGCTCGCCCTGAGTTCGTGGGGTCGTGACCAGGGCGAGCCGTTCCCGAGATCCGCTCGCCCTGAGCCTGTCGAAGGGCGAGCGGCCGATGCTCATGTGTCATCGTCGCGTGCACTCGAAGCCGGGAGGCCGAGGGGGCGCGGTCCTGGTTTGCGCTCCCGCCCTCGCCCGCTCTCGCGACGTGGAGGCGGAATGCTCGGCGCGGGACTTCGGTCGTAGGACGCGCGCGGATCGCGTTCGACGCGCTTGGGCGCGCTCGCAAACTCGGCCGCGCGTATCGCTGGCGCGACGCGCGGCCTCAGACAGTGCTCGCCGCGCACGCCGGCTGATTACGCGCGCGAGAGGTGGTCGTCGCGGGCTGCGCCTGCGCCGACAGTCGCGGTCGCGGGCGAGGGCGTCCGCGCTGCGGACGGGGGCCGTACTGGCGGCTTCGAGCGCCAATCAGAAGAACGGCGCCTCCACCCCGCCTCCCCTCCACGTCAGGCCGCCCCGGAGGCGATCCGGGCGTTCGCGCCGGAGCGCAGCGCAGCAAGCGTTCGGCACGTCCCCAGGATCCTGGACCTGCACCGCCGTGGACAGCCGCTGCGCAGGGACCGGCGCAGCCGGCGCTGGAACCGATCCCGCGGCTGGCCCGTCCGGTGCGTCGGCTTCATCGATCCCGCGGCCCCGGTTCCGGCCATCCCTCCACGTCCCGGGCCTTGCGGAGCGAGCACCGCCGCGAATGCCCGGAGCGCCGACCTAGCGGCCCGCCTCCAGGACAGGGCCCGCTGGAGGCGGACCCGCGAGGAGGGGGCTCGCTGCACGCGGCCCCGCGAGGACCGGGCCGCGGGAAGCGGCCGTTCGCTACGGAGGCGTCGGCGCCTTGCGCTGCGGGCGAGGGGCGGTCTTGGCGCCCGGGCCGCCGCCGTGAAGGAAGAAGTACGGGCGGACGTCGAGCAGTCGCCACGCGCCGTCGGCCCGGCGCGCCAGCACGACGGCGTGCGCGACCCACGGCCGCGGCGCGCCCGGCGGCGGGTGGCCTCCCGAGAGCGTCTGGCGAACGTCGAGGAGCGCGACGTCGCCCAGCAGCCGGACCCGCTCGACCGCGAGCTGGTTGTGCACGCCCTTCAGCACCTTCTCGAAGTCGTTGCGGAACTGCGCCGTGACCTGCTCGCGCCCGACCGCGCGCTGGCCCATGGGGTTGATGAACGTGCCCTCGGGATCGAACAGCGCGCCGACGCGGTCGGCGTCCTGCGCGCCGAAGGCGGCCTCGAACTCGCGAACGGTCTTCTCGAGGTCGGGCGGGAGGGTGGCGTGCTCCGCGCGCGCGGGCAGCGCGGGAAGGGCGAGCAGCAACGACAGCAGGCCAGCAGCTCGAGACGTCATGACGTTCTCCGGTGCCGCCCGCCGGGAGGGCATGCGGCGGCGCGGTGATACGCAGGCGGGCAGACGCTCGCCGGAGCGGATCGGGGGGGCGCCGGACCGGGGGTACGCCGGCCTTGAAGGGGTGGAAAGGCGGCCGGCTTGACATACCCCCTCCCCCTATCTATGTTCCGGGCACCAAAGAATAGGGGGTGGGGGTATGATACCGCCCCGGGAGCGAATCGTGGACTTCGTGGAGATGCTGGTGGTCGCAGGCGGCGTGGCCGCCATCGCGTGGGTGAACTGGTACTTCTTCCTGGCCGAGAAGCGGAAGGGCGCCTCGGAGGCGAAGGTCGGGGCGGCCGGCGTGCAGCAGGCCGTGATCCGGGTGGAGGGCGGCTACACGCCGTCGCGCGTCCGGCTGCGCGCCGGGCAGCCCGCCCGGCTGGTGTTCGATCGGCGCGAGGACTCGAGCTGCTCCGAGGAGGTGGTGATCCCGGAGTTCGGCGTTCGCCGGTTCCTCCCCGCGCACCAGCGGACGACCATCGACCTGCCGCCCGCGAAGGCCGGCACCTACGAGTTCACCTGCGGCATGAGCATGCTCCGCGGCAGCCTGGTGGTGGAGGACGCGCGATGACCAGCCCCGCCGATCCCACCGTCCGCGGGCGCGAGCCCGCCGCCGTTCCCGACGTCGCCGCCGAGGCGAGCCCCGCCGACCGGCGCGCGCGCGTCACCATCAACGTCTCCGGCATGACCTGCGCCGCGTGCCAGGCGCGCGTGCAGAAGGCGCTCTCCGGCGCGCCCGGCGTGCTCGACGCCAGCGTCAACCTCATGACCGCCGAGGCCGCCATCTCCTACGACCCGGCGGTCGCCGCGCCCGAGGCGCTCATCGAGCGGGTGCGCTCGACCGGCTACGGCGCCGCGCTCTCCGAGCCCGGCGCCGACGCGCTCGAGCAGCAGGACGCCGCCCGCGCGAAGGAGTTCCGCGAGCTGCGCGCCCGCGCCCTGGTGGCGCTCGCCGCCGGCGCCGTGGCGATGATCGCGTCGATGCCGCTCATGGCGGCGCACGCGCACCACGGCCTCGGCGCGCCCACCGACCCGTTCATGAGCTGGAGCATGCGCGTGCTCGACCCCGTGCTGGAGCGCGCGCTGCCCTGGCTCTACGCGATCCCGGAGCAGGTGCTCTCCTACGGGCTGCTCGCGCTCACCACCGCCGTCATGGCCTGGGCCGGGCGCCACTTCTACACGCGGGCCTGGGCCGCGTTCCGCCACCACTCGGCCGACATGAACACGCTCGTCGCGGTCGGCACCGGCGCGGCGTACCTGCTCTCGCTCGCCGCCACCGTCGCGCCCGGCTTCTTCGTGGCGCGCGGCGTCCCGCCCGACGTGTACTACGAGGCGGTCGTCCTCATCATCGCGCTCATCCTGGTGGGCAACACCATGGAGGCGCGCGCCAAGCGGCAGACCTCCGTCGCGCTCCGCAAGCTCATGCAGCTCCAGCCCCGCACCGCGCGCGTGGTGCGCGGCCGCGCCGAGGTGGACGTGCCCGTGGAGGACGTGCGCGAGGGCGACGTGGTGGTGGTGCGCCCCGGCGAGCGCCTGCCCGTGGACGGCGAGATCGTCTCCGGGGCGAGCGCGGTGGACGAGTCGATGCTGACCGGCGAGCCGCTGCCCGTCGAGAAGCGCGCCGGCGACCGCGTCATCGGCGCGACCGTCAACGGCACCGGGTCGTTCCGCTTCCGGGCCACCGGCGTGGGCGCGGACACGGTGCTCGCGCACGTGGTGAAGCTCATGCGCGAGGCGCAGGGCTCGCGCGCGCCCATCCAGAAGCTGGCCGACCGCATCAGCGGCATCTTCGTGCCGGTCGTCCTCTCCATCTCCATCGCCACGTTCGTGGTCTGGTTCGTGGCCGCCGACGCCGCGCCCGCGGTCCGCGCGCTGGTCGCCGCGGTGGCGGTGCTGGTCATCGCCTGCCCCTGCGCCATGGGCCTCGCGGTCCCGACCGCGGTGATGGTCGCGACCGGCAAGGGCGCCGAGCTGGGCGTGCTGCTCAAGGGCGGCGAGGCGCTGGAGCGGGCGCACACGGTGGACACGGTGGTGCTCGACAAGACCGGCACGCTCACGCAGGGCAAGCCGGCGGTCACCGAGGTGCGGCTCGCGCCCGGCGCGCCGGTGGGCGAGGACGCGCTGGTCGGCCTGGTGGCGGCGGTGGAGCGCGCCAGCGAGCACCCGCTCGCGGCCGCCATCGCGGCGCACGCGGCGGCGCGCGGCGCGGCGGTGCCGGCGGTGGAGGCGTTCGAGTCGGTGACCGGGCGCGGCGCCCGCGGCCTGGCCGGTGGCCGGCGCGTGGTGGTGGGCAACGCCGCGCTGCTCGAGACGGAGGGCGTCTCGACCGCGCCGCTGGAGGCGGAGGCGGGCGCGCTCGCCGCGGAGGGGCGCACCGCGGTGTTCGCGGCGGTGGACGGGCGGCTGGCCGGCCTGCTCGCGGTCGCCGACGAGCTGCGGCCGACCTCGCGCGAGGCGGTGGCGCGGCTGCGCCGGATGGGCCTCGAGGTGGTCATGCTCACCGGCGACGTGCGCCGCAGCGCCGAGGCGGTGGCCCGCGCGGCCGGCGTCGAGCGGGTCGTGGCGGGCGTGCTGCCGGAGGGCAAGGTGGCCGAGGTGGAGCGGCTGCAGGCGGAGGGCCGCGTGGTGGCCATGGTGGGCGACGGCATCAACGACGCGCCGGCCCTGGCGCGGGCGGAGATCGGCATCGCCATGGGGAGCGGCACCGACGTGGCGCTCGAGGCCGCCGACGTGACGCTGATGCGGCCGGACCTGCGCGCGGTGGCCGACGCGATCGCGCTCTCCCGGCGCACCATGCGGACCATGCGCCAGAACCTGTTCTGGGCGTTCGCCTACAACGTGGTCGGCATCCCGGTGGCCGCCGGCGTGCTGTTCCCGGCGTTCGGCCTGATGCTCTCGCCGGTGCTGGCGAGCGCGGCGATGGCGTTCAGCAGCGTGAGCGTGGTGACGAACAGCCTGCGCCTGCGGCGGTTCCGCGGGGCCTAGGAGGACGCGATGGCGACGAAGGAGAGCAAGGGGACCGCGGCGCTCGCCGCCTGCGCGTGCGCCACCGGCGAGCACGTCGGGCCCGGGGGGCGGGCGGTGGCGGTGGACGCAGCCGGCAAGGAGGCGAACCTCAAGCGCCTGCGCCGCATCGAGGGCCAGGTGCGCGGCCTGCAGCGGATGGTGGAGGAGGGGCGCTACTGCGCCGACGTCCTCACCCAGATCGCCTCGGTGCACGAGGCGCTCCGGGCGGTCGGCCGCGAGCTGATGCGCAACCACCTGAAGCACTGCGCCACCAGCGCCATCCAGGCGGGCGGCCCCGAGGCCGACGCGATGTACGACGAGCTGCTGGATCTCATGTACCGGCAGGTCCGCTGAGGCCGCCGGCCCCGGCGCGTGGATCTTCGTGCCCGGGCGCGCCGGGGTCGGCAAGATCCGGGGTGTTGGTGTAGGGTCCGCGCCGGGTGCCCGCGGCGCCTGCGAGGACGCGAGAGGAACGAACGAATGTCCGCAACCCTGAGGCTGCCCGCGGTGCTCGCCCGGGCCGCCGGCGGGACCACCGTCCACGAGGTGCGCGGGGCCACCGTGGGCGAGGTCGTCGCCGAGGTGGCCGGCCGCTTCCCCGAGCTCGGCACCCGGCTGCGCGACGCGCGGGGCGAGCCGTATCCCTACGTGATGTTCTACCTCGACGACGAGGACATCCGGTTCCAGCAGGGCTTCGCCACGCCGGTGCCCGACGGCGCCGAGATCGTGGTCGTCCCCGCGATCGCCGGAGGGTAGCGATGTCCATCGGCCGCCCCACCTCCGAGCTGCCCGAGCTCTCCCGGGAGGAGATCCTCCGCTACAGCCGCCACCTCATCATCCCCGAGGTCGGGGTGGAGGGGCAGCGCCGCCTGAAGGCCGCGCGCGTGCTCCTGGTGGGCGCGGGCGGGCTCGGCTCGCCGAACGCGCTCTACCTGGCCGCCGCCGGCGTCGGGACGCTCGGCATCGTCGAGGCGGACGTGGTGGACCTCACCAACCTGCAGCGGCAGGTGCTGCACGGCACCAAGGACGTCGGCCGCAAGAAGCTCGAGTCGGCGCGCGAGCGCATCCGCGACGTGAACCCGCACGTGAAGGTCATCGCGCACGACGCCTGGCTCACCTCGGAGAACGCGCTCGAGATCCTCTCCGGCTACGACCTGGTGGTGGACGGCACCGACAACTTCGCCACGCGGTACCTGGTGAACGACGCCTGCGTGCTGCTCGGCAAGGTCAACGTCTACGGGTCGATCTTCCGCTTCGAGGGCCAGTCCACCGTGTTCTGCACCGCGGACGGCCCCTGCTACCGCTGCCTGTACCCGGAGCCGCCGCCGCCGGGCATGGTGCCGTCCTGCGCCGAGGGCGGGGTGCTGGGGATCCTGCCGGGCCTGGTCGGCCTGGTGCAGGCGACCGAGGCGGTGAAGCTCATCACCGGCGTGGGCGAGCCGCTGGTCGGGCGGCTGCTGCTGGTGGACGCGCTCGGGATGGAGTTCCGCACCGTGAAGCTGCGGAAGGACCCGCGCTGCCCCGCCTGCGGCACGCGCGAGATCCAGGCGCTCATCGACTACCAGCAGTTCTGCGGGATCCGCGGGGCCGAGCCGGAGCAGCCGCCGGACGGCGTCCCGACCATCACCGTCGGCGAGCTGGACGCCCGCCGCCGGCGCCACGAGGACTTCGATCTCGTGGACGTGCGCGAGCCGCACGAGTGGGAGATCGGCCGCATCGAGGGCGCGCGGCTGGCGCCCCTCTCCACGTTCGCCGAGGCGCTCCGCACCTTCGACAGCGCCCGCGACCTCGTCGTCTACTGCAAGAGCGGGCAGCGCAGCGCGAAGGCGGTCCGCCAGCTCCAGGAGGCCGGCTTCAGGCGCGTGTGGAACCTCGAGGGCGGGATCCTCCGCTGGGCGGAGGAGATCGACCCGACCGTCCCGCGCTACTAGCCGAGCCAGCCCGCCCGTGAGCGTCGAGATCGAATACGGCGCGGCGCTGCTCGCCCGCATCGCGGCGCTGTGCGAGGCGGACCCCGGGCGCGAGGCGTGCGGGTTCGTGGTGCGCCGCCGCGGCGTGCTCGAGGTCGAGCCCATCCCGAACGCCGCCGACCGCTACCACCGCCACGATCCGCTCGGATTCCCGAGGACCAGCCGCGACAGCTACCTCATGGACCCGCACGCGCACCTCCGGCTCCTCCAGGCGCTCGACGCCGAGGGCGGCGAGGTGGTGGCGGTATGGCACTCGCACGTGGAGGTGGGCGCGTCCTTCTCGGCGAAGGACCGCGCCGACGCGCTCGCCGACGGCGTGCCGGTGGTGCCCGGCGCGGAGTACCTGGTGTTCGGCCTCCGGGGCGGCAAGGTCACCGAGGCGAGGCGCTTCCGCTTCGAGGGCGGCGACTTCGTCGAGGCCGCGCTCGGCTGAGCGGGCCCCGCCGCCCGCTTGACGCGGCGCAAGCGGCGGCCGCCGCCGCGGCGACACCGGCGCTCACCGGCGGTGGTGGAATT
>NZ_BAZG01000017.1 GCF_000964525.1 Anaeromyxobacter sp. PSR-1
GTCGCACATGGGCGCGCACGCTACGCCCGACCCGGCGGCGGAGACATCCGACATTCGTACGGATCGTGCGCAGCCGGAGAGGGCGTAACCGCCCGCTGGCGCCCGTCCAGGCGCCGGCTGCGCTGCCCGGGTGGTCGCGCCCGCCCCGGCGCTCCCGCGGCGGGGCGCGCCGGGCAGGCCGCGCGGTCGCGGATCGGGTAAGAAGGGCCGTGCGCGCCACCCGGCTCCCCGGACCCTGGACCCGCTACGCAAGGGCGCTCCTCTCGCGGAAGCCCCGCGTCGCCGCGCCGGGGCAGGGCGGCTTCACGCTGGAGCGGCGTGCGGCGGGGATCGTCGCCGCGCCGCCGCGGCTCGCCGCCTACCGCGCCGTGTGCGGGTTCGACGCCGGCCCCGACCTGCCGGTCACCTACCCGCACGTGCTCGCGTGGCCGCTGCACCTCGCGCTCCTCACCGCGCCGGAGCTCCCGGTGCGGGCGCTCGGGCTCGTCCACCTGCGCAACCGGATCGACGCGCTCCGGCCGCTGCCCGCGCGCGAGCCCCTCGAGCTGCGCGCGCGCCTCTCCGGGCTCCGCGAGACCGCCCGCGGCCAGGAGCTGGACCTCCTCACCGAGGCCTGGGCCGGCGGCGAGCTGGCGTGGGTGGAGGAGGCGGTGCTGCTCGCCCGCCGCCCCGGCGCCGGCCGCGGCCCGCCGCCGGTCCCCGAGGCGGATCCCTCCGGCGCGGGCGAGCGCCGGTGGGAGGTGCCGGGCGCGACCGGCCGCCGGTACGCGCGCGCGTCGGGCGACCTCAACCCGATCCACCTCTCCGCGCTCACCGCCCGCGCGTTCGGCTTCGAGCGGGCGATCGCGCACGGGATGTGGTCGCTCGCGCGGATCGCCGCGGCGCTCGGCCCGGCCCTGCCGCCGGGCCCGGTCCGGCTGGACGCCGCGTTCAAGGCGCCGGTGCTGCTGCCCGCCACCGTGACGTTGCGGGACTGGCCGGTGGCGGGCGGCCTCGGGTTCGCGCTCCGCGACCGGACCGGGACGCGCGTCCACGTGCTCGGCGCGTTCACGGCGCGCACCTGAGCGCGTCTTCACGGTGAGCGGATGTGCGTCGAGCGGCGTACGCCGCGCAGACGCCCTCATGACTCCCGATGGGTAGACCGTCAGTCCTGTGACGCCGAGTCTTGACCTCCTAGGGGGGAGTTGCTTACGGTGAAGGCACCACGCTTCAGGGCAATTCACCCGTACCCAGGGTGAAGCGCAAAGCCGCGGGTCCGGCGAAACCGGACGGCCGTGGCCGCCGTGGCGAGACCGGTCCTCCGGCCCAGCCCACGTCTGCCCTGAGCACGCGTGGGCTTCGTCGTTTCGACGGGGCGGACGTGGTGAGGACGGACCAGCCAGGAGAGGCGTCAATGAGCGTGAAGCACGACAAGGGGCACGAGGCCGGGGCGACGCACGACTTCCACGGCGGCATCTGCGGCTGCTGCGGGCCGAGCGCGACGCGCGGGATGTCCGGCGCCGAGGTGGACCTCGCCATCGAGCAGCGCGGCGAGCGCCTCACCCGCCTCGACGAGGTGCGCGGCGACGACGTGGACCACCTGCTCTCGGCGCGCAGCCGCCGCGGGTTCCTGAAGGCGGGCGGCCTGTTCGGCGCGCTGGCGGCGGCGGCCCCGGTCCTCTCGCGCGCCCGCGCGGAGGGCACCGGCGGCTACAGCCTGTTCCAGCAGGGCGGCGGCCGGGTGCACGTGGTCGAGTCGAGCTACGAGACCACGAAGTGGGGCATCTTCGACTCCAACCTGCCCAACGTCGTCGAGATCGAGTCCGGGGACGTCGTCTCGTACCCGGACACCTGGAGCCACTTCCTCAACGACCTGCAGCCGGGCATGCCGATCGAGGAGATCGCCCGCCTGCGCCTCGCCCACCCGGGCGTCGGCCCGCACTCGATCATCGGCCCGGTCGGCGTCCGCGACGCCGAGCCCGGCGACGTGCTCGAGATCCAGTACCTGCGCGTCCGCCCCACCGACTGGGCGGTCTGCTTCAACAACCCGGGCGCGCTCGGCACGGGCGCGCTGCCGGACGTCTTCCCGCAGGGGCAGGCCAAGTACTTCGACCTCGACACCGCCAACAACACCTCCGAGTTCGCGCCGGGCATCCAGCTCCGGCTCGCGCCGTTCCAGGGCACCATGGGCGTCGCGCCGGCGAACGGCGTCTTCCCCACGCCCCCGGGCCACGCCTACGGCGTGATCAGCTCGGTGCCGCCGGGCCAGCACGCCGGCAACGTGGACTGCCGCGAGGCGGGCGAGGGCTCGCGCCTGTTCGTCCCGGTGTTCCAGCGCGGCGGCAAGATCTTCACCGGTGACTCGCACGCGCTCCAGGGCGACGGCGAGGTGACGCTCACCGCGATGGAGACCGCGATGAAGGAGATCCGCGTCCGCGTGATCCTCCACAAGCAGGTCGCGCTCGCCTGGCCGATGCACGAGACGCCGGACGCCTGGATCGTCCACGGCACCAACCCGGACCTCGACATCGCGTTCCGGATCGCCCTGCTGAACGCGATCGACTTCCTCGAGGCCCGCGCCGGCCTCACCCGGCTCGACGCCTACGCCCTCTGCAGCCTCGCGGTCAGCTTCCGCGTGACGCAGGTGGTGAACGGCCAGAAGGGCATCTACGGCGTCATCCCCAAGCGCATCTTCCACCCGCAGCTCCGCGCGGCGATGGGCGTCATCTAGCCCGCGCCCGGATGGCCGCCCCGCCGGAGGTCCCGGCGGGGCGGCGGTCCACCCCGCCACGCCCGCGTCCCTTGCACCAGAGGTCACCATGCGGAAGTTCCCGATCGGCGTCCGCCTCACCTTCGCCTTCATGCTCGTCACCGCCGCGTTCGTGGCGGTCGGCTTCTTCGCGCTCTCGCGCCTGGCCCAGCTCGACCAGGGGCTGGACGAGGTGGCGCGCCAGCGCCTCCGCTCGCTCGAGATGGCCATCCGCGGGCTCCACGTGACGGCGCAGCAGGCGAACCACGTCGGCGTGATGCTCTCGACCGACGATCCGGCCGAGGCGCTCCGCCGCATCGAGACCATCCTCGAGCTGCGCAAGGAGGCGCAGCGCGCCAACGAGGAGGGCGACAAGATCGCCGCGATGGAGGGCGGCATCACCGTGGTGGACAACGAGCGGACCAAGCAGGTGCTGGCGGAGCTCGCCGTGCGCCGCGCCCACCTCGGCAAGACGTTCCAGAAGACGCTCGAGACCGCCCGCACGCTGAACCTCGCCGAGACGAAGCGGGTGACGCGCGACGACCTCGTGCCGGCGCTGACCGCGGTGGAGTTCGGCTGGTCCGACTACACGAAGGCGCAGGGCGCCCAGATGCAGGAGGCGGCCGAGTCCGGGCACGCCATGTACGAGTCGGCCCGGGTGCTGGTGGTGGGGGTGCTGCTCTCCACCGCGGTGCTCGCCATCGTGCTCTCGTTCTGGGTGACGCGCACCATCGTCCTGCCGCTCGGGAGCGCGGTGAAGGCCGCCGACCGGATCGCCGCGGGCGACCTCCGCGACGCGGTGGAGGTCACCGGCCGCGACGAGCTGGGCAAGCTGCTCGGCGCCATGAAGACCATGGGCGAGAAGCTGGCGCAGGTCATCTCGGAGGTGCGCTCCGGCGCGGACGCGCTGGCCGGCGCCTCCTCGCAGGTCTCCTCCACCGCCCAGACCCTCTCGCAGGGCACCGGCGAGCAGGCGGCCAGCGTGGAGGAGACGACCTCCTCGCTCGAGGCCATGCACGCCTCCATCACGCAGAACGCGGAGAGCGCGCGCCAGACCGAGACCGCCGCGAAGGCCCAGGCGGCCAGCGCCGGGCGCAGCGGCACCGCCGTCACCGAGACGGTCTCGGCGATGCGCTCCATCGCGGAGAAGATCTCGATCATCGAGGAGATCGCCTACCAGACCAACCTGCTCGCGCTGAACGCCGCCATCGAGGCGGCCCGCGCCGGCGACCACGGCCGGGGCTTCGCGGTCGTCGCCACCGAGGTGCGCAAGCTGGCCGAGCGCGCGCAGAAGGCGGCCGGCGAGATCGGCACGCTCGCGGAGAGCTCGCTCTCGGTGGCCGAGGAGAGCGGCCGGCTCATCACCGACCTCGTCCCGGCCATCCAGAAGACCGCCGACCTGGTGCAGGAGGTGGCGGCGGCCTCGCAGGAGCAGAGCGAGCGCGTCTCGCAGGTCAGCAAGGCGATGGGGGTGGTGGACCAGGTCACGCAGCGGAACGCCACCGCGGCCGAGGAGCTGAGCTCCACCGCCGAGGAGCTCGCCTCTCAGGCCGAGGGCCTGCAGCAGCTCATGGGCTTCTTCACGGTCCGCGAGGAGCGGCGGAGCGCGCCGCGCTACGTCCCGCCCCGCGCGCCGGCGCCCGCGCCGCTCCCGGCGCTGGACCGCCCCTGGCCCCAGGCCGAGCAGCGCAATGGCAAGCCCGCCGCGGCGGGCGAGTTCAAGCGGTTCTAGGGGGCGGCCATGCGCGACGCGGTCGAGGCGGCCGGCGAGCAGGCGCAGTACCTCTCGTTCCGGATCGACGGGATCGACTACGCGGTCCCGATCCTGAAGGTCCGGGAGATCCTGCAGCACGAGGAGATCACCCGCGTGCCGGGCACGCCGCCGTCGGTGCGCGGCGTGCTCAACGTGCGCGGGGCGGTGGTGCCGGTGGTGGACCTGGCCGTGAAGTTCGGCGGGTCCGCCTCCCGGCCCGGCCGCTTCACCTGCGTGCTGGTGGTCGAGGTGGAGGTGGCGGGCGGGAGCCTCACGCTCGGCGTGCTGGCCGACGCGGTCAACGAGGTGGTGGCGCTCCGCCCGGACGAGATCGAGCCCTCGCCGTCCTTCGGGACCGGCGTCAGCGTCGAGTACCTGGTGGGCATGGGCAAGGTGGGGCGCGGCTTCGTGCTCCTCCTCGACATCGACCGGGTCCTGGCCGCGGGCGACCCCGAGCCGGAGCACGCCGCCGACCCCGCGCCCGAGGGGCAGGGCGACGCGCCGGCGGACGCGGCGGAGCAGCCGGAGGCCGCCGCGGTCGAGGCCGCCGCGGCCGCGGCCCCGCCCGCCTGACCGGCCCCGCGCTGCCCGGAAACCCGGCACCCGGCGTCGCCGCGGCGACGCCGGCGCGCTCCCGGCCGCGCTGGCGTCGCGCGTTTGCGCTCCCCCGGCGCTGGCACGCGGCGCGCACTGCCGGCGCGGCGGAGGTGCCGGGACATGGGACGAGCGCTGGAGGCCGTGCGGACGCTGGACCTGCCGCGGCTGTTCGCCTACTTCGGGGTGGAGGCCGACCTGCAGCGGGTCGAGGCGAGCCGGCCCGCCATCGCCGCCCGGTTCGACGCCGAGGTCCGCGAGCTGGTGCGGCTCTGCCCGGGGCTGCGCGAGCGCGAGCGCTTCACGGTGCTCCGCGAGGCGCTCCGGCTGGCCTACGAGGTGGGGACCCGGACGGCGGAAGGCGCCGGCGCGGCCCGCTGAGCGGCGGCGGCGTCAGGCAAGGTTGTGGAACACGTGCTGGACGTCCTCGTCCTGCTCGAGCGCGTCCACCAGCTCGAGCACCTCGCGCGCCTGCTCCTCGGGGAGCTGCACCGGCGTCTGCGCCACGTACTCCGACTCGGAGGAGAGCACGTTGAGCTTCCGCTGCTCCAGCGCCGCCTGGAGCTGGCCGAAGCTCTCGAACGCGCAGCGGATGACGAGCACCTTCTCGCCCTTCTCGCCGGTGCTCTCGCCCATCTCCTCCAGGCCGTGGTCGATGAGGTCGAGCTCGAGCGCGTCCTGGTCGATGCCCTCGGGCGAGAGGCGGAACACGCCCATGCGGCGGAACTGGAACGCCACGCTGCCGGTGTTCCCCATGTTGCCGCCGTTGTTCTTGAAGTGCATCCGCACGTTCGCGACGGTGCGGACCACGTTGTCGGTGGCGGTCTCGACCATCACCGCGACCCCGTGCGGCGCGTAGCCCTCGTAGACCACCACCTCGTACGCCTGCTGGTCCTGGCCGCTGGCCCGCTTGATGGCGGCCTCGACCTTGTCCTTCGGCATGTTGACGTGGCGGGCGTTCTGCAGGACGCGCCGCAGCGCGGGGTTGTTGTCCGGGCTCGGGCCGCCGGCCTTCACCGCGATGGCGATGTCCTTGCTGATGCGCGTGAAGGCCTTCGCCATCTTGTTCCACCGGGCGAACATGGTGGCCTTGCGCGTCTCGAAGATGCGACCCATGGGCTGTCCTCGCTCCGGGGACCGGCGTCCAGCCCGTCGTCCCCGCGCCCGGCGGATATCTCACCCGCGGCCCCGGACGCAACACCTTCCCGCAGCCGCGTCCCGCCGGCGCGGGGCGGCCGGGCGGGCCAGCGCCGGGCCGGGGACGTCCCGGCGGGCTGCGCTCAGGCCCCGGCGCGCCCGCGGCGCCCGGAGGTCCCGGCGAGCGTCACGCCCCCGAGCACGAGCGCCAGGCCGGCCAGGTGGAAGGGCCGGAGGGCCTCGCCGAGCAGCGCCACGGCCAGCAGCGAGCCGAACGCCGGCATGAGGTGGATGAACGGGCCGGCCCGGTTCGCGCCCACCCGGGCCACCCCTTCGTTCCAGAGCCGGTACGCCAGCACCGAGGCGAACACCGCCACGTACGCCACGCTCGCCACCGTCACGCCGTCGAGCGCCATCCGCGCCCCGGAGGCCAGCTCCCAGGCGTAGAACGGCGCGATCCAGGCGACGCCCACCGCCACCAGCGCGGCGAGCAGCGCCACCGGGTCCACCCCGGCCGGCCGGCGCGCGAGGAGCAGCGTGTAGAACGCCCAGCTCAGCACCGCGGCGAGCACCCACAGGTCGCCGGCGCCGAACGCGAGCCCGGCCAGCGCCGACAGCGTGCCGCGGCCCAGGATGACCAGCACGCCGGCGAGCGAGACCGCGATGCCAGCGAGCTGCCGCCGCCCGGGGCGGCCGCCGCCGAGGAGCGGGGAGAGCGCCGCGATGAAGGCGGGGCAGGCCGACTGGAGCAGGAGCGCGCTGGTGGCGGTGGTGCGGGTGAGGCCGAGGTAGACGAACAGGTTGAAGTTGCCGACGCCCAGGACGCCGAGCGGGATCACGATCCGCCACGCGCCGAGGATCGTCCGCCACTGCGCCGCGAGCGGGCGGCGCGCCAGCGGCAGGAGCACGGCGAGCGCCACCGCCCAGCGCCAGAACGCGAGGCCGACCGGCGGCACGTGGCCGTGGACGGCCCGGCCCACCACGAAGTTGCCGGACCAGAACGCGGCCGCGAGCGCGAGGAACAGGTACGCGGCGGCCGCGCCGCGCGCCCGCGGGCCGGCCGTGGCCGCGGCCGGGGGCGCGCTCACCCGAGGTAGGCCGCGAGCACGCGCTCGTCGCGGGCGAGCTCGGCGGGCGTCCCCTCGATGGCGATCCGGCCGCGCTCCATGACGTAGGCGTAGTCGGCCACCTCGAGCGCGGTCTTCGCGAACTGCTCCACAAGCAGCATGGTCATGCCCTCGGCCTTGAGCCGGCGGATGGTCCGGAAGACCTCCTGGACGATCACCGGCGCGAGCCCCATCGACGGCTCGTCGAGCAGCATCACCTTCGGGCGGGCCATGAGCGCGCGGCCGATGGCGAGCATCTGCTGCTCGCCGCCGGAGAGCGTGCCCGCGGCCTGCCGGCGCCGCTCCTTCAGGCGCGGGAACAGCTCGTAGACGTGCTCGAGGTCGGCCGCGGCCCGGCGGTGGAAGCCGAAGAAGCGCGGCAGCCGGCGGTAGGCGCCGAGCAGCAGGTTGTCCTCGACCGGGAGCGGCCCGAACACCTTGCGCCCCTCCGGCGCGTGGGCGAGCCCGAGCCGCGCGATCCGCGAGGCGGCCTGCCCCTGCACCGGCGCGCCGTCGAGCAGCACCCGCCCGCGCGCGGGCCGGAGCAGCCCGGACACCGCCCGCATGGTGGTGGTCTTCCCGGCGCCGTTCGCGCCGATGAGCGCGACCACCGAGCCCGCCTTCACCTGGAGCGAGGTCCCCACCAGCACCTCGCTCAGCCCGTATCCTGCGTAGAGATCCTCGACGACCAGCATCTGGGCTCCGTCTCAGGCCGGCGCGCCGGCGGCGGGCTGCGGCGCCGCGTCGGGCGCCACGTTGCCGAGGTAGGCCTCGACCACCCTCGGGTTGCGCTTCACCTCGTCCGGCGTGCCCTCGGCGATGAGCCTGCCGCCGTCGAGCGCGGTCACCGTGCTGCAGAGCGAGGTCACCACGTCCATGTGGTGCTCGATGAGCACCACGGTGACGCCGCGCTGGTGGATCCGCCGGATCAGCTCCACCTGCTTCACCACGTCGGGGTGGGCCAGGCCGGCGGCCGGCTCGTCGAGGATGAGCACCTCGGGGCGCCGCGCCAGGGCCCGGGCGATCTCCAGGAAGCGCTGCGCGCCGTAGGTGAGGTCCCTGGCCGGCGTGCGCGCCTGGTCGGCCAGCCCCACGAACTCGAGCAGCGCGAGCGCGTCGGCCTGCGCCCGGCGCTCCTCGGCGCGGCCGAGGCCGAGCAGCACGAGCGGGAGCGGCGCGCGGTACACGCCCTGGAGCGCCACCATGACGTTCTCGAGCGCGGTGAGCCCGACGAAGAGCTGGAGGTTCTGGAAGGTGCGCGCGACGCCGGTGCGGGCGGTGTGGAACAGGCTGCCCGCGGGGAGCGGCTTCCCGCGCAACGTCATCTCGCCGGAGCTGGGCGTGTACAGCCCGGAGACCACGTTCACGAGCGTGCTCTTGCCGGAGCCGTTCGGGCCGATGAGCCCGTGCACCGCGCCGGCGCGCACCGTGAGGCTCACCCCGTCCACCGCCTTCACGCCGCCGAAGTGGCGCTTCAGGTCGCGCAGCTCGAGGATGGCGGCGCCGTCGGCGGTGCGCGGGGGCAGGACGTGGTCGAGCGGGGCGGGCGCGGGGAGCGGCGGCGGCGCGACGCGGAACAGGCGCGCCAGGAACTTGCCCGCGAAGCCCATCAGCCCCTCGGGCAGCCCCACCACCACCGCGAACAGCATCAGCGCGAAGATCGCCTTGCGCCAGTCCTCGGTGTTCTCGACCAGCATGCCGCCCACCACCAGCGCGCCGGTGGCGACCGCCGGGGCGATGGCCTGGAACGGGCGCATCGTGCGGCGGGCCAGGCCGCGGCCGCCGGCGGCGAGCGCCACCACCAGGCCGAGGCCCGAGAACACCTGGAACAGGACGCGGTTGGAGAGCAGGTTCGGGAGCAGCGCCACCAGCGTCGCGCCCACGAACGCGCCCCACAGGCTCTTGCGCCCGCCCAGCACCACGCCGAGCAGCAGCGTGATGGTGAGCTCGTACACGAACGACTGCGGCTGCAGGTACTCGAAGTTGAACGCGTAGAGCGCGCCGGCCAGGCCGCCCAGGCCGGAGCCGAACGCGAACGCGGCCACCTTGTGGCGGTAGGTGCCCACGCCCATGGCGTCGGTGGCGATGGGGCTGTCGCGGAGCGCCTCGAAGGCGCGGCCCCACTGCGACGAGAGCAGGTTGCGCATGGCCACCCAGACGCAGGCGAGCAGCAGCATGCACAGCCAGTAGAAGTCGCGCGGGCTGAGCTCGTGGCCGAGGAGCGGCGGCCGGTCCAGGCTGAGGCCCTGCGCGCCGGCGGTCAGCCACTCCAGCTCGTTCAGCGCGGTGGTGGTGAGCGCCAGGAAGCTGAGGGTGGCGAGCGCGAACTGCGGGCCCTCCAGCCGCAGCGAGGGGAGGGCGAGGAGCGCGCCGATCACGAACGCGACGGTGGGCGCGAGCAGCAGGACCGGCACGAGCCCGAGGCCGAGCTTCGTCACCGCGATGCCGGCGGTGTAGGCGCCCAGACCCAGGAACGCGGCGTGCGCCAGGTTCACCTGGCCCAGGTAGCCGACGGTGACGTCGAGGCCGATGAGCAGGATGCCGTAGATGGCGAGCAGCGTGAGCAGGCCGAGCGCGTACGGGTTGTGGACGGCGAGCGGGACCGCGGCGAGCAGCGCGAACAGCACCACCTCGGCGCCGCGGACCAGGAGCAGTCGTCTCAGCATGGGGCGGCTCCGGTCAGACCTTGCGGATGGCGGCCTTGCCGAACACGCCGGTGGGGCGGACGGCCAGGGCCAGGATGAGGAGGACGAGCCCCGGCGCCTCGCGCCAGCCGCTGCCCACGTAGAAGCTCGCCAGGCTCTCCAGCGCGCCCAGCAGCAGGCCGATCAGCACCACGCCGAAGCCGGAGTCGAGCCCGGCCACCACCGCCACCGAGAACGCCTTCAGCACCAGCGCGGACGCCATGGTCGGGCCCACCGTGGTGATGGGCGAGACCAGGATGCCGGCGAGCGCGGCGACGGTGCCGGACAGCGCGTAGGACAGCATCACCGTGCGCGTGGCGGAGATGCCCATCAGCTCGCCCGCGTCGCGGTCGGCGGAGACCGCCTCGAACGCCTTGCCGAGCAGCGTGCGGCGCTTGAACACCTCGATGAGCGCCATCACCGCGAGCACGCCCACCGCGACGGACAGCTCGAGCGGGGTCACGTCCACGCCGAGCACGTGGATCGGGTCGGACGAGATGGGCGTGGGGAAGGGCCGGTCGTCGCGGCCCCACACGTTCTCGGCCGCGGAGAACAGGAACAGCCCGAGGATGATGGTGAGGAGGATCCAGCCCTCGCTCTTCTGCTCCAGCGCGAGCCGCACGCCGGCGCGCTCCACCGCGAGGCCGAGCAGCGCCCCGAAGACGAGGCCGCCCGGCACCATGAGCCAGTAGGGCACGCCCAGGTCGAGCAGCGTCAGGCTGAAGAAGGCGGACACCATCACCAGCTCGCCCTGGCCGAAGTTCAGGCTCTTGCTGGTGGCGTAGGTGAGCTGGAAGCCGTAGGCGATGAGGGCGTAGACGAGCCCCATCAACGCTCCGCTGACGGCCATCTGCGCGATGATCGACGCTGGCACGCGGGTGTGGTCCTCGGGGAGGCGGGGGAGAGGCCTGCGGGCGCGGGGAGGAGGCGGCCTCCTCCCCGCGGGCCCGCCCGGCTACATCTTCTTCTGGGCGCCCTTCGCGAGGCGGGCGCGGTCGGACTCGTTCGCGAACACCACGCGCCCGTCCTTGACCATGCCCATCACCACCTGCTCGCGGCGGAACGCCTCGTGCGTCTCGACGTTCGACGGATCCCACTTCGTGTACGGGCGGATCCAGGTCGCGATCACGCCCGGGACCGGCTCCTTCAGGTCCTCGAGCGCCTCGGAGATCTTGCGGGTGTCGGTGGTGCCGGCCTGCTTCACCGCGGCGGCGAACAGGTACACGGCGTCGTAGCCCTGCGCGGCGGAGACGGGCGACGGGATGCGGGTCACGCCGTACGCCTTGTGGTACGCCTCGACGAACGCCTTCGCCTTCGGCGTCACCGGCTCCTCGATGAACGTCTGCGGCATGAGCGTGCCGTTGCCGTTCTTGCCGGCGTTGTCGATGTAGTTGGACATCGACAGCGTCCAGCCGCCGATGAGCGGCGCCTTGATGTTCAGCTTGGCCATGCCGTTCGCGGCCACGGCCAGCTCGGGCCCGATGCCCCAGATCAGGATCGCCTGCGCGCCGCCGGCCTTGGCCCGGAGCAGCTGCGCGGTCATGTCCTTGTCGCCGATGTTGAACTTCTCGGTGGCGATCACCTGGAGCTTGTCGCCCTGCAGCTTGATCTGCCGGAGCAGGTCGTCGCGGCCGGACACGCCGTAGTTCGTCGAGTCGTGCAGGAGCGCGACCTTGGTGAGCTTCCGGTTGATCGCCTCCTCGACCACCATGGCGGCCTGGATGCCGTCGTGCGCGGCGAAGCGGAAGATCGAGAGCGTCTTCGGCCCCTCGGCGCCCTTGGCCCACTGGGTCATCGAGGCCGAGCCCGCGGCGGGCGTGATGATCTTGGTGATGCCCTTCTCCTGGAGGTGCTTGTCGCCGGCCATCACCACGCCGGTGTTGACCGAGCCGATCACGCCGGCGAGGTCGGGCATGGAGGCCAGCTCCTGGCCGATCAGCGCGCCGCGCTCGTTCTTGGCCTCGTCGTCGCGCTCGACCACCTCGATCTTCAGCTTGCGCGCGCCGACCTGGATGCCGCCGGCCGCGTTGATCTCGGCGATGGCGAGCTTGGCGCCGTCCCGCATCGAGGCGCCCATGGGCGCGGACCCGCCGCTGAACGGCCCGGTGACGGCGACCTTGACGGTGTCTGCTGCCCCGGCGGGCAGGGCAAGTGCACAGAGAAGCAGGGTACCCAACAGCTTGGTCATGGATGGTGCTCCGTGGGTGGTGACGCGGAGTGAACGCAAAAAATACCTTGCGGGACACGCAAAATAAGCGCCGGCGCGATACGCTAGCACGACGAATCAGTCACCCTGCTGGGGCCGGTCGAACCGAACCCGGCGGACTCCGGGTCGGACGGAGCGAGAGAATGCCTTTGACGTCAATGAGATGCGCCTCCGACTCGGAGGGGCCGATCGCGGGGTGCGCCCGGACGCAGGGTGAAGCGGCCAGGGGCCGCGGTGCGCCAACCGTGCGCGTCCGGCCTGCGCGGGGTCGCGCAGAGGTGGGGCAGTGACCCTCGCCGAGGCGGCGCTGCTCTCGGCCGCGGCGTTCGGGGCTGGGGCCCTCAACGCGGTGGCGGGCGGGGGGAGCTTCCTCACCCTCCCGGCGCTGGTGGTGGTGGGCGCCTCGCCCATCGTCGCGAACGCGACCGGCACGGTGGCGCTCCTGCCCGGCTACCTGTCCGGCACCTGGGGCTTCCGCGAGGACATCCGGCCGCCGCCGGGCCTCTCGCTCCGCGCGCTGCTCCTGCTCGGCCTGGCGGGCGGCGCGGCCGGCGCGGCGCTGCTGCTCCTCACGCCGGCGCCCGCCTTCCGGCGCCTCGTCCCGTGGCTGCTGCTCGCGGCCACCGCGCTGTTCGCGCTCGCGCCGCGCCTGCTCCGGGCGGCGCGCCGCGACGCGAGGGGCGCTGCGCAAGCCGCGGCGGACTCGGCCGGATCGCCGGCGCGCTGGGCGGCGGCGGGCGTCCTCGCGGTGAGCGCGTACGGCGGCTACTTCAACGGCGGGCTGGGCGTGCTCCTCTTGGCGCTCTTCGCGCTGCTCGGCCAGACCGACCTGAACGCGATGAACGGCCTGAAGAACCTGCTCTCGGCCGCGCTCGCCGCCATCGCGGTGGCGCTCTACGCCGCCGGCGGGCTGGTGCGCTGGCCCGAGGCGGCGCTCATGACCGCCGGCGCGACGGCCGGCGGCTACCTCGGCGCGCGCGCCGCGCGGCACATCCCGGGGGCGTGGCTGCGCCGCGGCATCGTCGCCACCGGCCTCGCCATGGCGGCCGCGTTCTTCGCCCGGGGCTGAGCCCGGGGCGTCGCGCCCCGGCGGCGTGGAGCGGCGCCCCGGCACGTGGGGCGGCCACGCCGCGCGCCCGACACGGTCCCACCGCCGCGGTCCGGTGACACCTCACCGCTCGATGCCGCGCCCGCCCGGAAGCTGAGCAACTGGGACGAGCGCCGGAGGGGCCGGCGCCGGGCGCGAGGAGGGGGGATGGCATCGGGCAACGACGAGCGTCGCCGGCTGGCGCGGATCCCGCTCGCCTGCCGGGTGGTCGTCACCGAGAAGCTGGCGGAGTGGACGGGCGAGACGCTCGACATCGCCGCCCGCGGCTGCCGCCTGACGGCGCGGCGGCCGGTGAGCCCGGGCGCGCTGGTGCAGATCGCCATCGAGACCGGGAGCGCGCCGCTCCTCGCGGTGGGCCAGGTGGTGTGGGCCCGCCGGACCGCGCCGCTCGAGATCGGCGTGGCGTTCGCCGGCGACGTGCGCGGCGGCCCGGCGCCCGAGGCCGGGCACGGCGCCTGGCTCGACGGCCTGCTCGCGGAGCGCCTCCGGACGGTGCTGCGGCGCGGCGGGCGGCTGGGCGCGCTCGGCGCGGTCCAGCTCCAGCTCGGCGCGCCGCCCGGCGTCGCGCTGGGCGAGGCCGAGACCGCGGTGCTGCGGCGCGTGCGCCGCGGCGATCCGCTGGGCGTCATCGCCTGCTCGCAGTCGGGCGCGGACGCGGTGCTCGCGCTGCTCGCCGCCGGGACCGTGACCGTCGCGCGCCCCACCGCCGATCCCGAGGGCTGGCGCCGGGCGTTCGCGGTCCTCACCGACTTCGCGCGCGAGGGCACGCCGCATCCCGTCGCGCCCGTCATCGTCCTCGACGCCGGCCGTCGCGCCGAGGTCGTGGACGAGCTCATCCGCGAGTACCTGCGCGACACGGCGTGAGCGGCCGCGTTCCCAGGTCGGGACCGCGTTCCTCGAAGCCGGGAGGCAGTGGGTGCGGCTTCGAGGCGCCGGTTGAAGGGGCCGGCCGCGCGGATCCTCCCACGCTTCCCATCCACGTCAGGCCGCCACGGAGGCGATCCGGGCGTTCGCGCCGGAGCGCAGCGCAGCAAGCCCTCGGCACGTCCCCAGGATCCTGGACCTGCACCGCCGTGGACAGCCGCTGCGAAGGGACCGGCACAGCCGGCGCCGGCACCGCACCAGCGGCTGGCCCGTCCGGTGCGTCGGCTTCCACGATCCCACGGCCCCCGGTTCCGGCCATCCATCCACGTCCCGGGCCTTGCGGAGCGAGCACCGCCGCGAACGCCCGGAGCGCCGACCCCGCGGCCCCCTCCAGGACAGGGCCCGCTGGACACCGAAACGGGAGGACAGGGCCCGCTGGATGCGGCCCCGCTGGATGAGGGCCCGCTGCACGCCGGCGCGCCCGGGCGTATGATGCGCGGCCCGCGGCCGTGGCGGCCGCGCGGAGGACCGCGCCGCATGAGGCTCACGCTCGGCTTCTCGCCCTGCCCGAACGACACGTTCATCTTCGACGCCCTGGTGAACGGGGCCGTGGACGCGGAGGGGCTCGACCTCGACGTCCGGCTCGAGGACGTGCAGACGCTGAACGAGTGGGCGCTCGCCGGGCGGCTCGACGTGAGCAAGATCAGCTACGGGGTGCTGCCGCTCGTCGCGCGCGAGTACGCGGTGCTCGCGTCCGGGGGCGCGCTCGGGCTCGGGGTCGGGCCGCTGCTCGTGGCGCGGCCCGGGCTCGGCGCGTTCGACCCGGCGCGGATGACGGTCGCCATCCCGGGCCGGAACACCACCGCGCACCTGCTCTTCTCGCTCGCGTATCCCGGCGCCGCGCACAAGCAGTTCATGGTGTTCTCGGAGATCGAGCGGGCGGTGCTCTCCGGCGCGGTGGACGCGGGCGTGATCATCCACGAGGGCCGCTTCACGTACCAGGCGAAGGGGCTGGAGCGCCTGATGGACCTCGGCGAGCACTGGGAGTCCCGGACCCGGTCGCCCATCCCGCTCGGCGGGATCGTGGCGCGGCGGTCGCTCGGGTCGGAGGTGCTGCGAAAGCTCGAGCGGCTCGTGCGCGCCAGCGCCGAGCACGCGCTCGCGCGGCGGCCGCTCGTCACCGGGTACGTGCGGTGCCACGCGCAGGAGATGGACGAGGCCGTCATGCGCCAGCACATCGACTTGTACGTGAACGCCTACTCGGTGGACCTGGGCGAGGCGGGTCGGCGCGCGGTCGGGACGCTGCTCGACGTGTACCGGCAGGTGAACCCCGACGCGCCGCCGCTGCCCGGCGACCTGTTCGTCTGAGCGCCCGAGCAGGCCGGGCTGCCGGCCGTCCGGTCCGCGGTAGCATGCGGCCATGGCGCGGCGGCGGGCGCAGGGCACGCGGAGAACGGGGCGGCGGCGGACCGGGCGCGGGCCGGCGCGGCAGCGTCTCGTCGCGCGCGTGCGCCGGTGGCTCGCGGCGCGGCGCTGGGCGGAGCTGCCGGTGGCGGCCTGGGCGCTCCTCGCCGTCGCGCTGCTCCTCGCGCTGAACCTGGCGGTCCAGGTGATCCGCAAGCCCACCGAGCTGCTCGGCGCCGTCGTCCCGACCTCGCCGAAGCCGCCCGCCGAGACCTGGGCCGAGTACGGCGGGCTCTTCGAGGCGCACGCCACCGACCTCGTCCGGCCCGAGCTGCTCGCCGCGCTGGTGCAGGTGGAGAGCGCCGGGGACCCGCTGGCGCGGACCTACTGGCGCTGGCGCTGGACCCTGGATCCGCTGCGGGTGTGGGCGCCGGCCTCGAGCGCGGTCGGGATCCTGCAGATCACCGACGGCACCTACGCGCAGGCGCGCCGGCTCTGCATCCACGATCACCGGGTGGCGCGCGACGGCGCCTGGTGGGACCCCGACGCCTGCTGGTTCAACGCGCTCTACCTGCGCACCGTGCCGAGCCACGCCGTCGAGATGACCGCCGCGTGGCTGCACGTGTGCGCCGCCGACGCGCTCGCGGCCGCGCGGCCCGCCGGCGCCGGGCCCACCGAGGCGCGCCGGCTCGCCGCCGTGATCCACCTGTGCGGGCGGGAGCGCGGCGCGGCGTTCGCGCGGCGCGGGTTCGCGGCGGCGCCGGGGGAACGCTGCGGCGATCACGAGCTCGCCGCGTACCTCGCCCGCGTGGACGGGCTCGCGGCGGCGTTCGCGCGGATGGGGGCGGAGGGGCGGCGCTGAGCCGGGGCGCGCGCACGGGCGCGGCGCCCCGGCGCGCCGCCGTCAGGCCGGGATCTCGGCCCGCGGACGGGCGTAGTACCACCACACCAGCGCGATGCAGGCCGCGTAGTAGGCCACGAACGCCAGCACCGCGCCGTGCGGCGCGCCGGTGAGCTCCACCGACATGCCGAACGTGCGCGGCACGAAGAACGCGCCGTAGGCGGCGATGGCCGAGACGAACCCGACCACCGCGCCGCCCTCGCGGAGCGCGTCCTTCTGCGCCTGCGCCAGCGCCGCCGGGTCGGAGCCCGCGCGCCGCTGGTGGAAGGTGGAGAAGATCACCGGGATCATCCGGTACACCGAGCCGTTCCCGATGCCGGTGGCGGTGAAGAGCACCACGAACGCGGCGAGGAAGCCGCCGAAGCTGCCGGCCCCGCCGCCGCGCGGGAGCGCCGCCAGCACGCCCATCGCCGCGAGGCCCATCACCAGGAACGTGACCAGCGTCACGCGGGCGCCGCCGAGCCGGTCGGCGAGCCATCCGCCCACCGGCCGCGCCAGCCCGCCCACCAGCGGCCCCACGAACGCGTAGCGGGTCGGGTCCACCGCCGGGAACGACGCCTGCGTGAGCAGCGCCAGGCCGGCGGAGTAGCCGATGAACGAGCCGAAGGTCCCGAGGTAGAGCAGCGACACGAGCCAGTTGTGCTTGCGCCGGAAGATCACCGACTGCTCGCGGAAGGACGCCTTCGCGGTGGCGAGGTCGTCCATGCCGAACCAGGCGAGCACGGACGCGACCACGATGAGCGGCACCCACACGAACGCGGCGTTCTGCAGCCACACCTGCTTGCCGCCCGGCAGCAGCTGCGGCCCGCCCGCCAGCGGGCCGAGCAGCGCGGCCGCCACCACCAGCGGGACCGCCAGCTGGACGCCGGAGACGCCCAGGTTGCCCAGGCCGGCGTTCAGGCCGAGCGCGGTGCCCTTCTCCGCGCGCGGGAAGAAGAAGCTGATGTTGGACATGCTCGAGGCGAAGTTCGCGCCGCCGAGGCCGGTGAGGAGCGCGAGCACCAGGAACGTCGCGTAGGAGGTGTCCGGATCCTGCACCGCGACGCCGATGCCGATCGCCGGCAGGAGCAGCGAGGCGGTGGAGAGCGCGGTGAAGCGGCGGCCGCCGAAGACCGGCACCGCGAACGCGTAGAAGATGCGCAGCGTCGCGCCGGAGAGGCCGGGGAGGGCGGCCAGCCAGAAGAGCTGGTTGGTGGTGAACCGGAAGCCGATGGCGGGCAGCTTCACCGCCACCACGCTCCACACCATCCAGACCGCGAACGCGAGGAACAGGGCGAAGATCGACAGCCACAGGTTGCGGCGGGCCACCCGGCGGCCCGCGGCGCTCCAGAAGGCGCGGTCCTCCGGGTCCCACTGCGTGATGAGGTGCGCGCGGCGGCGCGCGGGCGCGGCGGGGGCAGGCAGCGGCGCGGGGGCGGGGATGGGGCTCATCGATCACCTCGCGTCATGGGAGGGCACGCCGGACGGCGCCGGCGCGCGGCGCCACACCACGCGCTGCGGCGCGCGCCACAGGTACGCGAGCGGCAGGCTGGTGGCGTGGACCAGGCGCGACACCGGCACGAGCGCGAGCAGCAGGAACGCGTTCACCACGTGCACCTTCACCACCGGCGGCAGCACCGCCATCGCGTCCACCCGCGGCGAGAGCGTCGCGAGCGAGGCGAGCCACGGCGCGGCGGTGTGCAGGTACCAGAGCCCGCCCCAGCGGAGCGCGTAGGCGATCCACAGGCCGGTCGCGGCCTGCACGAGCAGCAGCGAGAGCACCACCCAGTCCATCGGCGCGGTCAGCCGGGCCAGCGCCGCGCGCCGGACGAGCAGGAGCGCGATCCCGAACACCGCCAGCATCGCCAGCGCCATCCCGGTGAGCTCGAGCGCGTAGAGCCGGGCCGGCGCGCCGAGCAGCCGGCCCCATGCGCCCGGCGCGACCGCCGCGAGCAGGTGCGCGGCCAGGATGGCGAGGATGCCGTGGTGCCACGCGATCGAGCCCCAGCGCAGCGCGCGGCCCTCGATGAGCTGCGAGGAGCGCGCGCTGACCGAGCCGCCCAGCGCCCGCCGCCGGTAGATCGCGCCGCCCACCGCGAAGACGGTCGCGAGGTAGGGGAACACCGCGAACAGGAACGTGTCGCTCATGGCCTCGCCTCCGCGCCGCGGGGCCGGGCGGCGGCCGGCGCGGCGAACACCGCGCGCACCGCCACCAGCAGCTCGCGGTAGGGGTTCGCGCGATCCGCGAACGCGTGGATCATCTTGTCGAGCGCCGGCGCCAGGCCGTCCTGGACCAGGTCGTCGCGCACCGGGCCGGGGCGCGCCACCGCCAGGAACCCGAGCACCTCGGCCACGTGGTCGGCCAGCTCCTCGCGCGGCCGGTAGCCCTCGGCGGCGTAGACCTCGGCGAGCTTCGCGAGCAGCGGCCCGCGCACCGGGCTGTCCTCGGCGAGGAGCTGCGCGCCCAGGTACGGCGCGCAGGCCGGGCGCAGGTCGAAGGCGGCGGTGTACAGCTCCTCCAGCCCCTCGCGGCCCGCCTCGCGGGCGGCGTCCTCGAAGCGGCCCAGCGCCGCCGCGGCGGGGCCGGGCCCGGCGAGGCCGCGCGCCTCGTGCGCCAGCGCGGCCGCGTCGCCGGTCGGGTAGGCGAGCAGCGCGGAGAGGGTGCGGCAGAGCTCGGCGTGCGTGCGTTCCATCGGCTCACCTCCCCAGCGGGCGCAGGAAGCCGAGCCCGCTCGCCGAGCGCGGCTGCGGCTCCACGGCCGGCTCGGTGTCCGCCTCGCGCGCCATGGGCGGGATGACGATCCGCTCCTCCATGGGCGCGAGCGTGGTCATGCGGTGGATCTCGTCCGCCTGCGCGGCGCGCAGCCCGGAGGCCTCCAGCGCCGCGGCCGCCTGCGCCGGGGTGACGTCGCCCACCTGCCCGGCGCGGCGGTGCACGCGCACCGCGATGAGCCGGCGGTAGGCGGCCTCCACCACCGCCTCGTTGCCGCCGCCGAACAGGCCGGCGAGGTAGCGGAGCGGGAGGCGCGCCGACTCGAGCGAGGTGAAGAACCGGCCGTCCGGGTCGGACGCCGAGCGCGCCAGCGCCGGGAGGAGCGGCGGCACGTAGAACAGCATGGGCAGCGTGCGGTACTCCGGGTGGAGCGGCAGCGCGATCTCCCACTCCTTCACGAAGCGGTACACCGGCGAGCGCCGCGCCGACTCGACCATCGCGTCGGGCACGCCGCTGGCCCGCGCCGCCGCGATCACCGCCGGGTCGGACGGGTCGAGGATGAGCGAGCGCTGCGCGGCCACCAGGTCCTGGTCCGGCCGCGAGGCGGCCTGCGCGATCCGGTCGGCGTCGTAGAGCAGCACGCCCAGGTAGCGGATCCGGCCGACGCAGGTGTGGAAGCAGGCCGGCGCCTCGCCCGCCTCGAGCCGCGGGTAGCACAGGATGCACTTCTCGGACTTGCCCGTCTCCCAGTTGAAGTAGACCTTCTTGTAGGGGCAGGCCGAGACGCACATGCGCCAGCCCTTGCAGACGTCCTGCGAGATCAGCACCACGCCGTCCTCGCCGCGCTTGTAGATCGCGCCGGAGGGGCAGGCCGCCACGCACGCCGCGTTCAGGCAGTGGTTGCAGATGCGCGGCAGGTAGAAGAACACCATCCGCTCGAGGTCGAACAGCTGCGCCCGCTCCGCCTCGGTGAGCGCGGCGAGGCCGGGGTCGTTCGCGGCGTAGGTGCCGGAGCCGCCCAGGTCGTCGTCCCAGGCCGGCCCGGAGGCGATGTCGATGGGCTTGCCGTCCACCAGCGAGACCGGGCGCGCGGCGGGCTGCACGTCGCCCGCGGGCGCGGTGAACAGGTCGTCGTACTTGTAGGTCCAGGGCTCGTAGTAGTCCTGGAGCACCGGCAGGTTCGGGTTGTGGAACAGGCGGCCCAGCGTGGCGCCGGGGCTGGCCTGGCGGAGCGCGAGCTCACCGCCCTCGAGCTTCCAGCCGCCCTGGTGGCGCTCCTGATCCTCCCAGAGCACCGGGTACCCGGTGCCGGGCCGGGTCTCCACGTTGTTCCACCACGCGTACTCGACGCCCTTCCGGTCGGTCCACTGGTTCTTGCAGGCGACGCTGCAGGTGTGGCACCCGATGCACTTGTCGAGGTGGAACACCGACGAGATCTGCGCGCGGACGTTCATGGGGGTCCTCGGCCGGGCCGCCGCTACCACTGCGGCTCGCCCTCGAGCTTGGTGACGCGGACGTAGGTGTCGCGGTTGTTGCCGGTGGGCCCCCAGTAGTTGAGGGCGAACGTGAACTGGCCGTAGCCGCCCATCATCAGCGTGGGCTTGAGCCGGACGCGGGTGAGGCTGTTGTGGCTGCCGCCGCGCAGGCCGCCGCGCGAGGGCGAGCGGGGCACGCCGATGGTGCGCTCCGGCGCGTGGTACAGGTAGCAGACGCCGCGCGGCATGCGCGCGCTCACCACCGCGCGCGTCACCACCGCGCCGTTGTCGTTCACGACCTCCACCCAGTCGTTGTCGGCGAGCCCGATCTCGGCGGCGTCCTCGTCGTTCACCCACAGCGGGTGGATGCCGCGGGAGAGCGTGAGCATCCGCAGGTTGTCGCCGTAGGTGGAGTGGATGCCCCACTTGCCGTGCGGGGTGAGGAAGTTGAGCGTCAGCGCCTCGGCGCCGCCGGGCGCGGCGGTCAGGTCGCGCACCGCGTCGCGCTCCGGCTTCGGCTTGTAGGTGGGCAGCGCCTCGCCGAACGCGATGAAGCCGGGGTGGTCGAGGTAGAAGTGCTGCCGCCCGGTGAGCGTGCGCCAGGGCACCAGCCGCTCCACGTTCAGGCAGTACGCCGAGTAGGTCCGGCCGCCCCCGGTGATCCCGGTCCAGCACGGGCTGTCGAGCAGCCGCCGCGGCTGGCGCGCCAGCTCCTCGAAGGTGATGCGCACGCCGCGGGTCTTCTCGGCGAGGTCGGCCAGCGGGAGCCCGACCTTCTTCTCCTCCGCGTGGTACGCGCGCCAGGCCGACTCGCCGTTGGTCTCCGGGGCGAGGTGCAGGATGGCGTTGGCCGCGTCGCGCGCCTCGGCGATGGACGGGTAGCGCGCGCCGCCCCACTCGACGGTCGGGCGGGTGCGGACCAGCTCGTCGTAGAGGTCGTCCACCGGCCAGCTGATCCCGTGCGCCGAGAGGCCCGCGGTGCGGATCGTCGGGCCCAGCGAGACGAAGCGGTCGTGGAGGTGCACGTAGTCGCGCTCCACCACCGCCAGGCCCGGCATGGTCTTGCCCGGCACCGGCTCGCACTCACCGCGGCTCCAGTCGAGCACCTCGCGCTGCGCCAGCTCGGCCGGCGTGTCGTGCATGAGCGGCGTCGCCACCAGGTCGCGCACCTTCTCCGGCAGGTGCGTGCGGGCGAGCGCGCTCACCTTCTCCGCGAGCGCCTTGAAGATGTCCCAGTCGCTCCTCGACTCCCAGCAGGGCGGCACGGCTGCCTGCAGCGGGTGGATGAAGGAGTGCATGTCGGTGGTGTTGAGGTCGTCCTTCTCGTACCAGCTCGCCGCCGGGAGGATGACGTCGGAGTAGAGCGCCGTCGTGTCCATCCGGAAGTTGAGATCGACCACCAGGTCGAGCTTCCCCTCCGGCGCCTGCTCCCGGAACGTGGCCTCGGTCACCGCCCCCTTCGCCGCCTCCGGCGCCACCGTGCCGTGGCGCGTGCCCAGGTAGTGGCGCAGGAAGTACTCGTGCCCCTTCGCGCTCGACATGAGCGCGTTGCCGCGCCAGATGAACCAGAGCCGCGGCCAGCTCGTCGGCGCGTCCGGGTCCTCCACCGCGAAGCGGAGCTTCCGGTCGCGGAGCTGGCGCACCGCGTGGTCCACCACCTCGGCGTCGCTGCGCGCCCCGGCCGCCTCGGCCTCGCGGAGCACCTGCGCCGGGCTCCGGTCGAACTGCGGGAAGAACGGCAGCCAGCCGCGCCGCACCGCCCGGACCTGGTGGTCGAGCGTGTGACCCTGCGTGAGCGGGTGGCCGTTCCGCGCCGGGTCGAGCTGCCCGAGGTCGGCGGCGCCCTCGTAGCGCCACTGGTCGGAGTGGACGTAGTGGAAGCTGGGCGCGTTCTGGAGGCGCGGCGGGCGCGACCAGTCCAGGCCGAACGCGAGCGCCTGCCAGGGGGCCACCGGCGCGAGCTTCTCCTGGCCGACGTAGTGGTTGAGGCCGCCGCCGTTCCGGCCCACGCAGCCGCACAGCACGAGGCCGGTGATGGCGGCGCGGTAGGCGAGGTCGGCGTGGAACCACTGGTTCACGCCGGCGCCGATGATGATGGAGCACTTGCCCTTCGTGCGCTCGGCGGTGCCGGCCCACTCGCGCGCGAAGCGGATCACGTCCCGGCGGTCGAGGCCGGTGTGGCGCTCCTGCCAGGCGGGCGTGTACGCCGCGTCGGCGTCGTCGTAGCTCGCCGGGTAGTCGCCCGGGAGGCCGCGCGACACGCCGTGGCGCGCGAAGAGCAGGTCGTGCACGGTGGTGACCGTCACCGTGCCGCGCGCGGTCGGGACCCGCCGTACCGGCACGCCGCGGCGGGACACCCGGCCGGTGGCGTGGTCCACGAAGGAGACCTGCACCACCTCGTCGTGCGCGTCGAGGAGGCCCAGCCGCGGCGAGAGCGCCGCGCCGTCGTGGCCGTCCTTCATCTCCAGGTTCCACTGCCCCTTCTTCTGCTGCCAGCGGAAGCCGAGCGTGCCCTGCGGCATGCGCGGTGCGTCCGCGCCCTCGTCCCACACGAGGAACTTGAAGTCCCCGTGCTCCTCGCCGGCGTAGCGCTCCAGCCGGCTCGCCGGGAGCATGCGGCCCGGGGTCACCTGGCCGTCCTGCTCCTCCAGCTCGACGAGGAACGGGGCGTCGCTGTAGCGGCGCAGGTAGTCGGCGAAGAATGGGACCTGCCGGTCGGCGTGGAACTCCTTGAGGAGGACGTGGTTCACCGCCAGCCAGAACGCGCCGTCCTGGCCGGCGTGGACCGGCAGCCACTCGTCCGCGTACTTCGAGGTCATGCTGTAGTCGGGCGAGAGCACCACCACCTTGGCGCCGTCGTGGCGCGCCTCGGCGAGGAAGTGCACGTCCGGCGTGCGGGTCATCCCGACGTTGGAGCCCATCGAGACGATGTACTTGGAGTGATACCAGTCCGCGCTCTCGGCCACGTCGGTCTGCTCGCCCCACACCTCGGGCGACGCGTTGGGCAGGTCGCAGTACCAGTCGTAGAAGGACAGGTTCACCGCGCCGAGGAGCTGCAGGAAGCGCGAGCCGCCGGCGAAGGACAGCATCGACATCGCCGGGATGGGCGAGAACCCGACGATGCGGTCGGCGCCGTGGCGCTTCAGGGTGTGGATGGTGGAGGCCGCCACCAGCTCGAGCGCCTCGTCCCAGCTCGCGCGCCGCAGGCCGCCCATGCCGCGCGCCTGCTGGTAGCGGGCGCGCGAGGCGGGGTCGTCCACGATCGACGCCCACGCGTCCACCGGGTCCGCGTGCGCCTTGCGGGCGGCGCGCCACAGGTCCATGAGCGCGCCGCGCAGGTAGGGGTGCTTCACGCGGAGCGGGCTGTAGAGGTACCAGGAGGCGGAGATCCCGCGCTGGCAGCCGCGCGGCTCGTAGCCCGGCACGTCGCAGGAGAAGCGCGGGTAGTCGAGCGCCTGCGTCTCGAGCGCCACGATCCCGTTCTTCACGTGGATGTTCCAGGAGCAGCCGCCGGTGCAGTTCACGCCGTGCGTGCTGCGCACGACCTTGTCCACCTGGTGGCGGCTCCGGTACAGGTCCTCCCAGGTGCGCTGCGACGGGGCGATGACGTCCTCGATCCAGCTCATCGGACACCTCCCTGCGCGCGCGTGGCCTTCGCCGGCGCGGCCGGTGCGGGGGAACCGGCGGAGGCTGCGGGCCGGGTGGGTTGTGAAGAGCGCGAGCGCCGGGGCGGCGGCGCGAGGCGGGCGCGGGCCACCAGCTCGGCGCGCGCGGAGCCCGGGATGCGGCGGGCGCCGAGGCCGATGACGGCGAGGCAGGCGAGCGCGATCAGCGCGGCGATGCCGGCGGCGCGGCCGGCGCCCGGCTCCTGCTTCCCCGCCGCGCCGAGCAGGAACGCGCCGAGGTGGGCGCGCTCGTCCGGATCGATGGGATGGCCGGCGTAGACCGGGACCATCGACGGGAAGGGCGGGTCGGCGAGGAGCCCGTCGAGCGCGGCCGCGTCGAGGCCGTCGAAGCTGGCGCGCAGGCCGGGGCCGAAGGAGGCGGCGAACGCGGAGCCCTCGCCGCCGATGGCGTGGCAGGCGCCGCAGGGCGCGCCGCCGTTCCGGAGCGCGCGCGCGCCGATGAAGAGGTCGCGGCCGATGGCCGGGTCGCCGGGCGGGGCGGGCGGTTCCTGCGCGGCGGGCTCCTGGGGTGCCGCGGCGGGCGCGGCGGCGGCCGGCTCCGCGGCGGGCTGCTGCGCGGCGAGCCACGGCGACGGCGCGGCGAGCAGGAACGCGAGCGCCCCGGCGCGGAGCAGGTGCTCGGAGGCCATGAGGCAGTCCTTTCGACGACTCTGGGCAGCGGGTGCGCGGCAGCGGTCGGTGGTGCCCTCGGGCTCACCGTAAGCGAACGTTCGGAACGTTTTCGCGCCGTGTGCCAACGCCCCCGGCGCGCTCCGCTGCGCGCGGCGCCCGGCGCGAAATCCGCCGTGACGCTGCTCGCTTCCGCAAGGGAAGCGCCTCGGAGCTCAACGCCGCCACGGCCCGGATGGAGCGCGGAGAGACACCCGCCGGCCGTTTGAGCACCGAATGGTGGGTCGCAATTCACCGAACAATGGGTGGCTCAATCGGGGATAGCGGGTTAACTCCGCGAAATCGGACCGGTCCGGTCGATGGCAGGGGGCTCGCACTGCGGGAACGTTGCCACCGCTCCCAACGACTCTCGGTCGTCTCCACCCCGACCCCTCCACCCCGACCCAGAGTCGTTTGGCGGGCCGCCATGCAGCCCCTTCCGGATGGGTGCTCGAGCGCCCGCCCGCCCGCAGAGGAGCCGAATGACCGACACCGCCATCTACCAGCAGATCGTCGACGGCAGCCCGGACGCGTTCGTCCTCGGGGATCGCGAGGGCCGCATCCGGATCTGGAACGCGGGCGCGGAGGCGATCTTCGGCTTCACCGCCGCCGAGGCGCTGGGCCAGTCGATGGACATCATCATCCCGGAGCGGCTCCGCGGCCGGCACTGGGACGGCTACATGAAGACCATGCAGACCGGCAAGAGCCGGTACGGCGCGGGCGACGTGCTCGCGGTGCCCGCGATCACGAAGGACGGCCGGAACATCTCGATCGAGTTCACGATCCAGATGCTGCGGACCGCGGGCGGCGAGGTGCTCGGACCGCTCGCCATCATCCGCGACGTGACGAAGCGCTTTCAGCGCGAGCGGGAGCTCGCGCGGCGCGTGAAGGAGCTGGAGGCCAAGGCGGGGACCTGACCATGCTGAACGTGATCGGAAAGCGGGCGGCGCCCGCGGACGCGGTGGACCTCCTGCTCGAGTGCCACGACCGCATCCGGCAGTTCCTGGCGCTCGGGCGCCGGGTGGCCGAGGCGCGGCCGGACCAGCTCGCGGAGGTGCCAGAGGCGGCGACGCGGGTGCGCCGCTACTTCACGCAGGCGCTGCCGCTGCACGCGCAGGACGAGGAGGAGTCGATCCTGCCGCGGCTGCGCGGGCGCGAGGCCGAGGTGGACGCCGCGCTCACGTCGATGGCCCACGAGCACGCCGAGCACGAGGAGCCCCTGGGCCGGCTGGTCGCGGCCTGCGAGGCGGTCGCCCGCGACCCGTCGCGCCACGCGGCGCTCGCCGGCGCGATGGCCGCCGCGGTGGGCGAGCTGGAGCGCCACTTCGACCTCCACCTGCGACGCGAGGAGGAGATCATCTTCCCCGCCATGCGGCGGCTGCTGGCCGGCGCGATCGACGCGGAGATCGTCCGCGAGATCCGCGCGCGGCGCGGGGTCGCCGAGGCCTCCGGGCAGACGACGCCCTGAGCTCAGGGGGTGGCGCCGGGGCGGAAGCGGATGTCGCTCGCCTGCGTGGGGTGGCGTCCGATCTTGCCGGCGTAGGCGGCCCGGATCCCCTCGAGGTCGGTCGCCTCGTCGCCGGTCAGGTCGAGGTACCGCGCCAGGCCGATGGTCCGGGTCCGGTAGTCGATGAACGCGAGCCCGACCGGAACGCGCGCGGCGAGCGCCAGCCGGTAGAAGCCGGACTTCCAGTGATCCGTGCGCGCGCGTGTGCCCTCCGGCGCGAGCGCGAGCCACATCCACGGGGCCTCCGCCAGCTCGCGGCCGAGCTGCGCGAGGAAGCCGGCGGGTGCGCGCCGATCCACGGGGATGCCGCCCATCCGCCGGAGCAGGGCGCCGAACGGCGGACGGAACAGCGAGTGCTTCCCCACCCATCGCACCGGCAGCGCCGTCGCGAGCTTCGCGAGGTACCCGAGCACGAAGTCCCAGTTGGACGTGTGCGGGTAGACGACGATCACGCAGCGCGGGGTGGACGGCCAGGGCACGTCCACGCGCCACCCGGCGGCGTGGAGGATGACCTGGGCGCAGCGCTGGACGAGCGACGGGTGAGCGGGCGGGCGCGGAGCGGCGGAAGGAGAGCCGGGCATTCGCCCGGATGCTACACCGGGGGCCCGGCCGAGCGCCTACGGCGTGCCCGCCGGCGGCGGCACCGGCTTCACCGCCCCGCCGCCGCGCTCTCCGCCGGCGCCCGGCATGCGGGTCGAGCCCTGGAACACGACGCCCTTCTCGATGGAGAGCGAGGGGGTCTCGATGTCGCCGCGGACCCGGGCCGTGTGGTGCAGCTCGACCGAGGTCTTCGCCTTGATGTCGCCGTTCACCTCGCCGTGGACGATGACCGTGCCGCAGGTGATCTGCGCGTCGATGCGGGCCTGCTCGCCGACCACCAGGACGTCCTCGGTGGTGATCGAGCCCGTGAACTTCGCGTCGATGCGGACGGTGCCGGCGAAGGTGAGCTTGCCGTCGAACTCGACCCCCTTGCCCAGCAGCAGGTCTCCGGCCGGCGCCTGCATGGGGTCGTCGCGCTTCTGGATCATGGCCATGGGTGGTGCTCTCCTGACGCGGTCGGTCGGCCGGGTCCACCCGGCCGCGCTGTGAGTTAGGCACCCGCCGTCACCGCGGCCAGCGGCGAACCCCGAAGCAGGCGAGGCCCCGCCCGGCGCCTGGCGCAAGCGCGGGAGTGCGCCGCCACCCCGTTCGGCTAGACTGTCCGCCACCACCCGACCCAGAGTCATTTCGCCGGACCACCCGACCCAGAGTCATTCTCCCGCCCGCGACCTGCGGCGGGCGGCCCTGCCGGGTGGACCGTTCGACGGAGGGGGCTTGAGCTCCTGGAGCTGCCGCTACGAGCTGAAGGGAATCTGCAAGAAGGTCGCGGGCGCGTACTGCCGCCCCGGGATAAAGGGCTGCATCCTGGTCGGGAAAGTGAAGTTCCAGGACGGCCAGGTGCCTGCCCCCGTCTGGCCGCCCGGGGCAGGGCCCGGAAACGCCCCGGCTGACGCAGCGGGATCGGAACCCGAGGCCGCGAGCGTGCCCGAGGACCCGGAGCCCTGACCCGGTGCGCGCGATGCGCGCGTCTCAGGGGGCAGTGCGGGGGGACGCTTCGCTCGGCGGCGGCGCCACCGTTCCGGTGGCCGGCGACACGCCGGCGCGCACGGGCGGCGGCACCTGCCCGCCATCCTTCTCGCGGGTCATGCCTCGGACCGAGACCGGCACGCACCGCATCCCGCCGCCCGGCGCCTCCTGGCACACCTGCTCCGCCGCGGCCGCCTCGCACATGCCGTTCACGGGGTTGCAGACCGTGCCGCCGGTGCAGGTCGCATAGCATCCACCGCCGGCGCGCTGCCCTGCCGCCACGCCGAGCGCGAGGCTCGTGTTCACGGCTGCGGCCCCGAGCGTGTACGGCGCGGACGAGGAGCACGCCGCGAGCGCCGCGGCGGCGGTGGCGAGGGCAGTCAGGCCGATCCGCGGGAGGTGGGAGGCGAGGCGCATACGAGAAGCGTAGCGCGTCGGGGCGCCGGGGTGGGATTCGCGTATCATCCGCGACCCGTGCTCCCCGAGGTCCTCCGACACCTGCGCTGCCCGGTCTGCGGGGCGCCGCTCGCCGCGGCTCCGGGCGCCGTGCGCTGTCCGGCGGGGCACGCGTTCGATCTCGCACGCCAGGGCTACGTGAACCTGCTCCGCGGCCGCTCGCCGGGAACCGGCGACGACGCTGCCATGGTGGCCGCCCGCGAGACGTTCCTCGGGGCGGGGCACTTCGCGCCTCTCGGGGCCGCGCTCGCTCGGGCGGCGGAGGGGCACGCCGGGCGCGACGGTCTGGTGGTGGAGGTCGGCGCGGGCACGGGACATCACCTCCGCTCCGTGCTCGAGGCGCTTCCGGATCGGTTCGGGCTCGCGCTGGATCTCTCCCGCCACGCGGCGCGGCGGGCGGCGCGGGCGCACCCGCGCCTGGCCGCGGTCGTCGCCGACGCATGGGAGCGGCTGCCCGTCGCGGATGCATGCGCCGCGCTGGTGCTCGACGTCTTCGCCCCACGCAACGCCGCCGAGTTCCGGCGCGTGCTGGCGCCGGACGGCGCGCTGCTGCTCGTCACGCCCGCGCCCGCGCACCTCGCCGAGCTGCGCGGGCCGCTCGGGCTGCTCGAGGTCGATCCCGACAAGGCGCGACGGGTGTCGGAGGCGCTGGAGGGCCGGTTCGCGCTCGCTTCGTCGGAGTCGCTCGCCTGGACGCTCTCGCTCGCGCGTGAGGACGTGGTCGCCGCTGCGCGGATGGGCCCGTCCGCCCACCACACCGCCGCGGACGTCCTCGCCGCACGCGTCGCGGCGCTCGAGGAACCGGTGCGCGTGACTGCCGCCGTCCAGGTGCAGGTGTACCGGCCCACGCCGAACGCGGCCTGATGCGGCGCATGCCCGGAGCCCGCATCGGCGCGCTAGGAAGGTGCCTCGCAGCGTACGCCGTGCATGACGCGGAGCAGGTAGGTGCCGGCCGGGAACAGCGCGTCGCGCACCCCGGCGCTGAAGCGCGCTCGCGCGTCGTGATAGGCGCTCTGGAACGACCGGAGTCGGGCGAGCGCCTCCATCCGTCTCCATCGGTCGCGCGCGGCGACCCGCGGGCTCAGGTTTCGGCGCGGCTCGTGCGTCCTGGGGGAGGCGGTCGGGTCCTGCGTGAGCACGCGCTGGATCCCGAGGAATCCCCGCCCGCTGGACGACACCGCCGCGCGAGCTTCCTCCTCGCGCGCCGCGAGCTCCGCATGGACCTGCGTGAGGTACTCGTCCCCGGCGAAGCCTGGCGGCGGGGTGAGCGTGAGCTGGGCGGACTCGGGCATGGGCCCCTCGGCGCGGAAGAACGCGGGCCGCTCGAAGACCATCGTCGTCCCGATGTGCTCGGGGGCCAGCCACAGGCCCGGCCACTCGCGCGCCGAACGCACCAGCCCGGCCTTCACCGGGTTGGCGAGCGCGTACGCCGTCTCCCGCACGACGCTCTCGGCAGTCTCGAGCTGGACGGCGCTATAGCTGGACGGGGCCCAGAACGACTCCCAGCGGCCGAGGGACGCGTTGAGCGCGCGCGCGACCAGCGCCCAGAGGTACTGCGAGAACTCGGGGAGGCGTGCTTCGGGGTCGGTGAGCACGAGGTGCACGTGGCTCGACATGACGACGCACGTGTGGATGCGGACGCCGGTTCGAGCCGCGGCGACCGAGAGCACGTAGCCGAACAGGGCGTTCGTCTCGGGCGAAGGGCGGAGCAGGAACTGGCGCTGCGTGCAGCGCCGCGTGACGAAGTACGTCTTCCCAGGGCAGATCTGGCGGGGCGCGGTCATGAGGCGTCGCCCGTGGCACCGGGCGTGCCACGCGAGAACGCCGTACTGGAGCGATGCGCGACGCGGGGAATGGTCCGCGCGACGGACCCGCGTCCGCGAAAAACTACTCTGGGTCGGGGGGAGGGGGAGGAGCGGCAGGCGTGGGGGGCGGGAAGCGCCGCAGCCAGTCCTCGAGCGCGGCGTCGAAGCCGACGTCGCGCCGGGCGCGCTCGGACAGGTACCACTTGTGCTCGAGCAGCTGGCAGTACAGCTCGGCGGGGTCGGTGCCCGGGCGCGGGGCGAGCTTGCGGATCGCGGGCAACCATCGCTCGTTCAGCCAGCGGTACGCGGCCACGGCGAGCGCCACGCTCCGGTTCTCGCGGCGGACCAGCGTGGCGCGGAGCTCCTGGATCTCGTTCACCATGAGCGCCGCCTGGCGGTCCTCCGTCACGAGCCCGGTGAGCGCGTGCAGGAGGTCGCGGTGGTAGTCGCGGTCGGTGACCACCGCCCGCATGCGGAGGCGGCTGCCGTCCCCGGTCGCCTCCAGCTTCACCTCTCCGACCGTGAAGCCGAGCGCGTTCAGCGCACGGATGCGCTCGTGGATGCGCCAGCTCTCGCCGGCGGAGATGATCTCCTCGCGCGTGATCTCGCTCCACAGCCGCTCGTACCGCGCGCGCAGCGCCGCGCCCGTCTCGTACAGCCACGGCGGCGGCGCGAGCCCCAGCATGGCGGCGACGTCGAGGAGGTCGCCGGTGACGTTCTCCTCCAGGATGTCCACGTCGTGGCGCCGCTGGCCGTCGGAGAGGGGCTCGTGCATCTCCGCGGTCTCGGCGTCCACGAGGTACGCGCGCAGCTCGCCCGCGTCCCTGCGGAAGAGCGTGTTCGAGAGCGAGCAGTCGCCCCAGTAGAAGCCGGCGAGGTGGAGCCGGACGAGCAACCCCGCGATCGCGTCGAGCAGGCGCGCCCGGTACGTCTCCAGCCCGGCGTTCTCGAACAGGGTGCGGAAGGGCAGCGACCGGTCGAGGAACCGCGTGATGAGCACGCTCGCGTCGCCCTCGCCGGTCCGGACGTGGGCGTGCCCCGCGGCGACGACCGCCGGGAGCTCGCGGTCCTCGAGCCAGCGCAGCGCGCCGTACTCGCGCTCGCCCAGCGCCGGCGGCAGCTCCTTCACGACGTACAGCGCCCGGTCGTACTGGAGGAAGAGCACGTCGTGTCGCGACACCCCGCGCGTCACCTCCACGATGCGCGCGCACCGCTCGCCCCAGCGCGCCAGCGGTAGATCCCACGGCAGGTCGAGGAAGTCCGGGTGGCCGGGTCGGACCTGCAGGCCGACGAGCCCGGGATGGCCGGTCATGGGACGTCCCTCGCGGCGCGCGCGGCCGCGATCGCGTCGAGCGCCGCGATGGCCTGGCCGAGGAACGCGTTCGCGGGCGTCGCGACCCCGTGCCGGCGGCCGAGCTCGACCACGGTGCCGGCGAAGATCTCCACCTCCGTCTTCCGGCCCGCCTCCACGTCCTGCAGCATCGAGGTCTTCCCCGCCGGGGCGAGCCCGCCGATGACCGGAAAGATCCGCTCCACGTCCGCGGGATCCAGTCCGACGCCCTCGTGCCGCGAGACCGCGACCACCTCGAGCGCCGCCTCGCGGGCGAGCGCGCGGACCTGCTCGAGCCGGAACGCGCCGTAGGGGGCTCGCAGCAGCGCCGACACCTGGTTCACGCCGACGTTCAGCATGAACTTCCACCACTGCTCGCGCCGGATGTCGGCGGCGACCTGGCACGGAATGCCGGCGCGGTCGAGCAGGTCCTTCACGGCGACGACGCGCGGGTCCGCCGGGTCGTTCGAGGGCGCGCCGAACACGAGCCGGCCGATGTTCTGGTAGCGGACGTGCGTTCCCTCGCGCACCACGTCGTTCCCGACGAGGAAGGCCGGGAGCACCTTGTCGGCGCCGTAGGCCTCGGCGAGCGTCGCCTCGCTGGAGATCCCGTTCAGCAGCGACACGACGATTGTGCGCGGGCCGACGGCGCGGCGGGCGTCCTCGACCGCGGCCGCGAGGTCGCCGTGCTTCACGCCGACGAGGAGGAGATCCGCCGGTGCCAGCTCGGACGGCGCCGCGACGCGCGGCGTGATGCGCCGCCCATTGACGGTGAGGCCCTCGCGCTCCAGGCGCTCACGGCGCGGGCCGTGCGCCACGACCGTCACGCACCCCGGATCCATGGCGTCCAGCCGCTCGACCGCGGCCGCGCCCACCGCCCCCACGCCACACACCACCACGCTCTCGATGCGCCGCATGCGTGCATCGTAACCGCGAAGGTCGCCCCGCGCGGCGGTTCCCACACGGAAGCGCGGCACCTCGCCGCCTCCCGCGGTATCCATCGCGGCATGCGCCACGACGAGATCACCGCCTACCTCCACGCGCACATCCCGATCACGCAGGCGCTGGGCGCGCGGGTGGAGGCGTGGGAGGGCAACGCCATCCGGCTCTCGGCCCCGCTCGCGCCGAACCTGAACCACCGCGGCACGGCGTTCGGCGGCAGCCTCTCGGCGCTCGCGATCCTCGCCGGGTGGGCGCTCCTGCACCTCGCCCTGCAGGAGCGCGGCCTCGAGGTGCGGCTCGTCATCCAGCGGAGCGCGCTCGACTTCCTGGAGTCGATCGAGGGCGACTTCACCGCCTCGGCCCGGCTGCCGCCGCCCGCGCAGTGGGACCGGTTCCTCGCCACGCTCGCCCGCCACTCCCGCGCGCGCATCACCGTGGAGGGCGAGGTGGCCTGCCGCGGCGGCGCCGGTGGCCGCCACGAGGGCGTCTACGTGGCCCTCCGGGGAGCAGAGCCGGGCTAGTCAGGCGTCGCCCACCGTCGACGCCCGACCCAGAGTCGTTGGCTCCCGACCCAGAGTCGTTCGTAGCCCCTGATCGGGTGCCCGTGGGCCGGCGAGGTCGCCGTGTCCCCGCGGCATTACAGCGGCGAGCCGCGAGCCGCCGAATGACTCTGGGTTCGGAATCGGGTGACTCTGGGGCCGGGGCAGCGCGCGTCGGGCTACGCCCTCGCGCTGCGGCCGGGGGCGGCGCGCAGGCCGGGCGCCTCGCGGCCGGTCCGAGCGACGTACTCGGTGTACCCGCCCCCGTACGGGACGGGGCCGTCGGGCGCGAGCTCCAGCACGCGGTTCGACAGCGCCGCCAGGAACCGGCGGTCGTGCGAGACGAACAGGAGCGTCCCCTCGTAGCCGGCGAGCGCCCGCACGAGCATCTCGCGGGTGGCGGCGTCGAGGTGGTTGGTGGGCTCGTCGAGCACGAGGAAGTTGGGCGGGTCGTAGAGCAGCGTCGCGAGCACGAGCCGCGCCTTCTCGCCGCCGGAGAGCACCTTGCACCGCTTCTCGATCTCGTCGCCGGAGAAGCCGAAGCAGCCGGCGAGCGTCCGGAGCGACCCGACCGACGCGCGCGGGAACGTCCGCTGCAGCGCGTCCCACACCGTCTCGTCGGCCCGCAGCAGCTCCATGGCGTGCTGCGCGAAGTACCCCATCTTCACGCTGCCGCCGATCGCCACCGACCCGGCATCCGGCTGCGACTCGCCCGCGACCATCCGCAGGAGCGTGGACTTGCCGGCGCCGTTCGCGCCCAGCACGCACCAGCGCTCGCCGCGGCGGACCAGGAAGTCGAGGCCGCCGTACACGGTGCGCTCGCCGTACCGCTTCACCACGCCGGCGAGCTTCGCCACGTCCTCGCCGGACCGCGGCGGCGGGCGGAACTCGAAGTCCACGGTGCGCCGCACCTTGGGCGGCTCGACCTTCTCGATCTTGTCGAGCTTCTTCACGCGCGACTGCACCTGCGCGGCGTGCGAGGCGCGCGCCTTGAACCGCTCGATGAACGCGAGCTCCTTCTTCAGCATCGCCTGCTGCCGGTCGAACGCGGCCTGCTGGTGCTGGTCGGCGACGGCCCGCTCGCGCTCGTACAGATCGTAGTCGCCGGAGTAGGTGGTGAGCGTGCCGGCGTCGATCTCGATGATCTTCCCGACGACGCGGTTCATGAACTCGCGATCGTGCGAGGTCATGAGGATGGCGCCGTCGTAGCCGCGCAGGAACTCCTCCAGCCAGATGATCGACTCGAGGTCGAGGTGGTTGGAGGGCTCGTCGAGCAGCATGGCGTCGGGCCGCATGAGCAGGATGCGCGCCAGCGCCACGCGCATCTTCCACCCGCCGGAGAGCGCGCCGACGTCGCCGTCCATCATCTCCTGCGTGAACCCGAGGCCGGCCAGGATCTCCCGCGCCCGCGCCTCGAGCGCGTACCCGCCCAGCTCGTCGAACCGCGCCTGCACGTGGCCGAAGCGCTCCACCAGCGCCTCCAGCTCGTCGGCGCGCTCCGGGTCCGCGAGCGCGTGCTCGAGCGCGTGCAGCTCGGCGGCCACCTCCGACACCGGGCCGGCGCCGTCCATGGTCTCGGCGAGCGCGGTCCGCCCCGACATCTCCCCGACGTCCTGCGAGAAGTGGCCGACGGTCACGCCGCGGTCGATGGAGACCTGGCCCTCGTCGGGCGCCTCCTCGCGCGTGATGAGGCGGAACAGGGTGGACTTGCCGGCGCCGTTCGGGCCGACGAGGCCGACCTTCTCGCCGCGGTGGACGACCGCGGAGGCCTCCACGAACAGGAGCTGGTTGCCGTGCTGCTTGGAGATGGCGTCGAGGCGGATCACGAGGGGCGCGTTCTCGCACGCCGCACGCCCCGGTTCAAGCCGCCACGTCGACTGCGCGCGGACCCTGCGCTACGGTGCCGACCATGAGGACGGTGGTCGCCACCCGTTACGTCACCCCATTGCGCGAGGGCGGCTCGCTGCCGGCCATCGTGGAGGGCGACGACGACGGCCTGTACGTCGTGAAGTTCCGGGGGGCGGGGCAAGGGCCGAAGGCGCTGGTGGCGGAGGTCGTCGCGGGCGCGCTGGCGGAGGCCGCCGGCCTGCGCGTGCCGGAGCGCGTGCGCGTGATCGTCGACCCGGCGCTCGGCCGCAACGAGCCCGACGGCGAGATCCGCGACCTGCTCAAGGCGAGCGCGGGCGAGAACCTGGGCCTCGACTACCTGCCCGGCAGCCTGACGTTCGACCCGGTGGCCGACCCGCCGCCGTCGCCCGCCGAGGCGTCGGAGGTGGTGTGGTTCGACGCGCTGGTGACGAACGTGGATCGCACCGTGCGCAACCCGAACCTGCTCCGGTGGCACCGCCGGCTGTGGCTCATCGACCACGGCGCGGCGCTCTACTTCCACCACGACTGGGACCGCGCCGCCGATCCGGCGCGGGCGCCGTTCCCGATGGTCGGCCAGCACGTGCTCCTGCCGTTCGCGGGCGAGCTGGCCGCCGCCGGCGAGCGGCTCGCGCCGCGGCTCGCCGGCGGCGCCATCGCGCGGGCGCTGGACGAGGTGCCGGACGCCTGGCTGGAGGGCGACGCGCGCTTCGGGACGGCCGCCGCGCACCGCGCCGCGTACGTCGATCACCTGTCGCGCCGCCTGGCCGCGGCGCCCGCGTTCGTGGAGGAGGCCGAGCGTGCCCGCGCGAAGCTCGTTTGACTACGCGGTGGTCCGCGTCGTCCCGCGCGTCGAGCGGGAGGAGTTCGTGAACGCGGGCGTGGTGCTGTTCTGCCTGGAGCGCGGCTTCCTGGGCGCGCGGGTGGAGCTGGACCGCGCGCGGGTGACGGCGCTCTGCCCGCACGCGGACCTGGACGCCATCGCCGCCCACCTCGAGGCGATCCCGCGCATCTGCGCGGGCGGCCCGGGCGCCGGTCCCATCGGCGCGCTCTCGGTGCGGGAGCGGTTCCACTGGCTCACCGCGCCGCGCAGCACCATGGTCCAGCTCTCCCCGGTCCACTCCGGCCTGTGCGACGACCCGCAGCGCGCGCTGGAGCGGCTCTTCGAGCGGCTGGTGCGTCCCCCCGCGCCCTCCGACGATCGCGGCTAGCGGCGGCCCCGCGCGGCCGCCCGGGCCCGCGGTCGCGGCGCCGGCTCGGGCTCCGCCGCCGGCCCCGGTACCACGACCGGCCGCTCGAACCCGCGCCGGGCCCGCTCGACCCGGCCACGCAGCGCGCAGCCCTCGAGGTGATCGTTCACGAGCCCCATCGCCTGCATGAACGCGTAGCAGGTGGTCGGCCCGACGAAGGCCCAGCCGCGCCGCTTCAGGTCGCGCGAGAGCGCCGTCGACTCCGCGGTGACGGGCTGCGCCCGGAGCGCCGCCCAGGTGACCCGCTCCGGCCGCGAGGTTTTCGCCGGCTCGAAACCCCAGAAGTACGCCGCGAGCGAGCCGGCCTCCTCGGCGAGGTCGCAGGCGCGCCGCGCGTTGTTCAGGGTGGCCTCGATCTTCCCGCGGTGGCGCACGATGCCGGCGTCCCCGAGCAGCCGCGTCACGTCGCGGGCGCCGAAGCGGGCCACCTTCTCGAAGTCGAACCCGGCGAACGCGGCCCGGAACGCCTCGCGCTTGCGAAGGATCGTGAGCCACGACAGGCCGGACTGGAAACCCTCCAGGCACAGCTTCTCGAACAGGCGGCGGTCGTCGGAGACGGGGAAGCCCCACTCCTCGTCGTGGTAGCGGACGTAGTCCGCGGCCGAGACGCCCCATCCGCAGCGGGCCCGTCCGTCGGGGCCGGTCGCGAGGCCGTCGAGGGCGTGTGCGTCCTGGGACATCGAGGGTTCCTCCCGCGCCGGTCCGCCGGCGCCGTGCGCGGAACCTGCCGGGCGGCGGGGGCGGCGTCAAGGCGCCGGGCAGGACCCGAAAATGACTCTGGGTCGGGGAGGGCAAAATGACTCTGGGTCGGGGAGGGCAGGCGCCTGACAGGGGACCCGAAAATGACTCTGGGTCGGGAAGAAGCGGGAAAGGGCAGGGTCGGGAGGCGGTGGGCCGGCGGAAATGACTCTGGGTCGGGAAGAGAGGGGGGCCGGGAAGGAGCGGGGCGGCGGCGGCCGCGTGTCGCACCGGGCGCGCGCGGCGCGCTCCCCCGGCCCGCGGCGGGGCGGTGTATACAGGCCGCGGGCAAGGAGGCGGCGTGGATCCGCAGCAGCAGAAGGAGCAGCACACGCCGCACGTGGTGATCGTGGGCGGAGGGTTCGCCGGGCTGTACGCGGCGCGAGAGCTGGCGGGCGCGCCGGTGCGCATCACGCTGGTGGACCGCCGCAACCACCACCTCTTCCAGCCGCTCCTCTACCAGGTGGCCACCGCCGCGCTGAGCCCGGCCGACATCGCCGAGCCCATCCGCCACGTGCTCTCGCGCCAGCGCAACGTGCGGACGCTGCTCGCCGAGGCGGCGGCGGTCGAGCCGGAGCAGCGCCGCCTGCGGCTCGCCGACGGGTACGCGCTCGACTACGACTACCTGGTGGTCGCGGCCGGCGCGACGCACTCCTACTTCGGCCACGACGAGTGGGCCCGCTTCGCGCCGGGCCTGAAGACGCTCGAGGACGCGCTCGAGATCCGCCGCCGCGTGCTGACCGCGTTCGAGCGCGCCGAGGCGGACCCGGATCGCCAGCGCCGCGAGGCGCTCCTCACCTTCGTGGTGGTGGGCGGCGGGCCCACCGGCGTCGAGCTGGCCGGGGCGCTCGCGGAGATCGCGCGCTTCACCGTCCCGCGCGACTTCCGCACCGTCGCCACCGAGCGCGCGCGCGTGATCCTCATCGAGGGCAGCGATCGCGTGCTGCCGGCCCTGCCGCCCAGCCTCTCCGCGGCGGCGCAGCGCGACCTGGAGCGGCTCGGCGTGCAGGTGTGGACCGGCAAGCGGGTGACCGGCATCGACCCGCGCGGCGTGCAGGTGGGCGAGGAGCGGGTGGCGGCGCGGACGGTGCTGTGGGCCGCGGGCGTGGCCGGCGCGCCGCTGGCGCGGACGCTGGGCGTGCCGCTCGACCCGGCCGGCCGCGTCCCGGTGAACGCGGACCTGACGGTGCCGGGGCACGAGGAGATCTACGTGGTGGGCGACCTGGCGCTGGCCCGCGACAAGCACGGCGGCGCCATCCCGGGCGTCGCCCCGGCCGCCATCCAGCAGGGCCGCCACGCCGGGCGCAACCTGCTCGCGACGCTGCGCGGCCGGCCGCGCGCGCCGTTCGCCTACTTCGACAAGGGCGTGATGGCGACCGTGGGCCGCGGACGCGCGGTGGCGGGCTTCTGGCGCATCCGCATCAGCGGCTACCTGGCCTGGCTCGCCTGGCTGTTCATCCACATCTGGTTCCTCATCGACTTCCGCAACCGCGCCTCGGTGCTGTTCCAGTGGTTCTGGCACTACCTCACCTTCAAGCGCGGGGCGCGGCTGATCCTGGAGACGCCCGAGGAGATCCGCTTCCGCGCGGTGGCGGGCGTGGCCCCGCCCGACGTGGACGCCTGGCCGCCGAACGAGAGCGACGCGGAGCGCCCGGGGGACTGAGAGCGTGTACCAATCCCCTCCCGTCGCCGCGGCGGTCCGGGGATGGATTCACGCGCTCCGCGCGCGCCGCGCGCCTCACGTCCGCGCGTGCGCGTGCCGCCGCGCGCGAGGGCGGACGCCGTCGGCCTCGACGCCGTAGTCGGTGAGCGCCGAGACGACCAGGATCCCGACGCCGGACGCGAGGAACAGCCCGTCGGCCGGCGCGGTGAGCAGGCCGAGGAACACGAGCAGCCCGGCCCAGCCGGCCGCCTCGACCGCGCCGTGCGCCCAGAACGGGATCAGGCGCAGCGCGCCGGGGGCGTAGCCGGTGAGGAGCGACATGGCGAGGTGCGCGCCGCCGACCGCGTACGCGATGACCGCGGGCCCGGCGGGCAGGCCGAGCAGGGAGGGCGCCACCACGAGCACCGCTCCGAGCAGGTAATCGAGGATGCCGTGGACGGTGGGCGAGATGAACGGCGCGGTCATGGTCGAGCCCTCGTCTCAGGACGGTGCACACGCGTCGCGGCCCCGGCCCCGCCGCCCGGACGCTCCGGGCGCGTGCGGCCGGCGCCGCCGGGCCGGTCCGTGCTGCGCCGGCGTCTCGACAGGGCAGCCGCTGGGGATCCACGCGGGCCGCAGGGGGCGTTGGCCACCGGATCGAGGGATCCCACCGTCACTCGAAGTCCGGATTGACGGCTTTTCGATCCTGACCCAAAAGTGCCCGACCTTCCTCTACAATGCCGCCCGCGCCGCGCCGCAGCGGCCCACCTTCCGGAGATCCTGTGACCGACACGGAAAAGCGAAACCTGGTCGCGCAGTGGGCGTTCGACACCCGGCCCGTGCTCCTCCGCTTCCACCTGTGGCTGGAGGACGTCGAGGTCGAGCGCGCGCAGACCGAGCCGGTCTCCGCGTTCTCCTTCACGCCGCGCGGCATCGCGCGCTGCCTGGCCATGACCTCGGCCGCCACCGCGCTCGGCACGCGGCTGTTCGGCGACTACGGCGGCGGCGCGGGCAAGGACAAGTCCACCTACAACCAGGTGAAGAAGGGCGCCGACGCGATCAGCGCCTACGTGATGAGCGAGGGGCTCTGGCACCTCACCCGCACGCTCCCCGAGAACCACGCCATCATGGTGTCGCTGGGCGAGGGGCTGATGCCCAAGGCCGGCGAGACGCCGGAGATGGGCGCGAACCCGCTGCTCGGCTTCGGGCGCGTGTACGCCCGCCCCGAGGTGGCGCGACTGGTCGATCGCGCCGTGCGCCGCCTGCTCAACGACCCGTCGCACTCGTTCGAGGACTTCTACGCCTGGCTGCAGAAGCGCGGCATCACGGTGTGGGGCGCCGCGGTGGACACGCTCGAGAACACCTCGCGCTTCGCCGAGGGGAAGCCCACCGGGCCGATGGCGGTGTTCCACCTGTTCGACTCGCCGCTGACGATGTCGCGGCCGTACGAGTCGTACATGGGCAGCCTCACCGTGCCGCGCGCGGTGGCGCAGTCGGCCGAGCGCGCCTCGGTGCTGCTCGACTACCGCACCCCGCGCCGCCAGGTGGTGGAGGCGATCGAGGCGACGTACCCGGGCATCCGCCGCGAGAACGTCCACGTGTGGACGCTGCGCGGGAAGAGCCGCGTGGCCCGGCTCGGCAAGCTCTGGGAGGAGTGGAAGTCGCTCGGCGTGGACCTCGTCGAGGACGGCTGGAAGGCGCCGTCGGGGGTCGAGGTGTTCACCGACTCGGGCACCTACGCGCCCACGTTCCTGGTGGGGAGCTGGAAGGACGCCGAGGGCGCGACGCACGTGTTCCTCACCGACGGCTACGCCGCGACCGCCGAGGCGGTGCAGGCGGCCAGCCTCTCGGAGGTGCTCGACGTCGAGACCACCATGGCGCCGTTCTCGCCGTCGTTCGAGCTGCCCTGCGACGCCGAGGGGCGGATCATGCAGCTCGATCCGGTCGCGCCGGACTTCGGGCGCAAGCTGGCGGAGGTGTTCGGCGGGCGCGAGCTCGACGTGGGCAAGGTCGAGAGCTACGCCGAGGCCATCCGCGAGGCCCAGACCTCGAACATGCCGCTCGGGCGCCGGGTGCTGCGCGCGGCCGACTTCCTGCCGGAGAAGAGCTGGCGGGTGCTCGCGAGCACCGGGTACATGTGCGACGACCCGTACACCGGCAGCCCCGGCGTCACGAAGGTGCGCGACGGCGTGTACCGGGTCACCACCCGGCTCGCCACGCACAGCGCGTCCGCGGAGATCGCGTTCACGTTCCGGCTGATGGAGCCGCTCGAGCAGGCGCGGCACGTCTTCAGCCCGCTGCTGGTGCGCTTCATGTCCGGCGTGGACCACACGCAGCGCCCCGTGAAGATCTCCGACTCGGGCCGGATCCGGAACGAGCTGCAGACCATGTTCTCGCAGGCGCTCGAGCACGACCGCGAGAAGATCCGCGTCCACTTCGACCGCGTGGACGAGAAGGTCGTGCCGCGCCACAAGCAGGAGGCGGTCCGCCGCGTGCTCGAGTGGTACAAGGCGAACCACCCGGTCTGGTTCTCCTGGCTCGAGCTGGGCTGACCCGCCGCCTGCGTCGTCCCGGAGCCCTCGCTCGCCCCGGTGCCCGCCGCCCGGGCGCCCGCCGTCGCTGCGAAGCCGCCCGCCGCACCCCATCGTGAGGGGGCGCGGCGGGCTCGCCGCGGGGAGGGGACCATGGCGGCGCGGCGATGGGCGATCGGGGCCATCTCGGCGGCCCTGCTGCTCGCGGGCGGCGCGCGGGCGCAGGGGGAGCGCGCGCAGGAGGACGGGCGCGGGCCCGCGGGCGCGGGGCGCGCGCAGCGCGAGGCGCCGGCCGATGCAAAGGCCGAGGCCAGTCCCGGCGCAAAGGCCGGGTCCAGTCCCGGCGCGAGCAAGGCTCCCCGCGCGAAGGGCGGCCAGGCGGCCGGCACGCCGGGCGCGCGCAAGGCGGTCCCGCAGCAGCGCAGCGCCCAGGAGCTCCGGCGCCCGGTGCACGGCCGGCGAGGCGGGACCGGCGCCGAGCGCGGCACCACCGCGGGCGGGCAGGTGGGCGCCGCCTCCGGCGCGAGCGCCGAGAGCCCGGTGGAGCCGCCCGCGCCGAGGACGGACGGCCAGGCGGGGTCGCACGCGGGCGGCGGGACGTCGTCGGGCGGGGACACCGCCACGGGCGGCTGGTCGGGGAGCTCCAACCCCGATCCCACCCAGGATGGCCGCTGAGGCGGGTGCACCGACGGTGGATCAGCGCCGGCGGAGCACGGTGCTGGTCCAGGTCGCGCCCTGGCGCTCCGGCCCGGTCTCCGGCTTCACCTCGCCGGCCTCGATGGCGCGCGCGAGATCGGCGCGCTCCGCGGGCGTGAGGTCCGGCGACACGACCTCCACCAGCCGCACCCCGCCGTTCGGGCCGGGCGAGAGCCGCACCACCACGCGCTCCACGCCGGTCAGCAGGCGCTCGTCGAGCGGCAGCGAGCGCAGCGCCGGATCCTGCTCCGGGCGCGCGAAGGCAGTCCGGCGCTCCGGCAGCGGCGCGGTGGCGGCCGGAGGGCCGGCGCAGGCGAGGACGGAGGCGAGGAGCAGGGTCGCGCCGGCAGCGGCGCGGCCGGCCGCGAGGAGCCCGGCGCGGACGGTGGCCATGGCCGGATCCTACACCCGCGGGCCGCGCGGCCGGGCGCCGCGCCCCGGAACGCCGGGTTCACCCAGGGTGCGGAGCGCGCGGCCGCGGGAGCGCGCGCGGGAGGCGCGAGGCTGCGTGCGGACGTGCGGACGTGCGGTCCAGGCGCCGGCGAGGGCTACTCGCGGGCGAGGCCGCTCGCCGTGAGCGCCACCGCGTCGCCGACGCGGAACGGCGCGTAGCCCTGGTACACGTAGCGCTCCACGCCGCCGTCCTCGTAGCGCACGAACACCTCGTAGCTGCGGTACTCGGCGTTCGAGCCCTGGCTGGCCGCCGCGCCGATCATGGCGCCGCCGACCGCGCCGACCACCGCGCCGCCGGCGCTCGCGTGCGTGTGCGCGTAGCCGTAGCGGTCGTAGTGCGTGTGGCCGCCGAGGGCGCTGCCGAGCAGGCCGCCGATCACCGCGCCGGCCACCGCGCCGGCGCCGGGGTTGCCCTGCTGCTTCTGGACGACCTCGCGGATCGACTCGACGCGGCCGTAGCGGACCCAGTCGCTGCCGCCGCCGCCGTACGGATCTCCCCAGGTGCGCGTGGTGGTGGTCGTGGTCACGCAGGCGGGGAGGAGCAGCGTCGGGACCAGCGCGAGGGCGAGCAGGGCGGGCTTCTTCATGGAGCGTCTCCGGGCCGGGCCGGCGTGCGGGCGCCGGGCATCCACCCCCCGGAATTGCATGCGCCGGACCAGCCCAGGCCCGTCCAGGCCCCGAGCGAAATCAAGCGCTTACGTCCTGTTTCCCCCGACCCAGAGTCATTCGTCGCTCCGGGAGGGCGTGAATCCACGGCACGCCGTGGCGTGCCCCGCCCCCGGGCGCACGACTCTGGGTCGGGAACGCACGACTCTGGGTCGGGGAACGGAGATGTGCCCCACCCGGTGGGGAGGACTCCGGTTCAGTGCACCGGCGCGCCCAGGTTGGCGACCGCCTGCACCTGCTCGCACCGCATCCACTCGGCGGTGTCGAGCAGGACCGAGTCCATGTAGGTGCCGGCCGGCATGAGCAGCCGCGGCGCGTGGGCCAGCGTGGCATCCACGAAGATCGGCACGCCGAACAGGCCGAGCGGCGGCTCCGCGCCGGGGTCGCAGGGGCGGAAGTGCTCCGCGAGCTCGTGCTCGGGGACCAGCTCGGCGGCGGCGCCCGTCGCCTCCTCGAGCACGCCGAGCCGGACCTTCTCGGCGGCCGACACCACCGCGATCGCGTACCGACCGTCGAGCCGCACCACCACCGCCTTGGCGACGCGGTGGCCGGAGACGTGCTCGGTGGCGGCGAGGTCCTGCGCCGACATGGCGAAGGGGTGCGTGTGCAGCTCGTACCCCCGGTGATGCTCCTTCAGGTGCGCCTCGATCATCGTCGGGATCATGACCGTTCGCTCCCGTCTCGAGAGATGGGCTACGCGACGATCGTGCCCCCGCTGCCGCATCGCGGCGCGCCCGCGTCCGCCGGGGAGGGTGGGTCTTCGGGGTTGCCGCCGGCGGGCGTGCCCCGGCGGCGCGCGGCCCGGCGCTCAGCCCGCGGCGGGCCGCGGCGCCCCCGGCGCCGCCTGGCAGACGCGGCCGGAGAGGCGCTGGAGCGCGTCCACCAGCGCCTCGAGCGGCTGCTCCCCGACCAGCCGCTGCACCTCGCGGCCGGCGCCGTCGAGCGCCAGGAACGTGGGCACCGCCACGACGCGGTGCGCCCGCGCCAGCGCCGCGCCCTCGGGCGTCTCCACCGTGTGCCGCTCGACCCGCGCGCCCGGGCAGCCGTGCTCCGCCGCCGCCACCACCGGCTCCATCCGCCGGCACACCGGGCAGCTCCGGCTCACGATCTCGACGAGCGCCGGGCCGTGCCGCGGCGCGAGCCGCGCGGGAGCCGCGGCGGCGGCGTCGGGCACGGTGACCGCGCAGGCGGCCGAGGACGCGTCAGTGCAGACCGCGGGCTCGCCGGCCGCGGCCGGGCCGGCCGCCGGGACGGATGGAGCCGGGGGGACCGCCGGCGCTGCGGGAGCGCCCGCCGCGAGTTCCTCCGCCGGCGCGTCGCCCGCCCGCGGCATCAGCACCATCAGCCGGTCGGTGGCGAGCAGGATCCCGGCGCCGACCAGCAGCAGCCCGGTCGCCTTCTCGAGCCGGGGCAGCTGCCGCTTCAGCCGGTCGAGCCAGCCGAGCGCGCGCCCCGCGAACACGGCGGTGAGGACGAGCGGCGTCACCAGGCCCGCCGCGTAGGTGCCGAGGTAGAGCGCGCCGCGCGCCGGGCTCGCGCCCGCGGATGCGGTCCAGGTGAGCACCGAGCCGAGCACCGGGCCGACGCAGGGGGTCCAGCCGAGCGCGAACGCGCCGCCGAACGCGAACGACGCGGCGAGCGAGCCGCCGGGGCGCACGCGCGCCAGCCACGGCCGCCGCTCCACGTCGAGCGCGGGCAGCCGGAGGACGCCGAGCACCTTCAGTCCGAGCGCGACGACCAGCGCGCCGGACACCGCCAGCAGCGCGTCCCGGTGGGCCGAGAGCGCCTCGCCCGCCGCGCTCGCGCCGGCGCCGAGCGCCACGAACACCGCGGCGAGGCCGAGCGAGAACGCGATCGCCGACGGGACCAGCCCGCGGGGGCGCTCGCCCCGCCGGAGCGCGTCCACCGAGGCGCCGCCGAGCAGCGACAGGTAGACCGGCACCAGCGGGAGGACGCAGGGGGACGCGAAGGTGAGGATCCCGGCGCCGAACAGGCCGGGCAGATCGAAGCCCATCGATGGATTCTCCCCGGGCGCGGGCCCGGCGTCACGGGGCCGATGTGGGAGGCCCCCGCCGCCCGCGGACGCGGGCCGGCGCACCTCCCGACACGGCCGGGCGCCCGGAAAGTTCCCGCCTCGACGCGCCCCGGTGGGCCCCGCCGCCCGCGCCGGGAACCTTTTCGCGGTCCCGCGTGTCTCACCCTCCGGTGGCCGGCTTCCTAGATCGTGCGCTCGCGCAGGTCCCGTTCCTCCGCCGGAACGGGCGCCGCCTGGCGCGCAACGCCGCCGACGCCGACGACCTCGTGCAGGAGACGCTGGTGCGCGCGCTGGAGCGCCAGGAGGAGCTGCGCGACCCGGCCCGCCTGCGCGGCTGGCTCGGAACCCTGCAGCGCTCCATCCACCTGAACGCGGTGCGCGGGCTGCGGCCGCGGCTGGAGGTGCTGGAGGGCGGGCGCGCCGCGGAGGCGACGCCGGACGCGGCGCCCACCGCCGAGGAGGCGCTGCTGGCCCGCGCGCTCGGCGACGGGCTCGCGGCGGCGCTGGCCGCGCTCCCGCCGGAGTGGCGCGAGGCGCTGTGGCTGCGCGAGGTGGAGGAGCTGTCGTACCAGGAGATCGCGCGGGCGCAGGGGTGCCCGGTGGGCACGGTGCGCTCGCGCCTGGCGCGGGCGCGGCGGGAGCTGGCCGGACGCCTGCGCGAGGAGGACCGCCATGTCGGCCTGTAGCCCGGAGTGGAACGAGCGGGTCTCGGCCTGGCTCGACGGCGAGGTCGAGCGGATGGAGCGCCTGCGGGTGGAGGCCCACCTCGCCGGCTGCCCCGGGTGCGCTGCGGCGGCGGCGGCGTTCGGGCGTCTCGGCGCGGCGCTCCGGCGCGGCGCGGGCGTGGCCCGGGCGCGGCGGGTCCTGCCGGGCCGGCGCCGGGT
>NZ_BAZG01000016.1 GCF_000964525.1 Anaeromyxobacter sp. PSR-1
TCGAAGGGTCGTGGTGAGCCCGTCCATCCGCTCGTGGTGAGCCCGTCGAACCACGAGCGGAGAACGAGGCTACGACAGCTCCCGCACCGACTCGGTCAGCCCCGCCACCGCGGCGGCCACGGCGCGCTCGATCTGCGCGCGGACCTCCTCGGTGACGTTCGGGTCGTCGTCGGCGAGCACGTCGAGCTGCTCGGCGACGTACGCGGCGAGCGCGGGCTGCACGCTCTCCAGCGGCGGCGGCTCCTTCTCGACGGCGCGGAGCTGGTGGTACTCGACCGCGCCGAGCCGCTCGCCGAACGCCTGGTCGAACATGGCCCAGGCCTCGAACGCGAGGTCCTGCGCGGCCACCGCGGCCGCGTCGGGGAGCGGCGCGGCGTCGAGCCAGGCGGCGAGGTCCGGCTGGACGTTCTGGAAGCGGTCGCGCCGGCGCTGCAGCTCGCGCGGCGCGGCGGCGGCCAGGTTCTTCCACACCGCCTCGACCAGCTCCGGCTCGAGGACGTCGCCCTCGCCGGCGCCGCGCTCCGGCAGCTCCGGCGGCGCGGCCGGCTCCGGCACGACCTCGGGCGCGTCGTCGAGCGCGCCGAGGCCCGCGGCGAGGCGGGCCCACAGGCCGAACAGGTTGGAGTAGAGCCGCCGCGCCGCCTCCGGCGACTCGAAGCGCGGCTCGTCCTGGAAGATGCCGGGGATGACCGCCGAGCGCGGCTCGCCCGCCGCCTGCGCCTGCGTGAACATCGCCACCACGTCCTCGGCGCGGTTCTTCGAGCCAGCGCGCTCGAGCAGCGCCGAGAGCACCTCCGGCCCCTCGTACACCGGCGCGATCCCCGGCGTGGCGTCCTCGCCCTTCCCTCGCCTGCGGCTCATGCATCCTCCGTCGGCCGGTGGACCCGGCCCGAGACGCGGCGCAGGACCGCCCGGGGGACCAGGCGCGACGCGGCCGCGGTGAGCTTGTAGATCGGGTGCGGCACCCACACCACCTCGCGGTCGCGGAGCTGCTCGATCGCCTCGAGCGCGGCCGCCTCCGCGGTGAGCATGCCCGGCGGCGTGCCGAACCGGCCGCCGGTGCCGGCCACCTGGCCGAACTCGGTGTCCACCGGCCCCGGGCAGAACGCGCCTGCCCACACGCCGCTGCCGCGCAGCTCCTCGGCGAGCCCCTCGGTGAACGAGAGCACGAACGCCTTGGTGGCGCCGTACACCGCCATGTACGGGGTTGGCTGGAACGCGGCGGCCGAGGCGACGTTCAGGATCGCGCCGCCGCCCGCCGCCCGCAGCTCGGGCAGGAACGCGTGCGCGATGAGCACCAGCGCCTCGCAGTTGACGCGCAGCATGGCCGCGAGCCGCGCCGGGTTGGCGCGCTCGAAGCGGCCGTACTGGCCGAGGCCGGCGTTGTTGACGAGCAGCCCGGCGCCGCCCAGCCGCCGCGCCGCCTCGACCAGCCGCTCCGGCGCGCCCGGGGCGGAGACGTCGAGCGCGAGCGGGTGGATCTCGGCGCGGCCGGCGGCGCGCGCCTCCGCCGCGAGCGAGCGGAGGCGGTCCTCGCGGCGGGCCACCGCCAGGACCGGCCGGCCCCGGCGCGACAGCTCCCGCGCCAGGGCCAGCCCGATGCCGGCGGAGGCGCCGGTGACGACGGCGAGCGGCTCGGGTGCGGCGGGCGGGGCCATGACGGCCGAGTGTAACAACCCCGGGCCGCGAAGGCCCGGGGTCACCCGGACGCGGTGGCGCGGCACGCCCGCGCACCCCGGACTTCACTCCTCGTCGTCGTCGTCCGCCAGGCCGAGGCAGCCCGGGCCGGGGCCGTGCATCATGCCCATGCCGGGCCCCATGCCCATGCCCTTGCCCGGGCCGGGGCCGGGGCCGCCGCGGCGGAACTTCATCATGCCGGGGCCCATCCCCGGCCCGAACCGGCCCTGGAAGCGCTCCAGGAACAGGACCGCGCGGGCGCGCTTCTCGGGGGAGAGGTCCTTCGTGACGGTGGCGACCACGTCGCGGTCGATCGCCTGCATCTGCGCGCGGGCGTCGAGCGCCGTCTTGATGGCCTGGTCCACCTCGCCCGCCAACACCTTCTCGCCCTGCGCGGCGCGGCGCAGCACCTGATGCGCGTCGTGCATCTGCTTGTGCAGCGCGAGCCGCCTGTCGTCGAACTTCGCCACCTGCTGGCCCAGCTTCAGCGCCTGCTCCGGCTCGAGATCGAGCGCCTCGGCGAGGCCGAGCGTCCGGGTGAGCCGCATGCGCCGCTCCATCCGCTCCGGATCACCGCGCGGCCCGGGCGCCTGCGCCCCGGCCTGCGCGCCCTGACCGCCGCCGGGCCCCGGGCCCGGCCCGCGACCCTGGGCCAGGGCCGCGAGCGGCAACACCACCAGCACTGCGAGGAGCTTCCTCATCGCCTTCCTCCTTCTTCGTGGATTTCCCGGGGGTGAAGGACCGCCCTTCACCCACCGTCGTACGCGGCGAGCGCCGTGGAGTCCTGCCCGCCCGAGGACGTCTCCTCCAGCGAGAGCACCTCGGTGTCCTGCCAGAGCGTGTCGAGGTCCGGCTCCTGCCAGCGCTCCGCCTCGGCCACCTCCGCCGGCGCGGCCGCGCGGCCGGGCAGCCGCTGCCGGACGGCGAGGGGCACGATCACGAGCGCCGCCGCCGCGGCCACCGCGAGGAGCCCCAGCGCCAGGCGGCGGCCGGTGCCGAGCGCGCGCAGCGTCCGCGCGGCCGGGCGGCGCGCCGCGAGGGCCGCCGACGTGGCCTCGGCGAGGCCGTCGAGCGCCCGCAGCTCCGCCTCGCCGGGCGGCGGCAGGCGGGCCGCGGAGAGCAGCGACGCCGCGCGCGCGGCCTCGGCCCGGCAGGCGGCGCAGGCGGCGAGGTGCCGCTCCAGCGCGACCGCCTCGGCGCCCTCCAGCGCGCCCGCGGCGTGCAGCGAGACGGCGAGGGCCTGATCCCGGCAGGCGGTCACGGCGACTCCTCCTCCCCGGCGAGCGCCTGGAGCCGGCGCACCGCGTGGTGGAAGCTCACCTTGGCGGAGTTCTCGGTCGTGCCGAGCGCGGCGGCGATCTCCGAGAACGGCAGCTCGGCGTCGATGCGCAGCGTGAGCACCTCGCGCTGGCGGCGCGGCAGGCCCAGCACGGCCCGGCGCACCCGCGCCTCGCGCTCGGCGCGGACCGCCGCCTCGTGCGCGGCCGCCGGGGTGGCCGCGTCGCGGTCGAGCGCCTCGAGCGGCGCGCGGGTCCAGCGCGTCTCGTCGCGCAGGTGGTTCTTGCCGAGGTTGACGGCCACGCGGACGAGCCAGCGGCGGAACGGCACCGCCCCGGCGCCCCCGCGCGCCAGGGTGCGGCGGGCCGCCTCGAAGGCGCGAAGGAAGGTGCGCTGCGCCAGGTCGCGCGCGTCCTCCGGGGTCCGCGCGTACCGGCGCACCAGCGCGAGCACCAGCCGCTCGTGGTGGCGGACGACCTCGCCGAAGGCCCGGTCGTCGCCGGCCAGGAACGCCGCGACCGCCACCTCGTCGGAGATCGCGGCGGGCGCGCCCGGGGTCGCCGCGGGGCCGGGGGCCGCCGGGGGGCCGGAGCGCGCACCGCCGGGCACCACCCGGAGCGTCGGCCGCCCTCTCTCGACGTCGTCCGCCATGCGAATCCCCGGGGTCACGCCTGCCAAGACCCCTTGCCCGTCCAGAGGTTAAAGACTAATCCTGCGGCCCGGATTCCAACCGATTCGAAGGGGTTCCCGCATGCTGGACCTCAAGGCCGTCGCCGCCGACTTCGAGAGCTTCGAGCGCCGCCTCGCCCGCCGGGGCGAGGGCGCGGTGCAGGCGCTCGCGCCGGTGAAGCCGCTCGCCGCCCGCCGCCGTGAGCTGAACGTACTCCTCGAGAAGCAGAAGAAGGAACAGGCGGACGCGAACGCGAACATTCGCGAACTGGCCCGTACCGACAAGGGCGCGGTGGAGGGCGCGCGCGCCTCGCTGCGCGCGCTCGGCGACGAGGTGAAGAAGACCGAGGCCGCGCTCGGCGAGGTCGAGGCGGAGCTGTCGCGCCTGCTCATGCTGGTCCCCAACCCGCCGCACGACTCGGTGCCGGACGGCAAGGACGAGCACGACAACGTGGTGGTGAAGACCTGGGGCGAGAAGAAGGCCTACGGGTTCACGCCGAGGCCGCACTGGGAGGTCGGCGAGGCGCTCGGCGTCCTGGAGTGGCAGCAGGCGGCGAAGCTGTCCGGCTCGCGCTTCACCATCCTGAAGGGCGCGGCGGCGCGGCTGGAGCGCGCCATCGTCTCCTTCTTCATCGACGTCCACACCTCGCGCGGCTACACCGAGATCCTCCCGCCGTACCTCGTGACCGGCGAGACCATGACCGGCACCGGGCAGCTCCCGAAGTTCGAGGAGGACCTGTTCAAGACGACGAACGAGCCGCCGATGTACCTCATCCCCACGGCGGAGGTCCCGGTCACCAACATGCACCGGGACGAGATCTTCGAGGCGAGCGCGATGCCGGTGTCGTACTGCGCGTTCAGCCCGTGCTTCCGGGCCGAGGCCGGCTCGGCCGGCCGCGACACCCGCGGCATCATGCGCCAGCACCAGTTCCACAAGGTCGAGCTGGTGAAGCTCTCGAAGGCGGAGGACAGCTACGCCGAGCACGAGAAGATGCTCGACGACGCCTGCGAGGTGCTGCGCCGGCTCGGCCTGCACCACCGCGTCTCGCTGCTCTGCGCCGGCGACATGGGCTTCTCCTCGGCCAAGACCTACGACATCGAGGTGTGGTGCCCGGGCCAGGACGCCTACCGCGAGATCAGCTCGGTCTCGAACTGCGAGGACTTCCAGGCCCGCCGCATCCGCGTGCGGTACCGCGGCGAGAACGGCAAGCCGCGCCTCGCGCACACGCTGAACGGCTCGGGCGTGGCGGTGGGGCGCACCATCGTGGCGATCCTGGAGCAGTGCCAGGAGGCGGACGGGACGGTCGTCATCCCCGAGCCGCTCCGCCCGTACATGGGGGGCCTCGAGCGGATCGCCGCCGAGACGTTCCCGCGCGGCGTGGAGCGGTAGCGTCCCTCGACTCCGGCCGTGCCCCGTCAGTTTCGCTCACCCCGAGCGTAGGGCCGCGAAGCGGCCCGGAGCCGAGGGGCCCGGCCTACGCTCGGGATGAGCGGGGGAGTCGAGCGGGCCCGGCCTCTGCTCGGGCTGAGCGGCCCGAAGAAGCGCTACAATCCCCGTCGATGGCCCTCTACGCCGCGCGCTGGGAGCGTTCGCTCAAGGTGAGCACGGCGCTGTTCGTCGGCCTCAGCGCCGCCGGCGCGGCGGTCACCGCGTTCGCGGCGCGGCGCCCGGAGACGCCGGACGTCGGGCTGCCGGCGCTGCTCTTCGCGGCGCTCCCGGTGTTCATCGTCGCCACGGCGGTGGCCGTCTGGGCGCTCGCGCCGAGCGGCTTCGAGATCGAGGCCGCGCTGATCCGCGTGGAGCGGCCGCTCCTGCCCATCGAGATCCCGCTCCGCGAGGTGCGCGAGGTGGAGCTGCTGGCGCCGGGCGCGCTCGCCGGCGCCATCCGGCTGCTGGGCACGAGCGGCGCGTTCGGCCACTACGGCCGGTTCCGCTCGCGCTCGCTGGGGAAGTTCCGGATGTACGCGACGCGGGGCGACGGCCTCGTGCGCGTGACCACCGACCGCGACACGTTCGTGCTCTCGCCCGATCCGGCCGAGCCGTTCGTGGAGGAGGTGCTCTCCCGCGCCGCGCGCGCGCGGCGGGTGAAGCCCGGGAGCCGGTTCGCGTCGCCGCGGCGGTGAGGCTCAGGCGCCGGCGCGTGCATCGCTCGCTCATCCCGAGCGTAGGGGCTGCGAAGCAGCCCCGGAGTCGAGGGACCCCGAGTCGAGGGGCACCTCCATCACCACCTCGGCCCCCGCCCCCGCGTCCGCCACGTAGGCCCGCCCGCCGTGCCCGCGGGCGATCTCCGCCACGATGGCGAGCCCCAGGCCCGCGCCGTCCGGGCCGGCGGCCTCGCCGTTGCCGCGCTCGAACGCCTGGAACACCCGCTCCCGATCGCCCGGCGCGATCCCCGGCCCCTCGTCGCGCACCGCGATGCGGGCCACCTCGCCGGCGCGCGAGAGCCGGATGATCACCGGCCGGCCGCGCGGACCGTGGCGGATGGCGTTCGAGAGCAGGTTGTCGAGCGCCTGGCGAAGGCCGGCCGCGTCGAACGCGGCGGGCAGCGCCTCCGGCCCCTCCACCTGCACCAGGATCCCCTTCGCCTCGGCCGCGGCCCGGGCCGCCTCGGCGGCCTCGTGCGCCGCCTGCACCAGATCGCCGGTGGTCCGGTCCCAGGCGCCGCGCCCGGCGGTGGCGAGGTCGAGCAGGCGCGTCGCGAGCCGGGCCAGCCGGTCCACCTCGCGCCGGGTCTCGTCGAGCGCCTCCACCAGCTCCGGCGCCTCGCGGCGGCGGCGCAGCGCGAGGTCGATGGAGGTGCGCATGAGCGTGAGCGGCGTCCGCAGCTCGTGGGCCGCGTCCGCGACCAGGCGGTCCTGCGCCTCGCGGGCGCGGCGGAGCTTCTCCGTCGCGTCCGCCACCACCCGGCCCAGCGCGGCGATCTCGTCGTCGCCGTGCGCCGCCGGCGCGACCGCCTCGAGGTTCCCCTCGCGCAGCGCCGCCATGTGGCCGGTGAGCGCGTTCACGCGCCGGGCCAGCCGGCGCGCGTGGAACGTCTGGAGGAGGAACAGCGCCGCGCCGAGCAGGAGCGCCATCGCGAACCCGGCGCGCCGGAACGTGCGCACCGTCTCGTGCACGCCCGCGAGCGAGGCGGAGAGCTCGAGCGCCCAGGGCGCGCCGTCCTGGCTCGTGACCCCCACCGTGAGCACGCGGTCCTGCCCGCCGTGCCCCGCGCGCCGCCGCGTGGCGAGCCGGGGCTCCGGCCCGAGCCCCTGCGGCGAGAGCCGCTCGTCCACCAGGCCCGGCGGCGCGTCCTCCGGGAACACCAGGATGCGCGTGCCGGCCGCGTCGTAGAGCGCGGCGGCCGGCGCGAAGCGGGTGAGCGCCCCGCGGAGCGGCGAGGTCGCCATGTGCAGGTGCGGCTTGCCGCCCGGCGCGTCGAACAGCGACACCGCCTCCGCCGCGGCCTGGCCCATGAGCGCGTCGTCGAGCGCGCGTTCCAGGCTGGCGCGGAAGAGCTCGGCCGCCACGAGCGCCGCGGCGAGCATGCCCAGGGCCGGCACCACCGCCCCGAGCAGCCAGAGCCGCGCCGCCAGCTTCACGCGCCGGCCCCCGGCGGCACCGACAGCCGGTACCCCACCCCGCGCACCGACTCGATGCGGACGCCCGCGGCGCCGAGCCGGTCGAGCTTGGTGCGCAGGTACCCGACGTACACGTCCACCACGTTCGAGTTCCCCTCGAACTCCTGGCCCCACACCGTCTCGATGAGGCGGCTCCGCGAGAGCACCTCGCCCGCATGGCGGGCCAGCTCGGCGATGAGGCCGTACTCGCGGGCGGTGAGCGTCTCGGACTTCGCGCCCGCGATGAGCGCGCGCCGGCGGGCGTCGAGCGTCACCGGGCCGAGCGCGGACACGTCGCTCGCGCCGCCGCGGCGGTGCAGCGCCTCGATGCGCGCGATGAGCTCGTCGAAGTCGAACGGCTTCACGAGGTAGTCGTCGGCGCCGGCCCGCAGGCCGGTGACCTTCTCGCCGGTCGAGCCGCGGGCGGTGAGCAGCAGCACCGGCGTCCGCAGGCCGCGGGCCCGCCACTCGCGCAGCACCGAGATGCCGTCGAGGTCGGGCAGCGACCAGTCGAGCAGCACCACGTCGTAGGCGATGGTGGTCGCCTGCTCCCGGGCCGCGAGGCCCGTGCCGCAGACGTCCACCTGGTGACCTTCCTCGGCCAGGCCGCGCGCCAGCACGCGCGCGACCCGGTCCTCATCCTCGACCAGCAAGAGCTTCATGCACGGGCTCCGGCGCCGATGATCCCTCGGCCCGGCGCGAGAGCCAAGGATAGAGCGCCGGGAGCACGAGCAGGGTGAGGATGGTGGAGGTGACGAGGCCGAAGGCGACCACGGTGGCGAGCGGGCGCTGCACCTCGGCGCCCACCCCGGTCGCGACCGCCATCGGGATGAAGCCCAGCGCGGCCACGAGGGCCGTCATCAGCACCGGCCGGGCCCGCTCGCGTGCGGCGGTGGCGGCCGCCTCGGCCGGCGAGAGCCCCTCGCCCTCCAGCGCCACCAGGCGGTTCATGAGCACGACGCCGTTCAGCACCGCCACGCCCGAGAGCGCGATGAAGCCGACCGCCGCCGAGATGGACACCGGCATGCCCCGGGCCCAGAGCGCGATCATCCCGCCCACCGAGGCGAACGGGACGTTCATGAAGATGACGAGCGCCGGCTTCAGCTTCCGGAAGGCGGCGAGCAGCACGCCCACGATGAGCACCAGCACCACCGGGATGACCACCGCGAGGCGCCGCTTCGCCTCGTTCAGCGTCTCGAAGGAGCCGCCCCACTCGATCCGGTAGCCGGCCGGCGGGCGCACCTGCGCCGCCACCGCCCGCTCCGCCGCGCCCACCACGCCGCCCAGGTCGGAGCTGCGCACGTTGAAGCCGACCACCAGGCGGCGCTCGGCGTCCTGGCGCGACACCAGGCTCGGCGCCACCTCGCTCGACACGTCCGCCACGCGCGAGAGCGGCACCAGCGCGCCGCCCGGCGCCGGCAGGCCCAGCGACGGCAGCGTGAACGCGCTCGCGCCGTCGCCCAGGCGCAGCACGATGGGGATGCGGAGCGGGCCGTCGTAGGTGGCGCCCACCTCGACGCCGGTGCGGACCGCGGTGACCGCGTCGAGCACGTCGCGGACGGTGAACCCCGCCGCCGACACGTCGAGCGGCCGCGGCCGGACCTCGAGCAGCGACACCGCCGGCGGCGCGTAGATGCGCACGTCCTCCGCGCCCTTCACCTGCTCCACCACGCCCGTCACCTGCTCCGCCAGCGTGCGGAGGCCGGCCAGGTCCTCGCCGTAGACCGAGATGGTCACGTCGGCGACCGAGCCGCCCAGCAGCTCGTTGAAGCGCATCTGGATGGGCTGCGTGAAGGCCGGGTCGCCGCCCGGCGCGCCGCGCCCGATGGCGAGTTCCACCTCGCGGATGAGGTCGTCGCGGGTGAGGCCCTTGCGCCACTCGGCGCGCGGCTTCAGCGTCACGAACACGTCCGCCTGCTCGAGGCCCATGATGTCGGTCGCGACCGCCGGGCTGCCCACGCGCGACACGATGCGGGTCGCCTCCGGCACCTGCGACAGCACCGCCGCCTCCATCCGCCCCGCCTCGCGCACCGCCGACTCGAGCGAGATGTCGGCCGCGCGGGTGGTCTGGATGACGAGGTCGCCCTCGTCGAGCTGCGGCACGAACTCCGAGCCCGCCGTCATGAAGAGCGCCACGCCCAGGGTGAGCAGCGTCACCGCGCCGGCCGCCACCGCCTTCGGGCGCGCCAGCGTCCGCTCCAGGAACGGGAGGTAGAGCCGGTCGATGAGCCGGACCAGCGGCGGCGGGCGGGCCGGGATGTCCTTCGGCCGGAGCAGCAGCGCCGCCGCGGCCGGGATGAAGGTGACGGAGAGGACGAGCGAGGTGAGGAGCGCGAAGACGACGGTCAGCGCCATCGGGCGGAACATCTTCCCGTCCACGCCTGTGAGCGACAGCACCGGCACGTAGACGAGCAGGATGATGAGCACCGAGAAGAACACCGGCGTCGCCATCGAGCGCGTCACCTCGCGCACGTGGGCCGCCATCCTGTCGCGCGCGCCGCGCCGGTCGGCCGACGCGAACGTCGCGGCCGCGACGCCGTGGAAGATGGCCTCCACCATCACCACCGCGCCGTCCACCACCAGGCCGAAGTCGATGGCGCCCAGGCTCATCAGGTTGCCCGGGATGCCCAGCAGCACCATGGCGCCGGTCGCGCCCAGCATGGAGAGCGGGATGGCCGAGGCCACCAGCAGGCCCGCGCGGAACGAGCCCAGCATGAGGAACAGCACCGCGACAACCAGCAGGCCGCCCTCCAGCAGATTCTTGAAGACCGTGTGGAGCGTGCCCTCGACCAGCTTGGAGCGGTCGTAGACGATGTCCACCGTCACGTCGTCCGGGAGCGCCCGGCGGACCTTCGCCATCGCGTCGTGGACGCGGTCCATCACCTCGAGCGCGTTGTCGCCCCGGAGCATCTGCGCCATCAGGTAGACCGTCTCGCCGTGGCCGTTCTTGGTGGCGGCGCCGATGCGCGGCATCGCGCCCACGCGGATGTCCGCCACCTCGGCGAGCCGCACCGGCGGGAGCTCGCTGTCCTCCGCGCGGACGAGCGCGTGGGCGAGGTCGGTCGGGTCCTTCGGGAGCGCCACCGCGCGGAGCAAGGACTGCGCCGAGCCCGCCGGCACGCTCGCGCCCGCCGCGGTGCCCGTCGCCTGCTCCAGCGCGCCGCGCAGGTCGGCGAGCGTGAGCCCGCGCTGCGCCATCCGCACCGGATCCGCGCGGACCTCGAGCGTGCGCTGCTCGCCGCCCCAGGTGTTCACCTCCACCACGCCCGGCACGCTGCGGAGCAGCGGCGACACGCGGAGCGTCGCCATCTCCAGCAGCTCCGCTGGCGTGCGGCGGTTGGAGGAGATCGTGAAGTGGAAGATCTCGCCCAGGCCGCCCGTCACCGGGCCCAGCTCCGGCGCCGAGACGCCGCCCGGCAGCTCGACCGTGTCGAGCCGCTCCTTCACCACCTGGCGGGCGCGGTAGGTGTCGGCGCCGTCCTCGAAGACCGCGGTGACCGAGGAGATGCCGTAGCGCGAGAGGCTGCGCTGCTCGACCATGCCCGGCACGCCGCCCAGCGCCGCCTCGATGGGCCGGGTGACGAGCCGCTCCACCTCCTCCGGCGTGAGCCCCGGCGCGCGCGTCAGCACCAGCACCTGGTTGGTGGTGATGTCGGGCATCGCGTCGAACTTCAGGCGCGCGCTGAAGATCGCGCCCACGATGGCGAGCAGGATCGTGAGCGCGACCACCAGCTTGCGGTGGTCCACGCACCACGCGACCAGGCGTCCGATCACGGCTGCTCCTCCGAGCCGGCCAGCGCCGCGTCCGCCGCGACCTCCGTGCCCGGCTCGACGCCCTTCACGAGCGCGTCCGCGCCGGAGGTGGCGAGCACCTGCACCGGCAGGCGCTGCGGCTTCCCCGCGACGTTGCGGACCACGTAGGCCTGCTTGCCGTCGAGCGCCACCGAGCGGGCCGGCACCGCCGCGGCCGCCTCGCCGATCTTGACCGCCAGGCGCGCCGAGAGGCCCGCCGGCAGCCGCGCGCCGCCGTTCCGGCCCGCGAACCAGGCCGCCGTGGTGCCGTCGCGCGGATCGACCACCGGCGCCCGGCCGAGGAGATCCACCGGGTGGCGCGTGCCGTCCGGCAGGATCAGCTCGAACTTCGCCGTCGGCGGCGGCGCGTACGCCAGCCGCGCCTCCACCCGCGTCTCGCCGTCCGCGGCGACCCGCGCGATCGGCTCGCCCGCCGCCTCGCGCGTCTCGCCGATCGACGCCTTCACCTCGTGGACCATGCCCGAGATCGGCGAGCGCAGGCCCACCTGGCCCGAGCCGTCCAGGATGCGCCGCGCGTCCGCCGCGGCGAGGTCCGCGGCACGGAGCGTGGCGAGCGCGCTCTGCTGGTCCGCCCGGGCCTCGGCGAGCTTCGTCTCCGCCTCGAGGAGGTCGGAGAGCTTCACCAGGCCGTCCTTCTTGAGGCCGTCGAGCTGGTCCTTCCGGCGCTGGTAGGCCTCGAGGCGCGTCGTCGCGGCCGCGTAGGCGCCGGCCGCCTGCACCACCTCCGGCATCACCACCTCGGCGATGACCTGGCCCTTCGCCACCTTCTCGCCCGCGCGGACCGAGATCTTCGTGATGCGCGCGCGGAACGGCGGCGTCACCGCCGCCACGCCCTCCGGCGCCGGCAGCACCGTGGCCGGGGCCTCCAGCAGCGAGACGCCCTCCGCCGCGCGGACCCGGACCCAGGGCGTGCGCGCGCTCGTCGCGGCGGCCGGGGTCGTGTCCGCGGCGCCCGCCTGCTCCTTCGCGAGCTTCAGCGAGGCCGGTTCCACCGGCGAGGCCTGCGGCGGCTGCGCCGGGGACGGCTCCTTCGAGCAGGCCGCGAGCGCGGCCAGGGCGGCGGCGGCCGCGAGGAGGGTCTTGCGAGGGGATCGGTTCACGGCGTCGCTCCGGTGCTGCGGGGTTGCATAGGTTCGGTGGGGAGCGGGGCTCGCTCCGCATCACGCTCGTGGTTCGACGGGCTCACCACGAGCGGGGTTCCCTGGGGGGCCCGCTCACCCGGTGATCCGAGCGGATTTCCCTGCCCCCGCTCACCCGTTGTTCCGGTCACCGCGAGCGGGCTTCCCTGGCCGTCCCGCTCACCCGGTGATCCGCTCACCCCGAGCGTAGGCGGGGCCGAAGGCACCGCCGAAGTCGAGGGGCGAGCGGGCGCTTCCGCGAGCGAGTCCCTGCCCTCTCCCGCTCGCCCTGAGCCTGTCGAAGGGCGAGCGGGTGCCGCCGGCCCCCCATCCGTCGGCACCAGCGCCACCAGCATCGCGACCTTCGCCCGCGCCCATGCGTGCGCCGCCCGCGCGCGCAGCTCGCGCGCCCGCGCCGCCGCCGCGCTCCGGCGGGCCACCAGGACCTCGACAACCGTCGCGTCGCCCGCGCGCATCGCCGCCTCGCGGAGCCGGGCGCTCTCCGCCGCCGCCGGGACCAGCGTCTTCTCGAGCGCGTCGAGGACCTCGCCCGTGTGCTCCACCTCGTGGAAGGCGCGCGCCAGCTCCGTCACCGCGCGGCGCGACGCGTCCTCCGCCTCGCCCGCGCGGCGGGCCGCCGCCGCGTCGTAGGTCGCCGCCTCGCGGTGGCCCCGCTCGAAGACCGGGAAGGTGAAGCCCACGATGCCGTAGAGGACGTCGTCACCCGCCGAGTCGCGCTGCCCGCGCACGCCCAGCTGCAGGTCGAGGCCGCGCGCCGACCGCGCCTCCGAGGCGCGGGCCCGGTCCGCCTCGGCCGCCAGCTTCTCCGCGCGGGCCGCCGGCAGCGCCGCCGCGCGCGCGATGAGCGCCGGCCAGGCCGCGCGCTCCGGGACCGTCGCCATCGGCAGCTCGCCCGAGGTCGTCATCGGCAGCGGCGTCGCCCGGCCCACCGTCTCCGCGAGCCGGAAGCCCAGGTCGGTCACCTCGCCCTCGACCGAGAGCGAGGCCAGCCGCGCCTCCGCCTCGTAAGCGTCCGCGTCCGCCGCGTCCGCGCGGGTCAGCGCCGCCGACTCCGCCGCGCGACGGGTCCGGGCCGCCAGCTCCATCGCGAGGCCCAGCTCCTCGCGCGAGAGCTGGAACGCGTTCTCTGCCGCCCACATGTCCAGCCACGCCTGCGCCGCGTCGAGGCGGCGCGAGAGCGCCACCGCGCGGGCCTCGTCGCGGAGCTGCTGCTCCTCGGTGCGGGCCGCCCTGCGGCGATTGCCCGAGAGGCCCGCCAGGTTGAAGGACTGCGTGAGTGCTACCTCGCCCTCCAGCCGCGAGTTCGCGTCCCTGGTCGCGAACCCGGGCTGGAGGACGAGTGAGGGGTTGGAGGTGAGCAGGCCAATCTTCGAATTGCCCTCGGATTTGGCGGCGACCGCGCGCTCCGCGCCCGAGACCGCCGGCGCCTCCGCCGCGAGCCCCAGCGCCTCGTCGAAGGTGATGGCGTAGACGCGCTCCGGCGCGAGCGGCGCCATGCGGTGCGGCGGCGCGGCGTGCAGTTGCGGCGCGGCCGGTGCCGGGGCCGGCGCCGGCGCGGCCGGCGGGCTCGACGGGGCGACCGGATCGGCGACGACCAGGAGCGAGAGGAGAAGGACCGAGGAGGGCATCATCGCGGGCCGTGTTCTGCCGCGGCCGGCGCGCCGCGGCATGGGTTCCCCGTGAGAAGGCTCTCAGAAAAGGCCGAGCAGAAGCGGCATGTTGTCGCAAGCCGGGCCGTGACGCCCGTACGCCGCGTCCGCGCCGCTCCCCACCCCGCTCACGCCGATGGCCGCACCGGACCGCGCGGCCCCAACCCACCCGCTCATGCCGAGCGTAGGCCCGCACCGGAGGTGCGGGCCGGAGTCGAGGCACCCTCACCCATCCGCGCAGCCGCCTCCCCATCCGCTCATGCCCCCACCCATCCGCGCAGCCCCCTCCCCATCCGCTCATGCCCCCACCCATCCGCGCGGGCACCTCCCCATCCGCTCATGCCGAGCGTAGGCCCGTTCCATGGGGTACGGGCTCGCAGGTGCGAGGCCCACGGGTACGGGCCGGAGTCGAGGCACCCCCGCCCCTCCCACCCACGCAGACTCGAGGACCCCCGCCCACCCAACTCCCCCCTTCACGGAGCAGGGGGAGCCGGAGGGGGAAGATGCCGCCGCCCCCCACCCCGCCGCCGGCAGGTCACAGTCCCAGCAGCGGAGGGGGGTTCGTGCTGGGCCTACGACCCGACGACACGGAGGTGCCCGCCGGCCTTGCGGGGCGCGCAGCCGGCGGGTGCGACGAGGTGGGGGACGGCAGGCATCGGGAGGACCGTACGAGAGAGCGAGCGGCCACTGCATGGGAGGCGGATGAGGTCGTTCTCACCGGGCCCGAGGCAGGGCCGCCCGCCCGTGCGTTCTCCGCTTGATCCCCGGCCGACGGTGCCGTATATGGGCGGACTCCGAGCGCCGGACAGGATGTCCCGGGGCCCGGAAGCAGATGGAACGAGGACGGATTCGCGGTTTTCGGAGGAGTGGCCGAGCGGTTTAAGGCGGCGGTCTTGAAAACCGCAGAGGGTTCACGCCCTCCGAAGGTTCGAATCCTTCCTCCTCCGCCAGGACAGAAGGAGCGGAAGAGGTTCTGGAAAGGTGGCCGAGAGGCCGAAGGCGCTGGTTTGCTAAACCAGTATACGGGGTGACCTGTATCGAGGGTTCGAATCCCTCCCTTTCCGCCAATCTCGCAGCACCGCAGGACCCGCAGCACCGCAGCACCCCGCCCTCCCCGGCGGCACAACCGAATAGGCTTTGCGCCCTTAGCTCAGTTGGATAGAGCGTCGGACTACGAATCCGAAGGCCAGAGGTTCAAATCCTCTAGGGCGCGCCAAAAAAACGAGAGGCCCCGCAGGCACTTAGCTTGCGGGGCCTTCGTGTATCAGCGCTCCTTCGGGCCCACTTCCTCCAGATCTTCTCCACCGCGGCCGCGCTTCCGCGGTGTGCTCTCGGCCAGGTCCTTCGCGGCTCCCGCCTCGATGACCTTCACCGCGTTCCTGACGTCCTCGTCCTCGACGATGTTGTAGCGGTCGAGCACGTTCCGGGTCCGGCGGCCGGACATCCGCATGACGACCGACTCGGGGATGCCCCGCCGGCGCGAGTTGGTGACGAACAACCGCCGCAGGTCGTGGAACCACAAGTCGGGTCGGCCGATGACCTCCCGCGCCCGGTTGAACTTGCGGCGGAGCTCGGCCCACTTCGAGCCCGTGCGCTGGCTGACGAACACGTAATCGGAGTGAAGCTGTGGGCTTGATCCGGTTCCACAGACACCAACCGAAAGGCGGATATGGTGTCGAGCATGGCATCGGAGAAGCCCCGGAGTCAGCGCCGGCCCCGGCGCAGCTTCACTGACGAGTTCAAGGCCGAGGTGGTGAAGAAGGTCCTCGTCGGCCACAAGACGTCGGGCCAGGTCGCCCGCGATCTGGACCTCACCGAGACGGCGGTCCGGCACTGGGTGAAGCAGGCGCAGGTGGATCGGGGGAAGGGACCGCCTGGCGCGCTCACTACGGCCGAGAAGGAGGAGCTGGCGCGGCTCCGCAAGGAGAACCGGGAGCTCCGCGAAGATCGGGAGATCCAAAAAAAGCGGCGGCCCTGGAGTATCCCCGCGAACGGCAGCAAACCTTCCCATGATTCCCATGGCTTAGCGGAGGTGCCGGTCAGACCGTTGCGCCGGGCGCGCGGACTTGATCGACTGTGAGCATGCGCGTCGACCGGATGCTCGCGACGTTCCTTGGCGCCCACGTCAGCACGGTTCACAAAGCGAGGGTGGTGGCGGTGTTCGCGGCCGTCGCGGCTCTCGTGCGCGGTGGCGAGATCGCTCTCAGCCGGCTCGGAAGGGCCATCGCGATCCGGACAACCGCCAAGCACGGCATCAAGCGGATCGACCGCTTGTACGGGAACGGCCACGTTCTCAACGAGCGCCAGTTCTTCTACAGGGGCATCGCTCACGGAGTTCTTCGGGACCGTCCGAGGCCGGCGGTCCTCGTGGACTGGACAGAGGTGGGCGGGGGGATGCGGGTGCTGGCCGCCGCGGCGCCGTGCAGTGGACGCGCTGTGATCATCTACGCCGAGGTCCATCCCCTGCGGCACTACGCCAACCCACGAGTCGAGGCACGATTCCTTCGAAGGCTTGCCGAGGTGCTGCCTCCCGCGAGTCGACCGATCATCGTGACCGACGCTGGATTCCGCGCGCCATGGATCCGGCAGGTGCTCAATTTGGGCTGGGACTTCGTGGCACGCGTTCGTGGGCGCGCCTACGTGCGGCCCGCAGGTGGAGCCTGGCTTCGTTTCGACAAGCTGTACGACGCCGCACGAGTGAAGGCCAAGGACCTCGGCCCGTGCCTCGTGACGCGGTACCAGCCCTACTCGTGCCGAGTCGTGGTCGTTCGGAAGCGGCGCCGGTGGCGCGCCGCGCAGCGCCGACTCGCACTCGACTCCCGCGAGCGCCAGGAAGTTCAGGCTGCGCGGGAGCCTTGGGTTCTCGCGACATCGATCCAGGATATCGACGCCGACGGTATTGTCGCGACGTACGCCTCGCGCATGCAGATCGAAGAGGCCTTCCGCGACGCGAAGAGCTCGCGGTTTGGCTGGGCGATGGAAGCCGCCTGCACAGCGCGCCCGGGGCGGGTGGAGGTCATGGTCCTGCTCGCAGCCCTAGCGTCACTGCTCATCCTGATGGTCGGCATCTCCGCCGAAGGCGCCGGCCTCCATCGCAAGTACCAGGCGAACACGATCAGCACGCGGCGCGTGCTCGCCCTCACCACGCTCGGGCGCCTCGTCCTGCTGCATGAGCTCGCCGCCGCGATGGAATCCTGGGCAGAGTTCCCGGTCCCGCCGGCGCTCTTGAGATGAATTCGTGGGGATCCATCAGGCGGCGGCCTTCTTCGCGAAGCAGCACAAGTGAGGTTCGCGTTCATCGACGCGGAGAAGGCCCACCACCCGATCACGAAGCTCTGCCGCTTGCTCCGCGTCTCGCGCCCCGGGTTCTACGCCTGGTGCGGTCGGCCGCCGTCGCCGCGAGCGGTCGAGGATGCGCGGCTCACGGTGCTCATCCGCGAGTCGCATGAGCGTGGGCGCCGATACTACGGCAGCCCTCGCATCTACAAGGACCTCGTCGCACAGAAGGTCTTCGTGAGCCGCAAGCGCGTGATTCGCCTGATGCAGGCTGAAAAGATTGTCGCTCGCCCACGCCGGCGCTACCGGTGCACCACGATCAGCGAGCAGGGTCAGGCCGTCGCGCCGAACCTGCTCGCTCAGAACTTCGAGGCCACGAGGCCGAATGAGAAGTGGTCGGTGACACGACCGAGCTCGTCACCGGCGAGGGCCGGCTGTACCTGGCCGCCGTCCTGGACCTGTTCTCGCGCTACGTCGTCGGCTGGGCGATCTCCGCGTCGAACAACCGCCACCTCACGCTGAAGGCGCTTGACATGGCGCTACAGCGCCGCTGCCCGAACGCGGACCTGCTCCACCACTCGGACCAGGCAGCACGTACGCGAGCGAAGACCACCGGGACGTGCTCGCGGCGCGCGGGATCACGTGCAGCATGAGCCGCCGTGGCAACTGCTACGACAACGCGGCGATGGAGAGCTGGTTCTCGACGCTCAAGTCCGAGCTGGGCGAGCGGTTCGAGACGCACGCGGCCGCGAAGGAGCAATTGTTCGACTACATCGAGGTGTTCTACAACCAGCAGCGGCTCCACTCGGCCATTGGCTTACGTCAGCCCGGCCGCGTTCGAGCGGGCGGTGCAGCAGGCGAAGCAAGCGGCGTAGTCAACCTGTCTGCCGGACCGGATCAAGCCCAGCTCGCACATTTGGGGTCCGAAGTCGACCACTTACGTCGGGTCTCAGCCCTGCACTCACGGCGCGATGTCTCACGGATCGAACCGAACGGTTGTCAACACCCAAGACCCTCTCCAAGCGAACGTCGCGACGGCGCGCGTCCTCGCTTCGTTACACATACTGATCGTGGCGGTCTGAATACCGTTGCGAATTGGCTCCTCGTCGCACCAGACCTCAACGTCGCCGAACCCGAAACGGGTCGTCCAGTGCGCTGACGCCGCCTTGTAGAACGACTCCTTCATCGAGAACGCCTGCACCACTGCCGCGAGTCGCTCGATCCCATTTCGAGGCAGCCGAGCGCGCTCGCCGTCGGTCAACACCTTGGAAGCGAGGGCCACGTCGCGCGGTTGACACCGCTCGAGATCAATGCCGAGTCGTTGGCCGTCACCCCGGTCTGCTATCGCGGCAGCCACTCCTGCCTTGTGCGTGACGCTGCACGCGATTCCGTCGGGCACGACGGGCGCTCCCGAAGGGTGTGTCAGGAAGTCGTGATCACCACGGCCGAAGCAGTCCGCAACAGCTCGCAGGCAGATCCGGCCTCCGATCCATTCGGCACGACGACTTGGCGGAAGCCGAGCAGCGAACGCTTGCTCCGCTGCACGGAGACGGCGCCAAGCCGCCTCCGCGCCTCCGCCCACGTAAGAGCAAACCGCGACGACCCCATGAGGGTGGGTGAACGTAGTTGAAGCGAACGGCCCGGCACCATTCGGGATTTCCAGCGCGCTACGCGTACAGCCCCTCTCCGCTCTTGACGTCTGTTAGATTTTCGAACAGCCTATGTGCGAATCGACAACATCGGCCGCTCGGGATCGGGTGATGACCACGACAGAGTTCGACGCGAAGATCCCGGGACTGAACGGTGCATTGTCTGACTGGTACGACGAAGCGTGCAAGACGTTCGACGACAGTGTCGACGAAGTCCTTGGGAAAGGTAAGGGCAACAGCGCCGCTCCTCTGACCATCTGGGATGAGATGCCCGCGATCGATTCAAAGGACGCGGTCGGCGCTCTGCTTGTGATCGAAGAAGAAACAGGTCTGCAGTTACCAGCAGATCTTGTCCGCCCCGGTGGATATTCCTCAGTTGAGGATCTTGCAGCCGACCTTCTCTCTAAGGCGCGGGCACTTTGCGTTGCCGCGCCGCCCGTTTCCGTCTCCCCGTAGGACGCGAGAGACCCCATGGCTGACGACCGCAAGACGCTAGGCACGCGCTTGAAAGAAGCGCGCGAATACCTCGGGCTGTCTCAGGAAGAAGTCTCGAAGGCGGTTGGACTCACAAGGTCAGCCATTTCACTCCTTGAGTCCGGGCAGCGCAAAGTAGACGCCCTGGAACTTGGACGTTTCGCCGTGCTCTACCAACGTCCAGTTTCCGACTTCACAGGCGAAACCGTTCCCGACAGAGCTCCGGCGAGCGTGGCCCATCTCGCGCGCGCTGCTGCGAAACTCAGCGAGCAGGATCGAGAAGAGCTCATTCGCTTTGCGGAGTTCCTCGGAGCGCGGTCGGTCCAGGGGAAGGGTCAATGACCACGCGCGATGCACGGCTGGGCGGCATCAAGGAGGCTCAGCGGCTTCATCGCGCCCTCGGTACGAAGGCACGTTTCGCCGAAGGCGCCACTCGGATCGACGTATTCTCGGCAGCCGTTTCTCTGAACGTCACTCTGATGTTCAGGCCGCTGAAGGGACTGCTCGGAGCGTTTCTCAACGAGCCCGCCCCTGGCATCCTCGTGTCGACCCAAAGACCCCTCCACGTGCAGCGCTTCACTGCGGCCCACGAACTCGGGCATTTTCGCCTGCAGCACAAACCGAGTCTCGATGAGGAGGTCGGGGGGTGGCGTGGCGGTCACGTCAGCGCACAGGAAGCGGCTGCCGACGCGTTCGCTTCCGAGTTTCTCCTTCCAAAATGGATTCTGGCTCAGCACGCTGCGCGGCAGGGATGGCACTCGGCCGCGCTTCGTGACCCGCGCCACGTTTACCAACTCGCACTCCGGACGGGGGCCAGTTACGAGGCCGCATGCTGGGCTCTTGCCGCACATGGCGCACTTACGGCCGCGGTAGCCGCTTCACTGACGAGCGTCCCACTGAAGGAGCTGAAATCCTCTGAACTCCACGGGGTACCTATGGCAGACCCGTGGGCCGACGTGTGGGCGGTATCGGAACGCGACCACAATTTGTTGGTTGAGGGCGGCCCTAATGATCTCTTCGTATTTCGCCTCGTCGAGCACTCCGGGGGCGGCTACTTGTGGGACAAGGCGCAGCTCGCCGACATCGGTCTTGAGATACTGGCGGATGAACGCATGCCCTCGAACGATAACGAGATCGGCGCGCCGATTGGGCGCGTGATCGTCGCGCGGGCTGCAACTCCAGGGGGCTATCGCGTCCACATCGACGAGCGGCGGCCCTGGCTCGAAGCCACTCCGAATAGTCAATTGGCATTTGAGCTCGAGCTAAACGGCAAAGAGTTCGGCCTTCCGCGCTCTTATCGAAAGACGCTCCTTTCGAGCACTACATGAACGTTGCCGTTGACCTTCGCCCAATGCTAGGCGCCGCACGCGACCAAGGCGCGCGTCCCACGTGTATCTCGTTTGCCACTTCGGCGGCCCATGAGGTTGCGCTCGCCAACGATGACTATCTCGCAGTCGAGTATCTCCACCACTTCGCGGTGGTTCGTTCGACTGGAGACTTCGGGCGTGGAGCAACCGCCCCTGGAATCGCGGTGGCACTGGAGAAGGACGGACAGCCGCCCGAGCACGAGTGCCCCTACGGGTCGCTGGCGAAGGGATGCCCTCCGGGCACGGTCCACGGCCCCATCCACCGTCGGAAGCTTGCCTTCGGCGGCGGCACTCCGGACGACGTGGTCCAACGGCTGTCTGTCCCGCGACCGAGCATTCTCGTACTGCGGCTAACCGAGTCGTTCTACAAGCCAGATGCGGAGGGCCGTGTCATTCCTGGGCGCGCTGACGCGCTCGTCCCGTCCCTACACGCGGTGCTAGCGGTCGGGCACGGAACCGACACGAGCGGCCCTTTCGTCCTTATCCGCAACAGCTGGGGAGCGGGATGGGGGCTCGGCGGACATGCGTGGATTCCCATCTCCTACCTGAGGAAGCAGCTGCTGTTGATCGGCGTCCTGGAATGAACATGAACCTGATCCAAGAGTCCACCATCGCGCGAGCTTGGCTACGGGGATGCGAATACCTTCTCGAACGAGGCGGAAGCGAATACACGCTCATACTTGGTGTGTCGGACCCGCTACTCGTTACGCCCGGGGACCGTGCCGTGGAGCGACTGGTGAACAGCTTTCTCGTCGCACACGGTGCATTTCCCATCCACACGGTCGCCGAAACGATCTTTCCGGGGAGCGCGTACCGGCATCACGGCGCTGACGGCGTATATAACGTCTATCCTGACGAGATTTACCCTGCGCTTAAGATCCGTCGTCACCCCGACTTCCGTTGGGGCACCTACGCGTATCGGATGCTGCGCAGGACGCGCGACGGAGAGCCGTACTCTCCGCTTCAGGAGTGCGTAAAAAAGATGCGGGACGCAGCGCCCAAGCACGCCTGCTACGAAATCGATCTACCCACAGACGTGCCGACGTACGACGACACCGTTGACGGCAAGAAGCGAATGGGCCTGCCATGCCTCAGCCTGGTCAGCTTCAAGATCATGCCGGAGCATCGGCTCCAGCTCACGGCTTTGTACAGGCACCATTATTACATCGCGAAGACGTTCGGTAACCTTCTGGGTCTTGCACGGCTACAACAGTTCGTCGCGATCGAAGCTGGGCTAAGGGTCGGCCCCCTCGTCTGCCATTCGACGCTCGGTCGCCTGGAAGTTGAACACTCGCGAGACCAACACTGGAGCATGCGGGACGTAAAGGAGCTGCTGTCCTCGTGTCGCACCCAGTACTCGAGCGCAGCGGATGCACCTCCACATTCCCTCGCACCGGCGGACACGTGAATTCTCGCAATACGCCGATCCAGTCGCTCCCGCCCAGTGCTGACCTGGGCTCGCTGTACGTGTTTGAGGGCGCAGATGGCGCAGGCAAGACGACGCTATCGCAAGCTTTCGCGAACCTCCTCCGTGCGTTAGGACGCCCGTGCGAGTGGATGTCCTTCCCTGGCAGCGACGAGGGCACTCTAGGTGGCGAGGTGTACGCTCTGCATCACCGGTTGCTTGGCCGCACGGCTGGTAACTCGAATCCGACGAGCATTCAGGTGCTGCACATTGCCGCTCATATTGATGCGATAGAACGTCGCATCCTCCCCGCCCTTCACCAGGGACGCGACGTGGTGCTGGACAGGTTCTGGTGGTCGACGTGGGCGTACGGGCGCGCTTCCGGTGCAGATGCTCGGTCGCTATGGGCCATGATTCGGGTCGAGAGGGCACACTGGCGCGGCATCGCTCCGGCGCGCGTGTTCTTGTTATCGCGTCCACACCCTGATGACGCTTCGATCGAGCGGCGACACCTCGCTGAGGAATACGAGCGCCTCGCGATTCGAGAGAGCCGTCGCGTGAACGTGTCCGTGGTCAAGAACGAGCATTCGGCAGCCGAGACTGTGTCAAAGATCGCCGACATCGCCGGGGTTCGCCCGCATCGCTCTGCCCGGGCGCAGGTCGAGTTACCGCTCGCCGCGCCGCCACCATCAACTCGCCCCCGCGCCTCGACGAGGCCCGGCAAGTTTGGGCCTGCTACTCCCACTATTGTATTCGACACATACTGGGCTTTTGCTTCCGAGCGGCAGCGGGTGTTCTTCAACCGCGTTGAGGGGCACCCACTGCCTTGGTCCGGCGATCCTATTGTGCAACAATTCAAGTTCACCAACGCGTACCGGGCATCTGACCGTACATCCCAGTATCTCATCCGGAACGTTATCTACGATGGCGACCAAGCGCCTGCCGATGTCTTCTTCCGCGTACTTCTCTTCAAGCTTTTCAACAAGATCGACACCTGGGAGCTTCTCGAACGAGAGCTAGGGACGCTCTGTTGGTCTGAATACTCATTCGCGAGATATGATCGGGTCTTGAGTAGCGCCGCTGAATCAGGCAGAACGCTCTACTCGGCCGCGTATATCATGCCAAGCGGCGGCCGCGGCGGTGAGCCCAAGAAGCACCGAATGCATCTCCGCCTTCTTGAGCGGATGATGCACGACGACGTCGCCGACCGCATTGCGGATTGCGCTTCGATGGAAGCTGCGTTTCGGGTATTGCGCGGATACCCCACGATCGGCGATTTTTTGGCCTACCAGTATATTACGGACCTCACATACAGCTCGTTCTTGACGTTCTCCGAAATGGAGTTCGTGTGCCCTGGCCCGGGCGCAAAGGACGGCATTCGGAAGTGTTTCAGTGATCTAGGCGGCCTGTCTGAATCCGACGTGATCCGCAGGGTCGCAGAAGAGCAGGACCGCGAGTTCGCAAGGCGCGACATCGCGTTTCGCGACCTGTGGGGACGTCCTCTTCAACTGATCGACTGCCAGAATCTCTTTTGCGAGGTCGACAAGTACGCGCGCGTCCGCCACCCAGAGGTAAGTGGCCGTACCGGCAGAACGCGCATCAAGCAGCGGTTCACCCCGACTCAGTCCCGACTGCAACTCTGGTACCCGCCGAAATGGGGGCTCAACGAGCGAGTCGAGCAGTCGCTGAAGGGCCACGTTGGCGGGGAAACGAGCGGTCCACGTTCACCGTCCGCTGCTCGCGAACCCGCCAGCGAGGAGCTCCGCCCTGAGCAGGCGGGACGCGTCAGACGCTTCAGGTAGGGTGTGCGCCGAGGGGGTACCGATGGGATTCTGGCCGACGCAGAGAATACTGGCGCGCCACCAAGCCGAGTGGCTTATCGCTGACGCGAACCATAACGCGCTCGACCTGGCTGCTCCCGACGCAGTCAAGGAGGCGGCGTACACTCTTCGCCTTGGGCCGGAGGTGTACGTAACGTCTTCTGCGTCGCGAGAGAAGCGCTTGCTCGGTGCTGGTGAACAGGTCGCGATCCCGCCTGGGCAGTTCGCGATGCTGTTGACTGAGGAAGTCGTGCGTGTCCCCCGAGATGCACTGGCCTTCATTTCGATTAAGGCGGGTATCAAGTTCCGAGGTCTCGTAAACGTCTCTGGATTCCACGTTGACCCAGGGTTTGAGGGCCGGTTGATGTTCTCGGTCTTCAACGCGGGGAGCGAACCGATATGCCTGGCGCGCGGAGACCGACTCTTTCCGATCTGGTTTTCGGACCTCGTGGACGACACAGGCAAGAGACAGGCGGACGATTTCGGATATCCACCCAGGGGCCGACATGCTCTACAGGCACAGATTTCGTCGGCTGACGTGATGAACCTGCAGGGGCACATCGCGTCGCCCGGCTCCCTGAAGGTCGAACTCGACAAGCTCCGGAACACCGTTTCGACTCATCGAGCCATCGGTGTAGTCGTCGCCACAGCTCTAGTCCCGATTTATCTAGCTTTCATCCCAGTCTTTATCGACTTTATCAAATCGAAGAAGGCCGACCCGCAGCCTGTAACGTGCATTGTACCGGCATCGCCCACTCAGCCTGCTGCCGCGCCGGCGCCGACTGGCGAGCCGACGTCCGCCCCACCCGCTAAACGTCTACCCGATCCGCAACAAGCGAATCCCCCTAATCCGAACACCGGCAAGTGATCCGTTAGAGGCTCAGATGTTCCAGACGTTCGAGGGTCGCACGGCCGACGAGGTGTGGCTCAAGATCAGCGGTGCGTTCCGCAACGGCCGCACGGCGGTGCAGCCTAGCCGCGCTGGTCAGACGCGGGAACTACTTCGGGCCGCCATCGGGATCGCGCACCCAACCGAGCGATGGGTCTTCTCGAGAACTCCACCACTCAACGTGGCATTCGCGCTAGCTGAAGTGCTGTGGATGCTTGCCGGGAGAAATGACTCGGCGTTCTTGAACGCGTTCAATTCGCAGCTTCCGAAGTTTGCAGGGGCGGGCAGGACCTACGACGGAGCCTACGGACTCCGACTTCGCTCCCATTTCCGATTTGATCAGCTTCATCGCGCCTATCAGGCGCTTCGGCGGCGACCAGAAAGCAGGCAGGTGGTCCTTCAAATTTGGGACCCTCGGTCTGATATGCCGACGCGGACGGGTGGCGCTCGCAGCCATGACGTGCCCTGCAACCTTCTGTCGATGGTGAAGGTCCGGAATCACCGCGTGGAATTCACGCAGGTGGTTAGGAGCAACGACGTGTTCCGCGGGTTGCCGTACAACCTCGTCCAGTTTACGAGCATCCAGGAGGTTCTCGCAGGGTGGCTCGATCTAGATGTCGGGGGGTACGCCCAATTGAGTGACAGCCTCCACGTTTACGAAAGCGACTTCCGAGTCGCCGTCACGCCGCAGCGCACGGCGTCTGCGCCCGTGAATTCTGACACGCTCGCTGTTCCGTACCGCACGACGCAGGCTGCCGTGCGTCTCGTCACAGGGCTGGCGGACGATGTAATCGCAGGGCGCTCGTCGCCAGAGCAGATGCTGCGCGCCCTCGGCTTCGCTCGCGTTCCACTGGCGTTCAAGAACATCGGGGCCGTGCTCTGCGCGGAGCTTGCTCGCAGGCGGGGGCCTGCCGGTACCTGGCGTGCTGCAATGTCTGAGTGCACAAACCCCGCACTGGTGGCGCTCTGGACACGGTGGAACAGTTGCATTGAACGCTCGCGCCGGACGCGTCGTGCCGCGTAGCTACGGTTCGGCAGCCATCCCGGACCGCTCGCGCCGGCGAAGGGTGAGCGGGCCACGCCGCGCGTTTAGGGCTGGGATCAGCCTGCCGCAATGACCGGTTAAGCGGTAGAGCGCGCGTTCACCGAGAGCACATCTCCTCCAGATCTCCTCCATGATTGCGTGCACCGGCGTTCACTCGCGTACCCCCCGTGACCTCGACCGCGCCCGCAACGTCCTGGATTTCCTGAAAACGCCTGTTGATCCGCCCGCCTACCGATCCCACCTGGGACATCTACGAATCCGAAGGTCAGAGGTTCAGATCCTCTCGGTATCAGGACGCCTCTCGACGTAGGGCTTCCACCACTGGCTTCTAGCGCCACTGATCCTGGTGCGTGACAACGTGTACGGGCCCCGGACTTTCCGGCGACGTCGTTCGGCATCGAGCACTTCACGACTTGTGCTTGACTCTCCTCGCGATGAAGGACGATCGCGGGGAGGTGATGCGCTCGAAGAGCGCAGCCGCGGCAGAGGCGGAGGCGGAGGCGGAAGGGTTGACGGCCGTGACGACCGAGCGCACGCGCACCACGATGGCGGGACTATCCGTGTGGCCTGCGTGCGTGGTATTCGAAACGAACCTGCGGTCTATCGCCGCGCTGCTCTTTGATTTTAATGCCAGCGCGGTCTCGGGGGGGGCATGGCATACATCGAAGACCAGAACCTCATGGCTGGCGAGGTCGTGATCTACCGCGCCAAACTCCATCCGATCATATTTGGATGGCCGATCGCATGGCTGTGTCTCTTCGCGACGACCATGGGTGCGGAGAACCCCGCGAGCGTGTTCTTCCTCCCGCTTGCCATTTTGAGCGGAGTCTCCGCGCTGATTGCCGTCAAGACCTCTGAATTCGGGGTGACCAACAAGCGCGTGATGATCAAGGTGGGTTTTATTCGACGAGTATCACTTGAAACCCTGCTCGCGAAGGTCGAGGGCGTAACGGTGGAGCAGGGCCTCTTGGGGCGCCTGTTCGGATACGGGACGATCACTGTCATCGGTACCGGCAGCACTAGAACGCCATTCAAACGGATCGCAGGTCCGATGGAGTTTCGGCGCGTGGTCCAAGAACAAATCGAGACTGCGAACAACTCACGGGCTGCCACAGCATAGCGGCATTGTGAGCGCCCACTGCGCCTGCTCGGCGCGGCCGCTGAAGAACCGACGCACTCAGCGCGCTCGAACAACGTGCCGTGGGTGCGAAGGCGATCCCAGGCGAGGTTGAGCATCCATGCCGGGATGGGCTCGGCGCCGCCGGTGCGGCTGCGAGACCGCTCCGTCTCGACGTGGACCTCGACCGGCGTGAGCTCCACGACCCGATTCTTGCGAGGACGGGGGCCGAGCGTCAGGAACACGGGTGACCGCTGCACCTCGACGCGGAGCGCCCGGTAGAGCTCCGGCTCGAACGGCTCCTCGACGCGCTCAGCGGCCTGCAGCGTCCACCGCTCGACGCGGTCGTCCCACCAGAGCGCCTCCGCCCAGTCCCACGCCCGCGCGAGCGGGACGTCCTCGCGCACCCCACGCAGCGCCACGGCGGCCTCGAGGTTCGTGGCGAGGCCGCCGGTCAGGTTCGCGGAGCCCACGACCGCCCGTGCATCGACGCGGTTCGACCCGAGGTACAGCTTCGGGTGGAACGTCCGGCCTGAGCCTGGATTCAACACGCGAACGTCGAGTCCGAGCCCGCTCGCCATCGAGAGCGCCGATGGACTCGTCGTCTGGAAGGTGGTCGTGACGAGAAGCCGCGAGCGTGCGCCACGAGCGCGCAGCCCCTCCAGCTCCTTCTGGAGGAGGTGCAGTCCCTTCTCCTGGACGAATGCGACGCAGAGGAACGCTTCCTCCGCGCCGTCCAGCGTCGCCCGGACCGCATGGAGTAGCGACCGGTCGCTCGTGGTCACCGTCTCGACGTTCATGCCCACCGCTGCCTCGGAGCCGCGATCACGCGGCGCCCTGCTCGAACACGTTATCGTTGTGCCAGCGGAGCAGCTCCGGATCCGGTCGATCGGCCACACGCGGCGGCAGCTTGATGGTGCGCCCCTCCATCGAGTAGTACGCCTTGCCGTTCTCCCACTCCTCGGCGAGTCGGCGGCTCACCACGAACCGATGGTCCGGCGTCACGGTTACGTAGCCGGTGTCGAACAGCCGGTGGATATCGGCGCGAAGCAGCAGTCCGTTGCGGACGTCGTGCGACCCCTCGGCCCCGTACGGCCGGATGTGGGCAGCCTCGAGGACGGGCAGCGAGTGCTCGCCGCTCACGGCGCACGCGCCGCCGTAGGCACCGGTCACGGCCACCCGGAACGTTCCCTGGCCGAGTCGTGGTCGAACCAGCTGCGGCTGACCGAAGCGTTCGGCAACGGGCTCGCTCGCGTACACGACCGCCGGCACCGGAGCCATCCGAGCGGCGCGCTCGCGGCAGGCCTCCCAGATGCGGCGGCCCTCGCCTAGCTGGAGGTCGTATCCGGCGCCTGAGACGATGTTCGGCCGCCAGTCGCGAGGCTGTTCGACCCAGTCGCCGTCGGCGAAGAACCACGGGGTCGCGACCATGATGCAGCCGATCCGGTGCGCCGGGCCGCCTGTATCGCGGGCGTACCGACCGACCCGCCTCGCCATCGCATCGAACGTCGCCGCCCCGTTCTTCTCCCCGAAGGCGTCCCAGGCAAGACGCGGAGTCGCCGCCTCGTACCGGGCGAAGATCCCGAAGCCACCGATCGCGTTGTGCGGCGCCTTCAGCTTGAAGAAGAATGGCGTCCCAGGGGGCGCATTGAAGCCGTGGGCGGATGGCTGCCAGAAGTTCACCTCCTCGAGCGGCTGACGCGCTCGCAGGAACGTGAACCAGTCATGGTCGGTGGTGGCGATGTAGCCGCGCACCGCTTCAGAGTACAGCACCGTCGTGGAGTTCGCCGGTTCGGACTTGCTTCGCAGCGCCCACGTACCTGAAGTGAGGTACACGTTCCATCTTTATTGACGCTGCGTACACCAGGGGTTACGCACCCAGAGCGATGTCGTCAACGGTCCTTGAATGCGTGAAGCTCGCACTAGGTCTGTTCGAGAAGCTCGTCTGGCCGACGGTGGTGCTCGTAATCTTCTGGCGCCTTCGCGACGTTATCGCGGAGGTGCTTAGCACCCGTAACGTCACGGTCAAGGGCGGCGGCCTTGAGCTCGAACTGAAGTCCAAACTTGAGGCGGCCGGTTATCTGGGAGCCGCCGGAGCGAAAGAGGGGAGCGAGGTCGGCCAGATCGCCGGCATCGTGAATCGCACATTCTCGAACGCACGCCTCGGACGCCTCTCTGGCGCGCAGATTCTCTGGGTCGACGATCGCCCGGAGAACAACGCGTACGAGCGGAAGGCACTCCAGGCGATTGGGCTGTCCTTCGTAATCAGCAAGTCCACCGGCGACGCTGTCCACCGGGTGCGAGAACGTTCCTTCGACGCGGTTATCTCGGACCTCGGTCGCCCAGAAAGCGAGCGCGCTGGCGTGGTGCTGCTCGAGGAACTACGCAAGATCGGCTTCGAGCGACCCTACATCCTATACACGCTGAGCGCGAAGTCGGATGCGGCGCAAGACGCACGGCGTGCGGGGGCAGCAGCCGTCGCAACGACTCCGGTCGAGTTGTTCGAGGCAGTCATCCGTGCCCTCGCCGGCTAAGTTGTTGTGCTTCAGGCGGCCGTTCACGCGGCGCTCTCGATCACCGCTGCTGGTCCGGCCACAACGTCCATGCGGGGATGCCGCGCGCACTTTACGAGCGTAGCCCGAGAGGTAGTGCGGCCCTTCGGCGGACGCACATCGGGCACAGCTCACCGCTTCTGTAGAACTCGAAGCCGCGCAGGTCGAGGATTCCCGTCCGGCGGAAGGTGTCCCGCACCGCGAAGACCCGCCCGTGCCCCCCTCCTATCCCGCCCGCAACGTCGCATACGCCTCCAGGAACGCCGGCGGGATCGGCACCTCGAGCTCCCAGGTGATGCTCATAGGCCGGCTCCCCTGGTGTGAGCGGTAGCGAACGGGCCCGAGGAACGTGAACTGGTCGTGCACGGTGGGCCGCGCGAACAAATAGAAGCGCCAGCCCTGCCGATGCCCGTCGATGTAGGCCTGGCCGGTCGGCGAGGTCTCGCTGGTCGTGCTCTGCGATTGCCAGTGAAACAGCGTCGGCGAGATGGCGTAGTCCTCGTACGAGGTCGTGGGCGAGAACCGGCCGCTCGTGGACTTGTCGATGGTGACGAAGAAGAGCTGCACCTTTCGGTCGGTCATCCGGTGCACGCCCTCCATCGAGAAGACGCGCTTCTCGACGGTGGACTTCCCGACCGCCGCGAACACCTCGTCCCTTGCGTACGTGCGGTGCACGGCGAGCGGCCACTCGGGAGGGACATCCGCCACGCGGGAGCCGACCGCGACCCGCTCGTCGAGCACGTCGCAGAGCTGGGCCAGCTCCTCGCGGAGGGGCGCGCTCGCGAGCAAGGGCGCGAGCAGCGCCTCGGTCGACGAAGCCGGACCGTCGAAGAGCCGGAGCGCGAGCATCAGGAGGCGCCTTCGAGCCCGCTCGTCGAGCTCGCCGGTCGCGGTTGGCTCGAGCGCGAGTCGCCGGTACAGCCGCAGCCGCTCCGGCTCGTCGACGTGGACGAGGTTCCCCATCCGCCTGGAGGTGCGCTCCTCCAGCTCCGATCCCTCGGCGGGCAAGAGCCCGGCGGCGCAGCGCAGGGACGTCCAGCCCTGGACGCTGCTCGAGTAGACGTCCTCCACCTCTCGGCCGGTCGCCTCCAGGAACTCGGACAGCGTGATCCGGGGCCGCTCCCGCGCGAGCGCCTTCAGCTCCTGCGCGAGCCGGGTCCGGCCGCCCCGGATCGCCTGCTTCAAATTGTCGAGCACGATCCCCCGCGCGACGCGCTCGAGCTGCAGGTGACATCCGGAGGGCAACGTCGGGAACCCTCCCTGGACGGCGCGCGGGAGGTGGCCGCGGGGGATCCCGGTCATCGCGGTGAGCTTGCGGTCGAACCGGTACTCCGCGCGCTGCTGGCCGATGAAGTCGAGGACTAGGGCCTGCGCCTTCCCGGGGTGGAGGCGCAGGCCGCGCCCGAGCTGCTGCAGGAAGAGCGTCGCGCTCTCGGTGGGCCGCAAGAGGAGCAGCGTGTCGACGAACGGCAGGTCGACGCCCTCGTTGTAGAGGTCGCAGGTGAACAGGAACGCGACCTTGCCGCGCTCGAGCTTGCGCGGCGCCTCGTCGCGCTCACCGGCGTCGGTCGCGCCGTGGATCACGAGCGACGGGATCCCGGCCTCGGTGAACCGCCGGGCCATGAACTCGGCGTGCGCGACCGAGACGCAGAATCCGAGGCCGCGCGCCTGCTCGGGGCGACCGTGGAGCTCCCTCAGCTTGGAGATTACGAGGCGGGCGCGCTCGTCGTTGCCGGTGTAGACCTTGTCGAGGCCGCCGAGGTCGTAGCCGCCCCGCCGCCACTCCACCCCCTCGAGCGAGACGCCGTCGGCGATGCCGTAGTACTCGAACGGCGCGAGGAGCTGCTTCTCCAGCGCGTGCCACAGCCGGATGTCCGCGGCGACGTGGTGGTCGAACCAGCCGAGGACGTCGAGGCCGTCGGCGCGCTCCGGGGTCGCGGTCAGGCCGAGCAGGATCTTCGGCGCCACCGCCTCGAGCAGCCGCCCGTACGTCTTCGCCGCCGCGTGGTGGAACTCGTCCACGATGACGGTGTGCCAGTAGTCGCGTCCGAGCGCCGCGGGGAGGTCCTTGCGATCGAGGCTCTGGATGGTGGCGAAGACGTGCTCGTACGAGGCCGGGGTCGAGCCGCCCTTGAGCAGCTCCCCGAAGCTGTGGTCGCGCAGGACGTTGCGGAACGCGTGCAGCGCCTGCTCAAGGATCTCCTCGCGGTGCGCGACGAAGAGGAGCCTCGGCCGGACGCCGTCCTTCACCTGGGCCGCGTAGTCGAACGCGGCGATCATGGTCTTGCCGGTGCCGGTCGCGGCGACGACCAGGTTCTTCCAGCGGCCGTGCTCCTCCCGCTCGACCCGCAGCTTCTCCAGGATGGCCCGCTGGTATTCGTACGGGCGCAGGTCGAAGTAGAAGGACGTGTCGGCTCGCCGCTCCCCGCGCTCCCCTCGCTCCGACGACAGCGCCGCCGTCAGCCGGCGCACCGCGTCGGCGTGGTCCGGGTGGTACGGCTCGAACTCGCCGTCCTCCCACAGCGACGCGAACGCGCCGCGGAACTTCTCGACGATGGCGCGGGACTCGACCTCGCTCGCCTTCAGGTTCCACTCGATCCCGTCGGAGAGCGCTGCGGACGAGACGTTCGCCGACCCGACGTACACCGAGCTGAACCCGGTCGCCCGCTGGAACAGCCACGCCTTCGCGTGCAGCCGCGTTCGGCGCGCGTCGAACGAGACGCGGACCTCCGCGCCGGGCAGGCGTGCGATCGCGTCGAGCGCCTCCCGGTCCGTTGCGCCCATGTACGTGGTCGTGAGGACCCGCAGCTTCTTCCCCGCCCGCGCGAACCCCTCGAACGCGGGCCGGAGCCGGCGCCAGCCGTGCCACTTGATGAAGGAGACGAGCATGTCGACCGAGTCCGCGCTCTCGATCTCGGCCGCGATCTCGGCGCCGAGGCGGGGCTCGTTCCGGGCGTGGGTGAGGAGCGTCGAGACGGCGAGCGGGACCGTGGGCCGCGGGGGCGGCGCGGGGGGTGGGTGGATAGCTAGGAGGAGCTCGGGCGGGACGACGAGCGAGGTCCCCTCGAGCGCGCCCGGATCCACCTTCGTGCGGAGGACGTCGAGGAGCGCGTTGACGACCTCGGCCTGCTTCGCCGGCCCACCGTCCTTCGGGAGCGCCCTCAGCGTCCGCTCGAGCTCGGCCGCAAAGTAGCGGGCGAGGCGCTCGTGGGCGGCGGCGGCGTCCAGCGGCTGGCGGATGGAGCGCTCGGAGCCGGGGATGCTCGAGAGCGCCTCGGTGCCTGCGGTGCTGAGGAGCAGGTCGTAGAGGCCGGCGGGGAGGCGCTTTGGCATCGCCCCTCGAGGCTAGCACGAACCGTGCAGGTGGACCGGAGTACGGACGCGGCGAATGTGTCTGCTCGGTGCGTAACCTCATGACCCTGCGACGACGAATACCGCCGTCTCGCGTTTTCACTGACGGCGTCGCTGTGGCATCCTCACATGACAGGGAGGATCAATGCCGCTGGAACTCGGGGTGTGGAGAATCGACGGTGGAACCGCCCAGCTTGCGCTGCACCAACTGGATTTCGAGTCTCGGCTAGAAGACATCCTGGCTGACGACATCTCGATCGCGAACCCGGACTGGCTCCTGGTCGGGCGGCAGGTTCGAACCGCGTTCGGAACCAGGATTGATCTCCTCGCGCTCGACAGTCAGGGCAACCTGGTGGTCCTCGAGTTGAAGCGCGACAAGACACCCCGTGACATCGTGGCCCAGGTGCTCGAATACGGCGCGTGGGCCAAGACCCTCAAGCCGGATGACATCGCTCACATCTTCGACGAATTCCAGAAGGCAAATCCCGCTCGAGCCTCGGCGCGCATTTCGCTGGATCAGGCCTTTCGAGAGAAGTTCCGCGTCAGGGAGATGCCCGAGGAGCTCAACGAGTCCCATCAACTCGTCATCGTGGCGTCGTCGCTCGATCCGACCACCGAACGAGTGGTTTCGTATCTGCTTCAGCATCATCGGGTGAACATCAACGCGGTGTTCTTCCGAGTTTTCAGGGATCGGGACCGCGAATACATGGCTCGCGCCTGGCTCCAGGATCCGTTCACGGTGGAAGCGGAGTCCGCCGCTGATTCGCCTGAGCCCGAGGAATGGAACGGCGAGTACTACGGCTCCTTCGGCTATCGGAACTGGGCTGACGCCGTGAAATACGGCTACTTCTCCGGCGGCGGCGGCCGCTGGTACAGCAATACCCTTCACATGCTTCAGCCGGGCGCGCGCCTCTGGGTGAACATCCCTGGGACCGGCTACGTGGGGGTCGGCAAGGTCGAGGAGACCGTGGTCCCCTGCGAAGAGTTCATGGTGAAGGACGACGCTGGCCGCCGTGTCCCGCTGCTGACGGTGACTGGTGCGTCCGTGCAGATGAAGAGCTCCAAGGAGGAGCCCGATAACGCTGAGTATGTCGTTCGAGTGAACTGGCTGAAGACGGTCCCGGAGTCAGAGGCGATCCGTGAGCCTGGGTTCTTCGGCAATCAGAACACCGTTGCGCGGCCGACCTCGGAGAAGTGGAAGCACACCATCGAGCGACTGAAGGTCCGCTTGGGCGTGGCTTAGCTGCCCCGGCCCGGCCGCCGCCGCCCGTCGGACGGGGGCGACGGCGGCGCCTCGAGCGACCGGCTCAGTGAACCGAGGGCGGCGGCGAAGCGAACAGGTACGGGCGCGCGTCCACCCACTGCCAGCCGCTCCCGCTCCGCTGCGCGAGGATCGCGACGTGCACCTTCAAGGTGCCCTTCCCTCCGCTCGGCAGCCTGGCGTTCTGGATCTCGTGATCGAGGTCCAGGAACGCGAGGTCGCCTCCCAGCTGCCTCACCGACTGGATCGAGAACCTCGAGGTCGTGCCCTGGAGCAGGGACTCGCAGTCGTGGCGGTACGTCGTCTCGACCCCGGACCGCCCGCGCCCGATCTCGCCCATGGGCGAGATCACCGTCCCGCCCTCGACCCAGCAGGACGCGACCTCCTTCGCGTCGAACCGGTTGAACGCATCGTTGAACTTGCGGAGTGAGGCCTCGAGCGACGGCTCCACCCTCGACTCCGGCGTCCCGACCGCATGCGTCGATTCCATGGTTCTCCTCCGTGACTGGCGCCGACGAGCTGGCGCCGACCTCCCCGTGCTGGGGGGCGTGGAGCGGCGCAATGCCGGCGCGGGTCGCCAGCGTGGGGTTCAAGCGGAGATTGACCTCCGCGCGGCTTCCCGCCTTCGTCGTGGGGGTCGGACCAGCCGCTCGACAGGCGGGCCGCTTGTTCAGGGCCGCGGCGGAGCCGGATCGGGAACCTGCCGCCCGGGCGACGCGACGGCAAACGCACCGCCCCGTCCTAATTCCTTGGAGTGAACTCCAGGAGCCCCGGTCACATCACGAATCGTGCTCTGTACTCTGCGTTCAGTACCAGCCTCCTGGAGGCGGCCACGAAATACACGCTCTTCGTCACGCGGCGATGCAACCTCGCCTGCGAGTACTGCTACGTGGGCAAGACCGACGAGGCGATGCCGTTCGACGTGGCCACTCGGATCGTCGATCTCGCGTTCCGGAACACGCCGGGGTCCGAGGACATCGACATCGGCTTCTTCGGCGGGGAGCCCCTCCTCGAGTTCCGATCGCTCGAGGCGATCACTCGCTACGTGGAGAGTCACCCGAGCTACGACGCCAGGCGGGTGAAGCTGTCCGTCGTGACGAATGGCACCCTGCTCACGCGCGCGGTCGCCCGCTTCCTCCGGGAGCACCACGTCGGAATCACGGTGAGCTGCGACGGACCGCCCGCGGTCCACGACCTGTTTCGCCGCTTTCCCGATGGTCACGGGAGCTCGGCGGCCGTGGAGCGAGGCATCCGGGCGGCCCTGGCCGAGCTCGAGCGCGTTCCCGTGAACGCGGTGTACGGACCGGCGACGCTCGCGAGCCTTCCCGAGGTCGTCGACCACCTCTCGTCCCTCGGCGTCCGGCAGATGTATCTGAACCCGGACTTCTCTGCGAGATGGACCGAGCGGGACGTCGAGCGCGTTCCGGCGGTCTATCGAGCGCTCGCGGATCGCTACATGCGGTTCTATCGCGAGGGCAGGCCGCACTTCATCAGCCTGATCGACGGCAAGATCACCGTGATGCTGCGTGGAGGCTATCAACCGCTCGAGCGATGCAGGATGGGGACGGGCGAGTTCGCGTTCGATCCATCCGGGCGCGTGTTCCCCTGTGAGCGGCTCGTGTCGGGCAGGCACGAGGAGCACGCGATCGGCGTCATGGGCGAGCTCGTGCAGCTCGGCCCCCTCCGGAATCACCACGCGCCGGGACCGTCCCTCAACGCCGAGTGCGAAGCGTGCGGTGTACGGGCCTACTGCGTCAACTGGTGCGGCTGTTCGAACTACTTCATGACCGGTCACTACAACCGCGTCGGTCCATTCCTTTGCGCCTCGGAGCGGACGCTCCTCGCAATCGCGGCCGACGTCGTCGAGAAGCTGGAGTCCGAGCTCGGGCCGACGTTCACGGAGCATCTGGGCGGAAAGGGGGTGGCCAGGAGCGTTCAGGAAGGTGGTCGGTCGTGCTCGCATCGGTCGTAATGTCGAACGGAGCGTACGCATGGACTCACTTCACATGCTCGAGTTGAAGAACGGTGGACGAAGGGACTTCTGGATCTCACACGTGGCGCTCGTGGAGCGCTTCGTCCAGACGCACCTCAAGGAACTGACGAAGGTGCAGACCGATCCCCAGCAGCGCACGATCGGCGCGGAGACCGGCGTGGCTGCCGGGGCCGCTGCGCGGGTGCTGATGTGGGATCCGACCCGCGGCGGCATGCGGACGCCGCACCTGCACTACGGGGGTGAGCTCTACGTCATGAGCGAGCCGCAGTGGGCCGAGCTCAGCAAGGCTGCCGTCTCTGCAATGACGGAGCGGATGACCAAGGCTCAGCGGGTCGGCTTCGACACCGTGATGCAGCTCTCTGACGTCGTCGCAGGGATGTGAGGGCCGCGGTCGCGCTGCGAGGCCTCCTACCGGCGAGCGTGGCGGCGCGACCGCACCCGACTGAAGCTGCTGGCCTCGAGAGGCGATGCGAAAGCGCGTCCCCGCCGGCCTGTAGGACCTGTTGCTCGGCAAGGCGGGAACGGAGGCGCGCTCGACGTGAAACCCTGACGCGGCGGTGCGACGCGCCAGTGGCTGTCCCGCCGCGCGCGCAGGTCAGGCCGAGGACGCTCGCCGGGGATCGGGGCCGGTCACGGTGACGGTTCCCCCGACCACCACCCGCCCGCCAGCCGCGGCGGGGACGCGTGGCCCGGGCGTCAGGATGCCGGCGAGGTTGAGCGGGTCGGCGGAGGAGACCTCCAGCGGGCCGTCGTCGGCCGCCTCGCGCCGCGTGGCGCGCAGGGCCTCCACCGCCTCCGCGGCCGCGAACTGCTCGCCGGTGAAGCCCGCCACGAACCGCCCGCCGCGGATCTCGCCGCGGGCCTCGAGCGTGCGGTACACGCGGACGAGGTCGCGCCAGGGCGGGGGGCGCGCCTCGCGGGCGAGGAGGTCGCGGAACACGACGCCGTAGCGGCGGAGGTACTGGCGGGCGAGCTGCTCGAGCGTGGGCTCGGGAAGCGACTCGGGGTCGGGGCCGGTCGTGGGCGGACCGGCGCGCAGGAGCGCCCACCGTCCGCCGGCCGCGGCGGGGCGGGGGCGGTGTCCGGGCGGTGGCGCGATCAGGGTCCGGAGGCCGGCGAAGCCGTCGCAGGTGACGCGCCCGCCGGACACGAGCTCCCAGAGCGCCTCCTCGGTCTCGCCGGCGTCGGTGCGGACGACCTGGGCGAGCTCGCCGACGAACGACGCGCCTCGACGGGCGAGCGCCTCGACCACTTCGGTCGCGATCGTCCCGAGGGGTGGCGGCTCGGTGCTGGCCGCGATGCCGTCGAGCAGCCAGGGCAGGTCCTCGCGCACGGCGAGCGTCACGGGCGCGGAGCGGGTGGGCGCGCCGCGGCGGCGCGGGGGCAGGCCGTCCTGCGGCGGCGCGACGTGCAGCCGGCCCCAGGCGACCTCGCCGGACATGCACAGCGCGTCGAGCAGGCGGGGCTCGTAGCCTTCCACGCGCGCGGGCAACAGGTCGCGCTCCCAGGCGCCGGCGGCGGCGTGGAAGCCCTGGAGCTGGCCGATCACCTCAAGCAGGCCGCGCGTGCCGTGGAGCCGGGTGCCGGGCGCGGCGTGCTGCCAGCGCGCAAGGAACCGCAGGAACACGGCGGCGCTGACGGGCTCGATCTCGCGACGCAGCCGGCCGAGCGTGAGCCGGTGGATGCGGGCGAGGACGCCGCGCTCGCACCAGTGGGGCGCGTCGGGGGTCGCGGGGACCTCGGGGAGGAACGTGCCGCGGAGCACCTGGCCCTGGGCCTCGAGGCCGGCGAGCGCGGCGGCGGCCTCGGCGGGCGGGAGGCCGATGCGGTGGGCGAGGCTCTCCGCGGTGACGGGGCCGAGGTGGGTGATCCACCCGCGGACGAGGGCGAGGATGGGATCGTCGGGGATGCGCTCTGTGGGGAGCGGGGGCGGCGGCACCGCTCGTCCTTCGACGGGGCTCAGGACGAGCGGGGGTTCGAACGCGGCCGCTCGCCCTTCGACTCCGGCCGCTTCGCGGCCTACGCTCAGGGTGAGCGGGTCGGATGAGGTCAGGGTGAGCGGTCCCATGGAGGACGGGAGCGATCCCGTCCGCTCGGTGGCGACCCACCACGTCCGTTCACCGTCCGTCACCGTCTGCGCCCGCCCGGCGGCGGCCAGCGCCTCGAGCCACGGCCTCCACGCGGCGCTCTCGCCTTCGGGCACCATCACCAGGTCGAGCAGCGCGTCGTGCACTTCGTCCGCATCGCGCGGCGACGGCCAGACCTGCGAGGCGACCTCCTCGATGGCTGCGGCGTCGAGCGCGCCGATGGCGCTCGCCTCGGCGGGCGGGAGCGCGCGGCGCACCGCGACCGCGCGGGCCCGGCGCTCCTCGAGCGGCGCGTCGTCGAGGTAGGCCCAGGGCCGCGCGTTCAACAGCTCGTGCGCGAGCGGCGAGGGCTCGGGGGTGTCCACGGCGACGAGCCGGAGCTCGCCGGCGGCGATCCGCTCGAGGACGGCGCGGAGGGCACCGGCGTCCATGGCCTCGCCGAGGCAGTCGCGGAGCGTCTCTCGGACGAGCGGGTGGTCGGGCACCTCGATCGGCCCGCCGGGCGCGTTGTCCTGGCAGGCGGTCTGCGCGGGGAACACGGCGGAGAGGAGATCGTCGGCGCGCATCCGCGCGATGGGCGGGGGCATGCGCTTGCCCTTGAACAGGCGCGGGATGGCGAGCGCGCGCGTGGCGTTCCAGCGCCAGCGCACGCCGAACATGGGCGCCTGGAGGACGGCCTGGGTGAGCACCTCGTCCACGGTCCCGGGCGTCACGTACGCGAAGATCGACTCGAGCGGGAACGCGTGCTGGGGGCCGAGCGAGAGGAGCACGCCCTCGTCGGTGGCGGCGGCCTGCAGCTCGAAGTCGAAGGTCCGGCAGAAGCGCTTGCGGAGCGCGAGCCCGAGGGCGCGGTTGGTGCGGGCGCCGAACGGCGCGTGGATGACGAGCTGCATCCCGCCGGCCTCGTCGAAGAAGCGCTCGGCGACGAGCGTGTGCTGCGTGGGCAGGGCGCCGAGCGCGGCGCGGCCGGCGGCGAGGTACTCCACCACCTGCCGCGCGCCCGCGGTGGGGAGCGCGGCCTCGGCCTCGAGCCACGCGGCCGCGGCGGCGGGGTCGGCGAGCCGAGTCTCGAGCTCCTCGCGCAGCGCGGAGACCTCGGCCGACAGCGCCCCGCTGCGCCCGGGCGCCTCACCGTTCCAGAACGGCACGCCGGGCGGCGCCCCGTGGGCGTCCTCGACGCGCACGACGCCGGCCTCGACGCGGCGGATGCGCCACGAGGTGGTCCCGAGCAGGAAGATGTCGCCGGCGATGCTCTCGACCGCGAAGTCCTCGTCCACCTGCCCGACCACGGCGCCCTCGGGCTCGGCGACCACCGCGTACTGCGCGGTGTCGGGGATGGTCCCGCCGCCGGTGAGCGCGGCGATGCGCGCGCCGCGCCGGCCGCTCACCCGATGGTTCACGCCGTCGCGGTGGAGGAGCGCCGAGGCGCGGCCGCGGGAGGTGGCGATGCCCTCGGAGAGCATCCGCACCACGTCGTCGAACGCCTCCCGCGCGAGCGCGCGGTAGGGCCAGGCGCGGCGGCACAGCTCGAACAGCCGGTCCTCGTGGATGGCGCCGCAGGCGGCCTCGGCGACGACCTGCTGCGCGAGCACGTCGAGCGGCGCGTCGCGGACGGCGACGGGCTCGAGGCGCGCGCGGCGCAGGCCGCGGACGAGCGCGGCGCACTCGACCAGCTCGTCGCGGCTCATGGGGAACAGCCGCCCCTTTGGCGTCCCGCCCTTCACGTGCGCGGCGCGGCCGATGCGCTGGAGCCCGGTGGCGAGCGCGCCGGGCGAGCCGAGCTGCACCACCACGTCCACCTCGCCCACGTCGATGCCGAGCTCGAGCGAGGCGGTCGCGACCACCGCCTTCAGCGCCCCGGCCTTGAGCCGCTCCTCGGTCGCGAGGCGGCGCGTGCGGGACAGGCTGCCATGGTGCGCGGCCACCTCGCCCTCGCCGAGCCGCTCGGCGAGCGCGTGCGCGGCCCGCTCGGCGAGCCGGCGGGTCCCGACGAAGACGAGCGTGGAGCGGTGCGCGCGGACGATGTCGGCCACGCGGTCGTAGGTCTCGGCCCACAGCTCCTTCGACGCGACCGACGACAGCTCGTCGCGGGGCACCTCGATGGCGAGGTCGAAGGCGCGCCGCCGGCCGACCTCGACGACGGCGCAGCGCGGCCGGCCGGTGCGCGAGACGCGCGCGGCGCCGACCAGGAACCGCGCCACCTCCGCGACGGGCTCCACGGTGGCGGAGAGGCCGAGGCGCTGCGGCCGTCGCCCGGCCAGGGCCTCGAGCCGCTCGAGCGAGAGCGCGAGGTGCGCGCCCCGCTTGTCGCCGGCGAGCGCGTGGATCTCGTCCACGATCACGGTCTCGACGCCGGCGAGCGTCTCGCGGCCGCGCTCGCCGGTGAGGAGGAGGTAGAGCGACTCGGGGGTGGTGACGAGAAGGTGCGGCGGGCGCAAGAGCAGGCTGCGGCGCGCGGACGCGGTGGTGTCGCCGGTGCGGACGGCGACCCGCAGCTCCGGCGGCGCGAGGCCGGCCGCGAGCGCGGCGGCGCGGATCTCGGCGAGCGGCGCCTGGAGGTTCCGGGCGATGTCGTTCCCGAGCGCGCGGAGCGGCGAGACGTAGACGACGCGGGTCGCGTCCTCGAGGCGGCCCGCGAGCCCGTCCTGGAGGAGCCCGTCGATCGCGGAGAGAAACGCGGCGAGCGTCTTGCCGGAGCCGGTGGGCGCGGAGACGAGCACGTCGCGGCCGGCGGCGATCTCGGGCCAGGCGAGCGCCTGCGGCTGGGTGGGGTCGCCGAACCGGCTGGCGAACCAGGCGCGGACGACGGGGTGGAACGTGTCGAGCACGCCCGCGGATCTAAGGGGGCGCGGGCGGAGCCGCCGCCGGGCGGTGGACGGGCCCCCGAGCGAGCGGGGGGCGCGCCGGCCGGCTGGCCTGGCACGCGGCTGCTGCGCGCGACGAAGCGTGCGTGCCGCGTTCACGCGACGTCCGGGATCAACCGGCCCTGTCCGCCCGGCTGCTAGGGTGTCCTTCTCGCTGGGCCCGCCGGCCCCGCGTGTCGGTCCCCGGACGTACGATCGGTCTCAGAGGCGCGCGTGAACGTCACCGTCATCGACACGCTGGGCGAGTGGGCGGACGCGGTCGTCGCGCTCCCGGCGGCGGGCCCGCTGCCGGCGCGCACGGTCCTCGTCCCGGGCGAGCGCCACGCGCACGCGATCCGGCGGGAGCTGGCGCGGACGGGGCGCCGCGAGGCGCTCGGGGGGACGCGGTTCCTCGGACCGCTCACCGCCGCGCTGGAGGTCCTCCAGTCGGCGGGCGTCGCGTTCACGCGGGGCGAGGACGGCCTGCGCCGCGCGCGGCTGCTCGCGCTGTTCCAGGAGGACCTGCCGCTCGAGCACTTCGACCTCGAGTTGCTCCGCATGACGCGCGGCTGGGACGAGGCCTTCGCGAGCGCCATCGGGGACCTCGAGGCTGCGGGCCTGGGCCCGGCGGACCGTCCCGGCCGAGCCGGCCGCAGCGCGCGACCTCGCGCGGCTCTGGGCGCGCGTGGAGGAGTGCGCGGGCACCTCCTTCTCCTCCGCCCGGATCTTCTGCGAGGCCGCGGCGCTGCTCGCCCGCGACCCGGCGACGTGGCCGTTCTTCCACGGGCCGACGCTCGCGCTCGCGACCGGGCACGAGGATGCGGTCGAGGCGCGGTTCGTGGCGGCGATCCCGGACGTCAGGCTCGCGGTCCAGGCGGTCCGGCCGATCTCGGCCCGGCACCTCGAGAGAGTGGAGCGGCTGTACGGAGCCGAGGTGCGGGCGGCGCTCGCCGCTCGTGGTTCGACAGGCTCACCACGAGCGGAGGTAGACCGGAACCCCGCGGCCGCTCGTGGTTCGACAGGCTCACCACGAGCGGAGGAAGACCGAAACCCCGCGGCTGCTCGTGGTTCGACAGGCTCACCACGAGCGGGGGAAGACCAGGACCACGCGTCCGCTCGTGGTTCGACGGGCTCACCACGAGCGGAGGACCGGGGCATTCCCCGAGCGGAGGAGCTGACCGAGCGCGACCTCCTCGCGACCTACCTGCTCGCGGACGCGGCGGTGCTCGCGGATCCGGCGCGCCCGCGCAGCGGCGGGCCGGACGGCACGGTGGACCTCGAGGAGCACGCGGGCGTGGAGGCGGAGCTGGAGGCGACCGCGCTGTGGGTCGCGCGCCAGGTGCTGGAGGCGCGGCGGCCGCTCGAGGAGGTCGCGGTCCTCGTGCCCGCCCAGGATCCGCTCGCGGGGCTCGTGGCCGACCGGCTCGCGCGGCTGCCGCTCGGCGGCGGGTCGCTCCCGGTGTTCGTCGCGGGCGGCCTGCCGGCCATCTCGACCGCGGCGGGCGCCCGCATCCTCGCGGTCGTGCGCGCGCTCCGCTCGCACCTCTCCGCCGAGACGCTGGCGCCGGTGCTGGCCGCGCTCCGGCTCGAGGGCGTCGCGGACGGCGACCGCACGCATCTCACCCACGGCGAGGGGATGGAGCTCGCGTTCGGCCTGGGCATCGTCGGCGGCAACCCGGCCCACCCTGCCGGCGCGCTCGCCTGGTCGGAGCGGGCCGCGGTCCGGGCCGGCGAGCTGGAGGCGGCGCTCGGGCAGGTGCACGCGGACGACGACTCCGCGGAGCGGGAGCGCTGGCGGCTCGAGCGCACGCTCCGGAGCCTGCGCGCGATCCGGCCCGCGCTCGACGCGCTCGTGGGCGTCGCCCGAGCCGTCGTCGGCGGCGCGCCGCTCGCGGCGATCGCGGACGTGCTCGGGGGCTTCCTCGCGCGCTGGCTGCTCGCGCCGGGCGAGGGCGCGACGCTCCCGGCGCGGCTCGTGGAGGCCATCGCGCCGGCGTGCGCGGGCAGCCTCGGCAAGGCGCTCTCGGGCGACGACGCCCTGCAGGTCGTCGAGGATCACCTGCTCGGCCTGCGCGTCGCGCACGGCCGGTTCGGCGAGCCCGCCGTGTACGTCGGCACCGTGGCCGGTGCGGCGGGGCTGGCGTTCGGCGCGGTGCGGATCGTCGGGCTCTGCGAGGGGGTGCTCCCGTCGCAGCCGCGCGAGGACCCGGTCGTGCCGGGCGCCTTCCGCGAGCAGCTCGAGCGCGGCGCGCCCGACCGCGTCCTCCGGCGCGCCGAGGATCGGGTGGCCGCCCAGGTGCACGCGCTCGTGGCCGCGGTGCAGGGCGCCCGCGACGCGGTCGCGCTCTCCGCCCCGCGGGTCGATCTCGCCCGCACCGAGCGCGAGCCGGGCGCCATCTTCATCGACGCCGCGGCCGCGCTCGCGCGCCCACACGCCGGGACCGGCGAGCCCGCCGAGGCGGTCCCGGACGGCGCCGCCCTCCGCCGCGACGCATTCCGTCCCGCGGCGCGCGCCGCCGCGCGCTTCCGCGACGCGCAGCCGATCTCGGACGCGAGCTGGCTCGACCGCGTCGCCCGCACCGCCCCGGCGCTCCCGCCGGAGTGGACCGGCGCGCCCGTGGTGGACCTCGCGCGCCTCGCCACGCTGCGCGCGCCCACCGGCCCGCTCGGCCCCTCCGATGGCGTGTTCGGCCGCGGCGGACCGTTCCCGCCGGTCCCGGGTATCGCCCCCGAGCGTCCCATCTCCGCCTCCGCGCTCGGTCAGCTCCTGCAGTGCCCGCGCCTGTTCCTCATGCGCCGCATCCTCGGCTGGGACGAGCCGGCCGGCGCGCCCTCGCTCCGCGAGCTCGACCCGCTCTCGTTCGGGAGCCTGCTCCACCGCGTGGTCGAGCTGTTCTACCGGGAGCACGGGGCGGCGTTCTCGCGCCGCGAGGGAACGATCGACGGGTGGCAGGCGCGTGCGCGCGCGGTGGCGGATCGCGCGTTCGACGCGCTCCTCTCCGAGGTCCCGCTCGTCGGCGAGGGCGTCCGGCTGAAGGAGCGCGAGCGGCTGCACGACGCGCTCCGCGTGTTCCTGGCATACGACTGGGAGGGCGGCCCGCGCCGCTTCGTCGGCGTCGAGCTCGCGTTCGGCACCCCCGGGGCGCCGCTCTCGGTGGACGCGGACGGCGAGACGCTGCACGTCCACGGCTACATCGACCGCGTGGACGTCGAGGACGGGGTGACGCTGGTGCGCGACCTCAAGTCCGGCAAGGCGCACCCGCGCGCCGGGAGCGAGACCGGCCCCACGCCGCTCCGCGACGTGCAGCTCGGCCTGTACCAGCTCGCGGCGCGGAAGCTCGCGAACGCCTGGAAGACGCCCGCGAAGGTCCAGGGCGCCTACGCGTACGCGAGCGGCCGGGGCGAGGTCGAGGAGCGCGCGTTTCGCGCGGACGCGGCCGCGCTCGACCAGGCGACGGCGGAGTGGCTCGCGACGGCGGCGCACCTCCTCGCGGCGCGGTCGTTCCCGCCCAGCGCCGACGAGGACGACTGCACCTACTGCCCGTTCCACGTGGTCTGCGGCAGCGGCGCGACCCGGCGCGCCCGCGAGGCGCTCGCGGACGTCGAGGACGGGCCGCTCGCGCGCTTCCGCGCGCTGAAGCTGGACGAGGGGGACGAGGAATGAGCCCGCGGAAGCCCGCCCCGGACCAGGTCGACCGCGACCGGGCCATCCACGCGCGCGACGAGAACGTCATCGCCGACGCCGGCGCCGGGACCGGCAAGACCACCCTGCTCGTGGCGCGCCTGGTGGAGCGGGTCGCGCCCGAGGACGACGGGCCCGCGCTCCCGCTCGGGCGCATCGCGGCGGTCACGTTCACGCGCAAGGCGGCCGGCGAGCTGCGGCTCCGCATCCGCGAGGCGCTCCTGCGCGCGCTCGCGCGCGCCGACCTGACGGAGCTCCGGCGCCGGCGCCTCGCCGGCGCGCTCTCCGCGCTCGACACCGCGCACGTGGGCACCATCCACTCGTTCGCCGATCGGCTCCTGCGCCTCCGGCCGGTGGAGGCGCGGCTCTCCCCGTCGTACGACATCGTGGAGGACGACGCGCCGCTGGTGGACGAGGCGTTCGCGGCGTTCCTGCACGCGGTCGAGGCGGGCACGCTCGCGGACGAGCTCCCCGGGCTCGACCCGGAGGTCGCGGCGGCGGCGCAGTCGGCGTTCGTCGACGCGCTGCGCGCGGGCGTCCGCGCCGAGCGGCGCGTGCACGACCACGGCGTCGTCCCGGGGCTCGACTGTCTCATCGAATCGCTGGTGCGCACGCGCGACGTCCCGCCGGTCGTCCCGGCGGCGCGCAGGCCGGACCTGGCGAAGTTCCGCGAGCTGGCCGACGAGCTCCTGGGGTACGCCGCGGACTCGAGCGGCGACGGCGCGGGCTCGCGGTGGGTCGCCGCCACGCGGCGGCGGATCGAGCGGATCCGCGGCGAGGAGGACCCGGTCCTCGTCCTGAAGGAGCTGCTGCGGTGCACGCCGCCCCGGAAGCTCGCGATGAAGGCGGACTTCCCGGACGACCGCGCGGGCTGGGCGCTCTACAAGGCGTTCCTCGGCGACGACGGCAAGAAGGCGCTCCGCGAGGGCGCGCTCCGCGACGACCTGCTCCGCCCGTTCGCCCGCTGGCTCGCGCGCCGGCTCGTCGCCGCGGCGCCCGCGGTGGTGGCCATGTACGAGCGCGTGAAGGCGCGCCACCGCGCTGTGGACCAGCTCGACCTGCTGCTCGAGCTGCGCGACCTTCTGCAGCGGGATCGCGCGGTGCGCTCGGAGTACCAGGCGCTGTTCGACCACGTCATGGTGGACGAGTTCCAGGACACCGACCCGCTCCAGGCCGAGGTGGTCCTGTACCTCTGCGAGCAGGGCGCCGTCGCCGAGGACTGGCGCGCCGTCCGGCTCGTGCCGGGCAAGCTCACCATCGTGGGCGATCCCAAGCAGTCGATCTACCGCTTCCGGCGCGCCGACATCGGCGTGTACGCGGCGGTGCGGGCCATCGTCGAGCGCGGGCCCCACGTGGTCGCCAAGCTGAAGGCCAACTTCCGCTGCGAGCCGGCGCTGGTGCGGTGGCTGAACGGGACGTTCGACGGCGTGCTCGGGAAGGCCGCCGGGGACGCGCCGGTGTTCGACCCGGAGGCCGGGACGGTGGCGAACGAGCCGCTGCTCGCGGGGCGCGAGGGCGGCGCGCCCTGCGCCGTCCAGGTCCTGCCGCTCGCGGCGGAGTCCGGCAAGAAGCCCGAGCTCCGGGCCACCGAGGCGAAGGCGCTCGCGGCGTGGCTCCGGTGGATGGTCGAGGGGAAGCAGCGGACCATCGTGGACCCGGCGACGGGCGCGCCCCGGCCCGCCGGCTACGGCGACGTCGCCGTGCTCGTCACCGCCACCGTCAACCTGCCGCTCCTGTTCCCGGAGCTGGACCGGCTGGGCGTGCCGTACGCCGCGCGCGGCGGGACGCTGTTCCTCGCGGATCCGCTCCACCAGCAGTTCCTGCTCGGCCTGCGGGCGCTCGCGGATCGCGACGACGGGATCGCGCAGGCGGCGCTGCTGCGGCCGCCGTTCTTCGCGGTGGACCACGACGACCTCGCCCGCGCACGCGCCGCCGACCCCGCGTCCACGGACCCGGGCGTGCTCCGCGCGCGCGCGGCGCAGGAGGTCGTGCGCGAGCTCCGCCGGACCCGGCTCGATCGCCCGCCGGGGGCGACCGCCCGCGACCTGCTGGAGCGGACCGCGTTCGGCCGGGCCGCCGCGCTCGGACCGAACGGCGCGCAGCGGCTCGACGCGCTCCGCGAGCTCTGCCTCGTGCTCGAGGCGGTCGCCGCCGAGGGGCTCGACTACGACGCGGCCACCGCGCGGCTGCGCGCGTGGGTGGACGACGCGGTCCAGCTCGATCCGCCGCGGCCGGTCGGGACCGACGCGGTGCAGATCCTCACCGTCCACCAGGCCAAGGGGCTCGAGTTCCCGGTGGTCGCCCTCTGGGACGCGTGCGCGAACCTGGCCGCCCGCGACGTGCGCGCGCCGTTCGTGGTGGACCGGACCGGCGAGGCCTGGGCGGTCGCGCTCGACGGGCTCGAGTGGGAGGAGCCGGAGGGCGGCGAGGTGGCCGGCCGCGAGAAGCGCTACCTCGACGCCGAGCGGCTGCGCCTCGTCTACGTGGCCGCGACCCGCGCGCGCGACCTGCTCGTCCTGCCGGTCGCGGGCGCGCCGGATCCCGAGTGGATCACCGGCAGGCTCGTCTCCGCCCAGGCGGACGCGCCGGTGGAGACGCTCGAGCCGTACGCGATCGGCGCGGAGCCGGCGTGGGCCGGTGAGCTCCCCGCCCCCGCGCCGCGCCCGGCGACCGACGGCTCCGCGCTCGCCGCCGAGGTGACGGCGGCCTGGGACGCGGCGATCGCCGAGGCGGCCCGGCCGCGCTTC
>NZ_BAZG01000015.1 GCF_000964525.1 Anaeromyxobacter sp. PSR-1
AGGAACGCCGCGGCGTGCGCGACGTCCTCGGGCCGCCCCGATGCGGCGGGCGGGGAGCCGCTCGGCCATCGCGGCGAACGTCGCCGCCTTGCCCTCGCCCGCGACGGCGTCCCAGATCTCCGTGTCCACCCAGCCCGGCGAGAGCGCGTTCACGCGCAGCGGGGCGAGCTCGAGCGCCGCGGCCCGCACGAACGCCGCGAGCGCGCCGTTCACCGCGGCGATCATCGAGCCCCGCGGCATGGGGCGATCCGCGGCGATCCCGGTGGTGAACGTGAGCGAGCCGCCCGGCCGGAGCGCCGGCGCCCCGTGCTTCGCGAGCAGCAGCGCGCCGAGCAGCTTCGAGTCCACCACCGCGCGGGCCGCCTCGAGGTCGAAGGCGGCGATGGGCTGGTAGGCGGGGACCACCGCGGTCGCGACCACGTGGTCGGCGGCCGGGACCTCCCGGAACAGCCGCACCACCTCGTCCTCGCGCCGGACGTCGGCCGCGACCGCCCGCGCCCTCGGGCCGGCGCCGAGCCCTCCCAGCGCCCGCGCCAGGCGCTCCGGGGAGCGGCCCGCCAGCACCACCTCGGCGCCGCGCGCCAGCGCCTCCCGCGCGACGGCGAGCCCGATCCCCGAGCCGCCGCCCACCACCACCACCGTCCGGTCCTTCAGCCCAGCAGGTGTCGTCGTCATGCGCGCATCCATGCGCGCCGCCGCCGCGCGACGCAACGGGACGATCCGGTATGCTTCGTCCCATGGACGAGATGATCGATCCGGGGGACCTGCGGCTGTTCGTGGCGGTGGCCCGGCACGCGAGCTTCGTGGGGGCCTCCCGGCGCACCGGCGTCCCCACCAGCACGGTGAGCCGGGCGGTGGCGCGGCTGGAGGAGCGGCTCGGGGTCCGCCTGCTGCACCGCACCTCGCGGCGGGTCTCCGCGACCGACGAGGGCGCGCGGCTGCTCGCGCGCGCGGCGCCGGTGCTGGATCAGCTCCGGGACGTGCTCGAGGACGCGGCCGGGCGCGACGGGGAGCCCACCGGCCGGCTGCGGGTGACCGCGCCCGTGGTCACCGGCGCGGAGCGGGTCGGCCGGGCGCTCATCGCGTACGCGGCCGCCCACCCGCGCGTCACGGTGGACCTGCGGCTCACCAACTCGGTGCTGAGCCTGGTGGAGGAGGCGCTCGACCTCGCGTTCCGGGTCGGGCCGGTGGCCGAGGCCGACGTGGTGGCGCGGCGGCTCTGGGCGATCCCGTACGCGCTGGCCGCGTCGCCGGCGGTGGTCGCGCGCGCGCTCGGCGGCCGCCGGAGGGTGGACGCGGCGGCGCTGGCGCGGGCGCCGGCGGTGGTGACGCACCCGGGCCGGCCGTGGCGGTTCCGGGGCGCGGACGGGACGCAGCGCGAGCTGAGGCCGAACGAGCGCTTCGCGGCGAGCGACCCGCGCGTCGCGGTCGAGGCGGCGCTGGCGGGGCTCGGCGTGGTGCGCGCGCCGGCCGAGATGATCGCGCGCGCGGGCGGGCTGGTGCCGCTGGAGTGCGCGCTCGGGGAGCCGGAGGGGCGGGAGCTGTTCGCGGTCTACCCGTCGCGGCGCCTCGTGCCGCGGCGCGTGCGCGAGGCCATCGACTGGGTGCGGCGGGCGGAGCCCGGCGGGGCGGACGGGCCGCGGCGCCCGCGCCGGCACGGCTGACCGGCTCAGGCGTCGCGGCGCTGCTCGACCCGGCGCAGCTTGTCCGGGTTGAGCACCGCGTAGAACGCGGTCACGCGCCCGCCGTCGGTGGCGATCGAGGTGGTCGAGAACGGCCGCCCGTCGAGGTAGGTGAGCATGGCCGGCTCGCCGTTGATCCAGACCAGCTCGCGCCGCATCCGGCCGCCGGCCTTGCGCGCGACGTTCAGCAGGAAGCGCACGATGCGCGCGCTGCCGCGGAGCCCGCGGGCGACGTGGACCTTCCCGCCGCCGTCGGAGGTCCAGGTGGCGTCGTCCGACACGAGCGCGAGCAGGGCCTGCTCGTCCGCCGCCGCGAGCCGGTCCAGGAGGCGGGCCACGAGCTGGTGCCGGGCCTCGAGCGGCACCTCGAACCGCGGGCGCCCCTCGCGCACCCGCAGCCGCGCCCGGTGGAGCACCTGCCGGCAGGCCTCCTCGCTCCGGTCGAGCACCCGGGCGATCTCCCCGTAGCCGGCGCCGAAGACGTCGCGGAGCAGGAGCGCGGCGCGCTCGTCCGGCGAGAGCCGCTCGAGCAGCACCAGGAACGCCATGGACAGATCGGAGGCCAGCTCGGAGCGCGCGTCGGCGGGCGGCGCGGCGCCGGTGAGGAGCGGCTCCGGCAGCCAGTCGCCCACGTAGCGCTTCCGCTCGCCGCTCGCCTGTCGCAGCCGATCGACCGCGAGCCGGCTCGTCACCGAGACCAGCCAGGCCTCCGGGTTCTGGACGTCCGAGCCGCCCGCCTCGTGCCAGCGGAGGTAGGCGGTCTGCAGCACGTCCTCCGCGTCCGGGACGGTGCCGAGCATGCGGTAGGCGATGCCGAACAGGCGAGGGCGGAGGCGCTCGAACACGGCGGCGCGGTCGCTCGGATCTGCGCCGGCGGGGGTGGAGGCGAAGGCGGTGGACATGCGTGGAAGACGATCGAGGGGAGGGTGGCGTGACCGCGGTCGCGTCGCTCGAACCGAACGGGGCGTCCGCGCGCCGCCGGTCACGGCGACGTGGCGGCGCCGTCTTCCGGGCATGAACCACGAACACCGAGGAGAGGCCATGCAGCCGAGGATCGATCACTGGAAGGTGGCGCCGGGTGCGCTGCGGGCGATGTACGCGCTCGAGCAGTACGTGCGGGGCTCGGGCCTGGACCTGACGCTCTACCACCTGGTCAAGCTGCGCGCGTCGTACATCAACGGCTGCGCGTTCTGCGTGGACATGCACACGAAGGAGGCCCGCGCCCACGGGGAGACCGAGCAGCGGCTCTACGCGGTGCCGGTCTGGCGGGAGACCCCGTTCTTCACCCCGCGCGAGCGCGCCGCGCTCGCCTGGACGGAGAGCGTCACGCTCATCGGCCAGACCGGCGTGCCGGACGAGGCGTTCGAGGCGGCGCGCGAGGAGTTCGAGGAGGCGGAGCTGGTCGACCTCACGATGGCGATCGTCGCCATCAACGGGTGGAACCGGCTCGCGGTCTCGTTCCGCGCGCCCGTCGGCACGTACCAGGTCGGCGCGAACCGCGCCCCGGCGGAGCCCGCCGCGCAGCGGGCCTAGGCATCGCCGCTAGCGCTCCGGCCGGGCCCCGGGCCGCGCAGGCCCGGGGCTCGCGCCGTCCACGCGCTCGGCGCGCGCCCGCGCGGCCCGCAGGATCATCCTGCGGATCCACGCGCTGAAGGGCCCGATCGCGAGCCAGTACGCGCCGAACGCGAGCCCGGCGCGCCGTCCGCGCGTCCGCACCCACGTCTCCGTCCAGAGCAGCGCGCCGCCGTCCCGCGGCTCGGCGCGGAAGTTGCCGACGGCCGCGAACTCCGCCGCCGCGAGCGCGCCTGCGAACGCGGCCGGCCCGTGCCGCGCCGCGGCCGGGCGCTGGACGCCGAACACCCACTCGCGGCCGGGCTCGTCCGCGAGCATGGCGAACGGGGCCGCGGAGAAGAAGTCCCGCAGCGCCTGGTCGGGAGCGTGCCCCAGCCGGCGCAGCGTGAACAGCGCCCGGACCGCCGGCAGGTCGCTCAGCCGGAGCGCGAGCGCGGCGGAGAGCGCGACCTCCGGCGGCGAGGCCACCGCGAGCGCGTGCCGCTCGAGCAAGGTCCAGCCCTCGCCGGCCCAGCCGTCCAGCGCGCAGCGGGCGCGCGGGGCGCGCCGGTTCGAGTACGGTCTCAGCACGTGCGGCTCCGGCGGCGCGGCGGCGCCCGATGTCCCCCCGCGGCCGCGCGTGATACGCCGCCGGGCGAGGCGCGCGCAAGCGGGCCGCGCCGGCGGCCCCGACCGGGTGGGTGCACCGTGGGTGCGGCCAGCGCGGGCCCGCGCGACGAGCCGTCAGGGCGCCAGCTCGACCGCGATCCCGTCGTCCCCCTGCGGCACGAGCGTGTCCTCGCCCACCACGATGGTGCCGCCGAACGTGCCGCCCATGGTGACCTCGTGGTCGGCGCCGTACGAGAGCGCCTGCGCGCGCGTCGAGCTGCACTGGCCGTTCGTCGGCACGGTGCGCGTCCAGAGCGGCGTGTTCGCGAGATCGAACGTGCGGACGGTCACCGCCATGCAGCTGCTCGAGTTGCCCGCCACCGCCGCCCGGCCGGTGGGGTCCACGCCCAGCAGCGCGGGCCAGAGCCGCTCCACGCCGCGCGCCCAGCGCGGCGTCCCGTCGGCCTCCAGCACCGCCAGCACCAGCGCGCCGTTGTCCACGGTCGAGTCGCCCCAGGTGACCGTGCCGGCGCGATCCGCCAGCAGCACCAGCGTCCCCTTGCTGGTGGCCCCGAGCCCGCTGAAGTAGCCGAGCGTGTCGTTGCGGACCGACCACTGGACCTTGCCGTCGGTGCCGAGCTTCACCACCTGCGCGGTCCACGCGGCCGGCGAGGGCGCCGGCGCGCCGTCCACGAGGCCGTTGTACGAGTGGCCGGCCACGTAGGCCTCGCCGGTGGGCGCGAGCGTGAGCGCGTCGAGCCACTGCGACGACCTCGACCAGAGCAGCTTGCCCTCCCAGGAGTACTTCTCGACCACCGGGGCGTACGTCTGGCGGGGGGCGCGGAACACCAGCGCCGACCCGGAGTCGTCGGTCGCGAGCTGGTTGACGCTCGACCCGGCCAGCGAGACCGTCCAGACGTGGCGGCCGTCGGGGCCGAGCTTCACCAGCGCCGAGTCCTCGATGGCCCCGCCGCCGAGATCGAGCCCGGGGCGCCCGCTGCAGTCGCCCCAGCACTGCGCGTCGACCGTCAGCAGCACGTTCCCGAGCCGGGTGACCGCCATGCGGAACACCGGCCAGCCGGCGTACGTGAAGCGCTTCGACCACACCACCTCGCCGTCGTGATCCCGCTTCTCGAGGCGGAGCGTGCCGCCGCCCGGGCCCGCCTCGTCCATGGTGGTGGAGAGCAGCACGCGCGATCCCTCCGCGTCCACGCCGACCGCGACGTAGGCGTCGGGCCCGGGGGTGCTCACGGTCGCGTACCAGCGCACCTGCGGGGCCGGCGCGGGCGCGGCGCAGACGTTCTGGTTGCCGCCGCCGCCGCAGGTCTGGCCCTCGGGGCAGGCGCCGCAGTCGAGCGTGCCGCCGCAGGCGTCGTCGATGCGGCCGCAGTCCTTCCCCTGGGCGGCGCAGGTGGTCGGCGTGCACGGCGCGGCCCCGCAGGTGTTCGAGGCCGTGCAGACCTTCCCGCTCCCGCAGGCGCCGCAGTCGAGCGTGCCGCCGCAGCGGTCCGGGATCGTGCCGCAGGTCTTGCCCTCCTTCGCGCAGGTGGTGCGGGTGCAGCCCGCCGACGGCGTCCCGCACACGTTCGGCGTGCCGGCGCCGCCGCAGGTCTGGCCCTGGGGGCAGCTCCCGCAGTCCAGCTTGCCGCCGCAGCCGTCGTCCACCTGGCCGCAGCTCTTCCCGAGCGACTGGCAGGTGGCGGGGTGGCACGCCGGCGCCCCGCAGGCGTTCGCCGTGCCGCCGCCGCCGCAGGTCTGGCCGTCGGGGCACCCGCCGCACTGGAGGAAGCCGCCGCAGCCGTCGCTCACCTGTCCGCACGACGCGCCCGCCGCGGCGCAGTCCGCCGGCGTGCAGGAGTCCCGCTTGCCGCCGCCGCTCGAGCCGCAGCCCAGCCACGCCACCACCCCGACGACGATCCACGCCGCCCGCCAGCCCGCGCGTCCCACGGCCGCCTCCCCGATCGCGCGTGAGACGCGATCGCCCCGGCGTCAAGGTGCCGTCTCGGGGAGCGCCGGGGCGACGCCCCGCGAGGCCCACACCCTGCTCGGTGGCGCGGAGACCCGTTTACGCCCCGTGGAGGACGCTTCGCGCGACGCCCCGTTCACGCCCCGATGAGATCTCCCTCCTGATCGTGTCGATCCGGCGAGGCGTCGATCGTCGTCGGAGGAGCCGGCGGGATGGACGCCGCCACGAAACCCCTCGGGCGCGAGCCCGGACCTGACGGACGGGAGCACGACATGGAGCTGACGACGGACATCGGTGGGCGGAGCGCGGCGGGCGTGGACCGGACGCGGGCGGGCGCGACGTCGAGGAGGGCGCTGTGGACCGGGCGCGTGCTGAGCGGCCTCGCCATCGTGTTCCTCGCCTTCGACGCGCTCGGGAAGCTGATGCGGGCGGCGCCGGTCCTGGAGGGCTCGCAGCAGCTCGGCTACCCGCTCGACACGGTGGTCGGGATCGGCGCGACGCTGCTCGCCTGCGTCGCGCTCTACGCGATCCCGCGCACGGCGGCGCTCGGGGCCATCCTGCTCACCGGCTACCTGGGCGGCGCGGTCGCCACGCACGTGCGGGTGGGGAACCCGCTCTTCAGCCACGTGCTGTTCCCCACCTACGTCGCCGCGCTGATCTGGGGCGGCCTGGTGCTGCGCGACCGGCGGCTGCTGGCGGCGCTGCTGCGCGGGCGCGCCGGCGCGGCGGACGAGGAGGCCTGATGGAGCGGGTGATCTCAAGGGACGGGACCGCCATCGCGTTCGAGCGGCACGGCGCCGGCCCCGCGCTCGTCGTGGTGGACGGGGCGCTGTGCAGCCGGGCGTTCGGCCCGGTGCCACGGCTCGCGCCGCTCCTCGCGCGCCGCTTCACCGTCATCGCGTACGACCGGCGCGGGCGCGGCGGGAGCGGCGACACGGCGCCGTACGCGGTGGCGCGCGAGGTGGAGGACCTGGCCGCGCTGGTCGAGGCGGCCGGCGGGTCGGCGGCCGCCCTCGGCTTCTCCTCCGGCGCGGCGCTCGCGCTGGAGGCGGCCGCGAGCGGCGTCCGCCTGACCGAGGTCGCGGCGTACGAGCCGCCCTGGGTGGACGACGGCGGCGGCGCGAACGCGGGCCACGACGTGGAGCTCCGGCGCCTGCTCGCCGCCGGGCGGCGCGGGGCGACGGTCCGCTACTTCATGCGCCGGATGGTCGGCGTGCCGGCGATGGCGGTCTGGGCGATGCGGCTGCTCCCGATGTGGCGGAAGCTGGAGGCGGTGGCGCACACGCTCCCGTACGACGCGGCGATCATGGGCGACTGGGCCGTCCCGGCGGCGCGCCTGTCGGCGCTGCGGGTGCCGGTCCTGCTGATGAACGGCGGGAAGACCGCGCCGGCGCTCGCCCGGGCGGCTCGCGGCGCCGCGGCGGCGATCCCCGGCGCGCGCCACCTGGAGCTCCCGGGGCAGACGCACGCGGTCGAGCCGGAGCTGCTGGCCGAGACGCTGGAGGAGGTCGCCTTCGGGCTGCAGGCCGCCGGGCGGTCGGGAGCGCCCGGGGCGGACCTGTGGGCCGCCGGGCCCGCCTGAGCGCTAGGACCGCAGCTCGGCCGGCAGGCCGAACCGGGGGAACAAGGTGGCCGTGTCGAGGAACGCGGTCCAGGCGGCGATCCCGCCGGCGGACGGCTCCAGCACGAGGAGCGCCCAGGGGCGGTGGAGGCCGGGCCCCGCGGCCCGGTACTGCGCGAACGCGGGGAGGCCGCTCGCGGCGGTGGGCACCAGGCGCGAGCCGCGGCACTCGGCGCCGGGCCCGGTGAGCCAGGCCGCCACCGCGTCCCGCCCCCGCAGCCAGAGCGAGAACGGCGGCATGGAGAAGCACGCGTCCTCGCGCAGCGTCGCGGTGAGCGCCGCCACGTCGAAGCGCTCGAAGGCCTCCACGTAGCGCTCGAGCAGCGCGGCCTCGGCCTCCGACAGCGCGGCGCCGGGCGCGGAGGGATCCCGCGCCGGCAAGGTCGCGCGGGCCCGCTGCAGCATGCTGTTCACGGCCGCGACGGACGTGTCGAGGTCGCCCGCGATCTCGGCGGACGACCAGCCCAGCACGTCCGCCAGCAGCAGCGCGGCCCGCTGGCGCGGCGGCAGCTGCTGGAGCGCGGCCACGAACGCGAGCCGGATGCTCTCGCGCAGCAGGGCCCGCTCGGCCGGATCGGCGTCGGACGGGAGCGCCTGCGCGTCCGGGATGGGCTCGATCCAGCGCTCCCCGGGGAGCGCCTCCAGCGGGTCCGCCACCGTGCCGGCCGGCCCGAGGTCCATCGGGCGGGCCCGCCGCGCCCGGTCCTCGAGCGCGTCGAGGCACACCCGGGTGGCGATCCGGTAGAGCCAGGTGCGGACCGACGAGCGCCCCTCGAACCGATCCAGGCTGCGCCAGGCGCGCACCAGCGTCTCCTGGACCGCGTCGTCCGCCTCGGCGGCGGAGCCCAGCATCCGGTAGCAGTGGCCGGTGAGCGCCGCCCGGTGCGTCTCCAGCTGATCGACCGTGACCATGCGAGCGAGGTCATAGCGGAGGACCGGCCCCGTGCGAAGCGCCACCGCCGGCCCCCGCGCGGGGCGGGGCGCGGCGGCCGGGCGCCCGTCACTTCACCGCGCCGACCGTGAAGCCGGCGATGAAGCGGTCGAGGAACACGTTGTAGACGATCGCGATGGGCAGGCTCGCCAGCAGGCAGGCCGCCATGAGCGAGCCCCAGTAGTAGACGTCGCCGCGCACCAGGTAGATCGGCACGCCCACGCTCACCGTCTGGTGCTCGGCCGACGAGATGAACGTGAGCGCGTACACGAACTCCTGCGTCACCAGGGTGAACGAGAAGATCACGACCGTCAGGATCCCCGAGACGGAGATCGGGATGACGAGCTTCACGAACGCGCCGAACCGGGTCAGCCCGTCCACCAGCGCCGCCTCCTCCAGATCCTTGGGGATGGCCTTGAAGAACCCCATGAGCAGCCAGATGGAGAACGGGACCGTGAACGTCGGGTAGGTGACGATGATCGCCCAGAGCGTGTCCTGCAGCCCGAGCTCCGCGACGACCCGGGACATGGGGATGAAGAGCAGGGTGGGCGGGATGAGGTAGGTGAGGAAGATGCCGATGCCGAGCTGCTGCCCCGCCGCGCCGGTGAGGCGCGCCAGCGCGTAGGCGGCGGGCAGCGCCAGCACGAGCGTGATGACCACCACCGCCGCGCCGGCCAGGGTGGTGTTCCAGAACCAGCGCAGGAACAGCGTCTGCTCGAACAGGAAGCGGAGGTGCTCGAGCGTGGGCCTCGCGTTGAAGATGAACGGGTTGTGCTCGACGTCGTACAGGTCCGACGTCTGCTTGAACGAGGTGATCGCCATCCAGTAGAACGGGAACGCGAGCAGCGCCGCGAACCCGGCCACGATCGCCCACCGGCCGATGCGCGTCGCGAGCGTCGCCTGGGTCCGGATCACGCGCGCCCCCTCACGCCACCTCGGCCCGGTGCGCGACCCGCAGCATCAGGACCGCCACCGCGACCAGGATCGGCACCAGGAACACCGAGATGGCGGCGCCCTCGGCCAGGTCCGAGCCGAGCACGCCGGTGAAGAACGCCAGCGACGGCAGCACCTGGGTGGTGTCGTACGGGCCGCCGCGGGTCAGGATGTAGACCACCGTCATGTCGGTGAAGGTGAAGACCACCCCGAACAGCACCGCCACGTTGATGATCGGCCGCATCATGGGGAGGGTGATCTCGAAGTGCGTGCGCCAGAACCCCGCGCCGTCCACCGCGGCGGCCTCCGGGATCTCCTTGGGGATGGAGGTCAGGCCGGCCAGCATGATCACGGTCGCGAACGGGATCATGCGCCAGGCGTGCACGGCGATGACCGAGCCCATGGCGAGCGCGGGCTCGCCCAGCCACATGGGCGGGTCGAACCGGTTCACCAGGTGCAGCTGGGCGAGCACCCAGCTCACCACCGAGTAGATGGAGTCGAGGATCCACTTCCAGCCGATGGCGCCGAGGCTGATCGGCGCGACCCACGGCAGCAGGATCAGGAACCGGACCGCCGCCCGGCCGCGGAAGCGCTCGCGCAGCGCGAGCGACAGCGCGGTGGCGCAGACCAGCACGATCACCTGCGTGGAGACGGTGAAGACGAACGAGTCGAGCAGCGCCCGGCGGAAGGTGGGGCTGCCGAGCACGCTGCGGAAGTTCTCGAGGCCGACGAACGACCAGCCCTCCGAGCCCACCGTGACGTCGCTGACGCTGTACAGGAACGCGAGCGCCAGCGGCAGGCCCACCAGCGCCAGGATGTAGACCACCGCCGGCGTGAAGAGCGCCACGCCGAGCCAGGTCGCGGGGGACGGCCCGCGGCGGCGCGGGACGTCGCGGAGCGCGCCGGCGGCCGGGCGCCGCGCCGCGTCGGCCGGGGTCATCGCCACGCCAGCTCCCGCGTCGGCACGCGCCGCTTCGTGCCCGGGTCGAACAGCCGGAGGTCCCGCTCCGCCACCGCCAGCGGGTGGACGGCGCCCTCGTCGAGGCCGGCGCTCGCGCCCAGCGTCATGCGCGAGACGACCTTGCGGCCGGCGAAGCGGCCGCCCTCCACCGCGCCGTGCAGGATGCGCTCCGAGCCGAGGTACTCGACCGCCTCCACCCGCACGTCGAGCGGCACCGCCGGGCCCGCCACCGTGGCGCGCGGCAGCAGGCTCTCCGGCCGGAAGCCGGCGATGACGTCGCCGCCGTCGAGCAGGTTCATGGGCGGCGAGCCCAGGAACGTCGCCACGAACGTGTCGGCCGGCTCGTCGTAGACCTCCTTCGGCGTGCCCACCTGCCGCACCACGCCCCTGTCCAGCACCACGATCCGGTCGCCCATGCTCATGGCCTCGACCTGGTCGTGCGTGACGTAGATGGTCGTGGTGCCCACCCGCGCGTGGAACTGGATCAGCTCGGCGCGCGCGGACGCGCGCAGCTTCGCGTCCAGGTTGGAGAGCGGCTCGTCCAGCAGGAACACGGTGGGCTCGCGCACCAGCGCCCGGGCCAGCGCCACCCGCTGCCGCTCGCCGCCGGACAGCTCGCGCGGCTTGCGCGCCAGCAGGTGGCCGATCCCGAGCAGCTCCGCGGCCCAGCGCACCCGCTCGCGGCGCCGGTCGCGCGGGACCCCGTGCGCCTTGAGCGGGAAGCCGATGTTCTGCTCCACCGAGAGGTGCGGGTAGAGCGCGTAGCTCTGGAACACCATGGCGATGCCGCGCGCGCGGGGAGGGAGCCCGGTGACCACGCGGCCGCCGATGAGCACGTCGCCGCGGGTGGGCTCCTCCAGCCCGGCGATCATCCGCAGGAGCGTGGACTTCCCCGAGCCCGAGGGCCCGAGGAAGACCAGGAACTCGCCGTCGCGGGTGGCGAGGTCCACCTCGTTCACCGCGGCGCCCTGGTCGGCCTTCCGGAAGATCTTGGTGAGCCTCCGCGTCTCGACGACCGCCACGCGCCCCTCCGGCTCACTTCCACTTGTCGAAGATGCGCTTCACCGCGGCCTCGGCCGCCTTCGCGGCCTCGCGCGCCGGCAGCTCGTCCCGCGCGACCTTCGCGAACATCGTCGGGATGACGAAGGTGTTGAACACCTCGTCGATGGCGGCGGTGGCGTAGCCGGGGTAGCCGACGTTGGTGGCCCACTCGGTGACGCCGGAGAGCACCTTGTACTTGTCCGGCGGCACACCCTTGGGGTCGTTCGACACCTGCTGCGCGAGGTCCGGCACCGTCTTCGGGAAGCAGGGGAAGTTGTAGAACTCGCTCGCCTTGAACGCGTCGCCGAACGCGTCCATGTAGTCGACCAGGAACTGCTTCGCGCCGTCCTTGTTCTCGGCGAACTTCCAGATGACGTAGCAGTCCATCACGTGCTCGGCGGCCATCCGGCGCACCGGTCCCTTCAGCGCGGGCACGATCTGGATCTTCTTCGACATCTCCGGGTTCTCCTTCTCGGCGGTGCGCGTCACCGAGATCGCGTTCAGCACGAAGGAGAGCTTGCCGGCCAGGATGCCCCGGTTGTTCGAGGAGGGATCCCAGGTGAACACCTCCCCGGTCTGCGCCTCCTTCTGCAGCGCGCGCATGAACTCGAGCGCCTGGACGGTCTGCGGCGAGTTGATGACCACCCGGCCCTCGGCGTCCTGCACCGAGCCGCCGAAGGACCAGAGCAGCGCGCGCATGGCCATGTTGGTGTCGAGCTCCTGCGAGAGCCCGACGCCGCAGGGGTTGCCGATCTTCTGCTTGATGGCCGCCGCGCCCTTGCGCAGGTCCTCCCAGGTGTCCGGGCCGTGCGGGAACCCGACCTGGGACCAGAGGTCCTGGCGGTAGTTGCCGGGATCCGGGACGTAGCTGTCGGCGAACGCGAAGTACTTCTTCGTCTTCGGGTTGAAGGTGGACTTGTGCCCGAGGTCGTTCACCTTGCCCCAGCGCTTCTCCACCTGCTGGTAGATCTCGGTGTGGTCGAGGACCTGCTTCTCGTACGCGGCGGGCGGCGAGAGGAACATGAACAGGTCGTGGCCCTTCTGCGCCGAGACCTCGGCGGCGGCGCGCGCGTTGATCTCCGGGATGGAGATGTGGTCCACGATCACGCGCGTGCCGTGCTTGTCGCCCCACTGCTTGCAGAAGGTGCCGTCGAACCACTTGTCGTAGCCCGGGACGAAGTGGCTCCACTGGATGATCTTGAGCGTCTTGCCCTGCGCGCGCGCGCGGCGCGGCAGCCCGGTGGCGGCCGCCAGCGCGCCCACGCCCGCCGCCTTCACGAACTGCCGCCGGCTCCACCTCGAGGACCCGCGATCGCCTGCCATGCCGACCACCTCCGGCGCGCGAACGCTCGCGCGCGATACCGTGACCACCTGCATCGGTAAGGACGCCCGCGGCTAGCGGCCGTGCGCCTGACGGGTCCGGCGCCCCGTCGCTTGGGGCCGCCCGCGCGTGATCCCTCCATGGCGACGGCCCGCGCGTGGGGGCCGCGCGCTCGGGGACGGCGCTGCCGGCCCGGGCTGGTGCTTGCCGCCCGGCCCGGGCGCAAGGTTGAATCGCACGGATGCCCGACGCGCTCGCCCCGCCCCGGAAGGCCGCCCGATGAGCGCGTCCGCTCCCCTGCCGGTGCGGCTCGATCGGCCGGTGGACCCGGCGCGGGACCACGTGCTCGGCGACCCCGGCGCGGACCTGACGCTGGTCGAGTACGGCAGCTACGCGTGCCCGCACTGCCACGCCGCCCATGAGGTCGTCGCCGAGCTGCGCGACCGCCTGGGGGCTCGCCTCCGCTACGTGTTCCGCCAGCGCCCCATCCGCGCCGAGGCGGCCCGGCCGGCGGCCGAGCTGGCCGAGGCGGCCGGGCTCGCCGGCGATCGCTTCTGGCAGGCGCACGACCTGCTCATGCGCCGGGGGCCGTCGTTCGCCCCCGGCGAGCTGGACGCGATCGCGCGCGAGCTGGGGCTGCCGCCGCGCGAGGGCGGCGCCGGCCCGTGGGAGGCGGCGGCGGCGCGGGTGCGCGAGGACGTGGAGAGCGCGCGCCGGAGCGGCGTCCACCTCACGCCGACGTTCTTCATCGGCGGCCGCCGCTACGAGGGGCCGTGGGACGCGAGCTCGCTCACGGAGGCGCTGCTCGGCTCGCTCGGCCACCGGCTGCACGCGGCGACGGTGGACTTCGCGCGCTGGGCGCCCTCCACCGGCCTGCTGCTGCTGGCCGCGACCGCGCTCGCGGTCGCCATCGCGAGCTCGCCGGCGGGCGCCGCGTTCACCGCCGGGTGGCAGGCGCCGCTCGGGCTGTCGCTGGGCGGCCACGCGTTCGCGCTGCCGCTGGTGCAATGGGTGAACGACGGCCTGCTCACGCTCTTCTTCCTGGTGGTGGGGCTCGAGATCAAGCGCGAGCTGACCGTGGGCCGCCTGGCGCGCTGGCGCGCCGCCGCCCTGCCCATGGCGGCGGCGATCGGCGGGATGGCCGCGCCCGCCGCGCTGTACCTGCTCGTGGTCCCGGCCGGCCCGCTCGCGGCGGGGTGGGGCACGACCATCTCGACCGACACCGCCTTCGCGGTCGCGATCCTGGTGCTGCTCGGCGATCGCGTGCCGGTGGACCTCCGGGTGTTCCTCACCGCGGCGGTGATCGTGGACGACCTGGTCGCGATCGCGGTGGTGGCGCTGTTCTACTCCGGCGCGGTCTCCGTGCCGTGGCTGCTCGCGGCGGCGGCGGTGACCGCGCTGCTCGCCGGGCTGAACCGCGCGTCGATCTCGGCGGCGCCGCCCTACGCCGCGCTCGGCGTGCTGCTGTGGGCCTGCCTCCACGCGGCGGGGCTGCACCCCACGCTCGCCGGGGTGATCCTGGCGGTGGTGACGCCGACCCGGCCGCCGCCCGACCTCCGCGCGCTCACGGGGCAGGCGCAGGCGGTGCTCGAGGCGGAGCTGCGCCGGGCGCGCGAGGGCGTGCTGCGCCACGGGCCCTCCGAGCCGGCGCTGCGCGCGCTCGACGCCATCCACGATCGCATCGAGTCGCCCGCGAGCAAGCTGCTCCGGACCCTCGACCCGTGGGCGAGCTACGCGGTGCTGCCGGTGTTCGCGCTCGCGAACGCGGGCGTGGCCTGGGTGCCGGGCGCGCTGGACGGGCGCGGGCGGCTGGTGGCGGCCATCGTGCTCGGCCTGGTGGCCGGGAAGCCGCTCGGCATGGTGGTGGCGGCGCGGCTGGCGGTGCGCGCCGGGCTGGCGGTGAAGCCGGCGTCCTACGCGTGGCGGCAGCTCGCCGGCGCCGGGGCGCTCGCCGGCATCGGGTTCACCATGTCGCTGTTCATCGCCGGCCAGGCCTTCCCGGACCCGGCCGACTTCCGCGCCGCCAAGATCGCCATCTTCGCGGCGTCGCTGCTCGCCGGCGTCCTCGGCGCGCTCGTGCTCTGGCCGCGGCGCGCGGCCGAGGCCGCCGCGGACGAGGTCCCGGCGCCCGAGGGCTCCGAGGTGGACGCGGCGAGCGGCTAGCGGGGCGCCAGGCGCCCGCCGGGCCAGGTCCAGCCCGCGTCCTCCGGCGCGTCCACGCCGTGCTCGTGCGCGTACATGCGCGCCGCGAGCTGCCGGTTGCGCAGCCGCTCCTTGGCGTGCGCGCCGGTGGCGCGGAGGCGCGGCACGCGGTCGATGACGTCCATGGCCAGGCTGAACCGGTCGATCTGGTTGTCGATGGCGAGCTCGAGCGGCGTGTCGATGCTGCCCTTCTCCTTGTAGCCGCGCACGTGCAGGTTCGGGTGGTTGCGGCGGCGGTAGGCGAGCCGGTGGATGAGCCAGGGGTAGCCGTGGAAGTTGAAGATGATGGGCCGGTCGGTGGTGAACAGCGAGTCGAAGTCGCGGTCGGAGAGGCCGTGCGGGTGCTCGGTGTCCGGCTGCAGCGTGAACAGGTCCACCACGTTGACGAAGCGCAGCTCGAGGTCCGGGAACGCCTCGCGCAGCAGCGCGGTGGCGGCCAGCGCCTCCAGCGTGGCGACGTCGCCGGCGCAGGCCATCACCACGTCGGGCTCGGCGCCCTCGTCGCTGCTGGCCCAGTCCCAGATCCCGATCCCCTTGGCGCAGTGGGTGACGGCCGCGTCCATGGGCAGGTACTGCAGGTGCGCCTGCTTGTCGGCCACGATCACGTTCACGTAGTCCTCGCTGCGCAGGCAGTGGTCGGCCACCGAGAGCAGGCAGTTCGCGTCGGGCGGCAGGTAGATGCGGGTCACCGCGGCGCTCTTGTTCACCACCACGTCCAGGAAGCCCGGGTCCTGGTGGGTGAAGCCGTTGTGGTCCTGCCGCCAGACGGTGGAGGTGACGAGCAGGTTCAGGGAGGCGATCTCCTCGCGCCAGGAGAGCTGGTTGCAGATGGAGAGCCACTTCGCGTGCTGGTTGAACATCGAGTCGATGATGTGGACGAACGCCTCGTAGGTGGAGAGCAGGCCGTGGCGGCCGGTGAGGAGGTAGCCCTCCAGCATCCCCTCCAGCGTGTGCTCCGAGAGCATCTCCACCACGCGCCCGTCCGGCGCGAGCCGCCCGCCGTCCTCGTCCTCGGGGAAGCGCTCGGCGAGCCACAGCTTCCGCGAGGCCTCGTAGACCGCGTCGAGCCGGTTGGAGCTGGTCTCGTCCGGCCCGAACAGCCGGAAGCGGGTCGGGTTCTGCCGCATCACGTCGCGCAGGAACGCGCCCAGCGGGCGCGTGTTCTCGGCCCGCGACTCGCCCGGCGCGGGCACCGGCACCGCGTACCCGCGGAAGTCGGGGAGCAGGAGCGCCTTCTTCAGCACCCCGCCGTTCGCGTGCGGGCTCGCGCCCATGCGGCGCTCGCCCCGCGGCGCGGCCTCCCGCACCAGCGGCACCGGCGCGCCGGACGCGTCGAACAGCTCCTCCGGCCGGTAGCTGCGCAGCCAGCGCTCGAGCAGCGCCAGGCGCGCCGGGTCGTCCTTCACGCGCGGGATGGGGACCTGGTGCGCGCGCCACGAGCCCTCCAGCCGGTGGCCGTCCAGCTCCGCCGGCGCGGTCCAGCCCTTCGGCGTGCGGAGCACGATGGCGGGCCAGCGCGGGCGCGCGGCGTTCCCGGTGCGGCGCGCCTCGAGCTGGGCGCCCCGGATCAGCTCGACGCACCGGTCGAGCGTGGCGGCCATGGCCTGGTGCATCGACTCCGGCTCGGAGCCCTCCACGAAGAACGGCGTCCAGCCGGCGCCGCGCAGCAGCGCGTCCAGCTCGTCGTGGCCGATGCGGGCGAGCAGGGTGGGGTTGTCGATCTTGTAGCCGTTCAGCGACAGGATCGGCAGCACCGCGCCGTCGCGGATCGGGTTCAGGAACTTGCTCACGTGCCAGGAGGTCGCGAGCGGCCCGGTCTCGGCCTCGCCGTCGCCCACCACCGCGGCCACGATCAGGTCCGGGTTGTCGAACGCGGCGCCGCAGGCGTGCGAGAGCACGTACCCCAGCTCGCCGCCCTCGTGGATGGAGCCCGGGGTCTCGGGCGTGCAGTGGCTCCCGACGCCGCCGGGGAACGAGAACTGGCGGAAGAACCGGCGCAGCCCCTCCTCGTCCAGGCTGCGGTCCGGGTAGACCTCGGAGTAGGTGCCCTCGAGGTAGACCGGGCCGAGGACGCCGGGCGCGCCGTGGCCGGGTCCGGCCATGAAGAGGAGCTCGGTGCCGCGCAGCCGGATGAGCCGGTTCAGGTGCGCGTACGCGAACGACAGCGCCGGGCTCGCGCCCCAGTGGCCGAGCAGCCGGTGCTTCACGTGCTCGGGCCGCAGCGGCTCGCGGAGCAGCGGGTTGTCGCGCAGGTAGATCATGCCGGCCGCGAGGTAGTTGCAGGCGCGCCAGAACGCGTCGATGCGCCGGACCTCCTCGGGCGCGAGCGGCCGCTCGGAGACGGTGGCGCGGGCGGGGCCGTACGCGGACAGCGCGGCGGCGCCCGCCGGGACGGCGGGGTTCGAGGTCACGTGGCTACCCTCCCTGTCGCGCGGCGGCGCGCGCTCGAGCAGCGCCCGGGCCTGGCGCGCGATGGTCAGCTCCTCGTCGGCCCGGACCACCCAGGCCGAGGCACGGCTGCCGGCGGCCGAGACGCGCGGGCCGCCGGCCGCGTTCGCGTCCGGATCGAGCTCCACGCCCAGCCAGGCGGCGTCGCGGCAGACGCGCGCGCGGATCCCCGGCGCGTTCTCGCCGATGCCGCCGGTGAACACGAGCGCGTCGAGCCCGCCCAGCGCGGCCGCGGCGGCGCCCACCTCGCGGCGGATCCGGTACACGAACAGGTCCACCGCCAGCCGGGCGCGCGGGTCGGGCGAGGCGAGCAGCGTGCGCATGTCGGCGGAGAGGCCGGACACGCCGAGCAGGCCTGAGCGGTCGTAGAGCAGCGCCTCGATCTCCCGCGCCCGCAGCCCGCGCTCGGCGGAGAGCCACAGCAGCGCGCCCGGGTCGATCGCGCCGCAGCGCGTGCCCATCACCAGGCCGTCCAGCACGCTGAAGCCCATGGTGGCGCCGAGGCTGCGCCCCGCCTGCAGCGCGCACAGGCTCGCGCCGTTCCCGAGGTGCAGCGCCACGGCGCGCCCGGAGGCGGCCGCGGGGTCGAGCGCCGGGAGCGCCTCGGCCACGTGCTGGTAGGAGAGCCCGTGGAACCCGTACCGGCGCAGGCCCGCCTCGTGCAGCGCCTCGGGGATGGCGAACCGCTGGTACAGCGGCGGCGCGGTGCGGTGGAACGCGGTGTCGAAGCACGCCACCTGCGGCACGTCCGGCAGCAGCTCGCGCACGGCGCGGATGGGCGAGAGGTTGTGCGGCTGGTGGAGCGGCGCGAGCGGGACGAACGTCTGCAGCCGGGCGAGCACCTCGTCGGTCACCCGCGCCGGCCCGTCGAACACGGTGCCGCCGTGCACCACCCGGTGCCCCACGCCCGCGAGCCTGCGCCCCCCGAGCGCGCCGTTCACGAGCTCGAGCACGGCCCGCAGCGCCGACGCGTGGTCGACGTGCGCGCTCGCCGGCCAGGTGCGCTCGGCGGCCAGCTCGCCGCCCGGGCCGCGCGCCAGCAGGTGCGGCTCGCCCTCGCCGCCCAGCCGCTCCACCTTGCCCCGCAGCTCGGCGGCGAGCGCGCCGTCCGCCCGCCCGGCGAAGAGCGCGAACTTGATCGAGGACGACCCGGCGTTGAGGACGAGGATCCGCTCGGACATGGCGCGCCGCCGGTGCTCATACTGCGCCCCGCCGCCGCGGCGGTCAGCGGAAGTCGGGTCGCACCCCGCGCGGTAGGCCGGGCCCTCCTGCCCGGCTAGCCCAGGGTCTTGCGGAAGCGGAGCGCGGACAGGACGAAGATGGTCGAGCCGATCACGGCGAGGGCCGTGAGGGGGACCGCCAGGTCGACGAGCCCCGCGCCCCGCAGCAGCGAGCCGCGCATCACGGTGGCGAAGTGGCGCACCGGGTTCACGAAGGTGATGGCCCGCAGCCAGGCGGGCATCGCCGCCACCGGCGTCATGACGCCGGAGAGCAGCAGCGCCGGGACGAGGAACAGGAAGCCGCCCAGGAAGGACTGCTGCTGGTTCTTCGAGATGGTCGAGATGAACAGGCCGACCCCGAGCGTGGTGAGCAGGTAGAGCAGGGTGCCGAGCGCCAGCACCGGGAGCGGCCCGCGGATGGGCACGCCGAAGATGGCGGTGGCGGCCCCGACCAGCAGCGCCAGGTTGAGGAAGCCGATGATCACGTACGGCGCGATCTTGCCGGCGAGCAGCACCGCCGGGCGGATGGGCGTGACCAGCACCTGCTCCAGCGTGCCCATCTCGCGCTCGCGCGCGAGCCCCATCGCGCTCACGATGGTGGTCACCACCACCAGCAGCAGCGCGGCGATGCCCGGGACCATGTAGGGCGGCGAGTCGAGGCCGGGGTTGTAGAAGAGCCGCGGCACCAGCGCGAGCTGGCCGGGCGCCGTGGCGCCGCGCGCCGCGAGCGCCTCCCGCGCCAGGCGCTCCCCCTCGCCGGCGAAGTAGCGCGCCACCGCGTCGGCCGCGACGGTGGAGCGGTTCGGGTCGGCGCCGTCGATGAGCACCTGCACCTCGGCCGGGCGGCCGGCGGCGAGGTCGGCGGCGAGCCGCTCCGGGAACATCACCGCCGCGGCGGCCTCGCCGCGGTGCACCCGCCGCTCGGCCTCGATCGCGGAGGCGGTGTCGCCGGCGCGGATCAGCGTCCCGTCGGCGAGCAGCCGGCGCGCGTGCTCGCGCGAGACGTCGGTGCGGTCGCGGTCCAGCACCACGGTGCGCACCCGGTCCACGTCGAAGTTGGCCGCGAACCCGAACACCACCGTCTGCAGCAGCGGCGCGACCACCAGCACCGCCATCATGCGCTTGTCGCGCGCGGTCTGGCGGACCTCCTTGCGGAACACCGCCAGGAACTGCACGCGGGCCGAGGGCCGGGGGCGAGGGGCGGTCACGCGAGCCTCCGCTTGAAGCGGGCGGTGGAGAGCGCGATCACCAGCAGCGCGAACACCACCACCGCGAGCAGGTCCGGCCAGAGCACGTCGAGGCCGTTGCCCTTCAGCAGGATCTCGCGGAGCGCGTGCACCATGTAGCGGGCCGGGATCACGCGGGAGAGGAGCTGCAGCGGCAGGGGCATGTTCTCGATGGGGAACACCATGCCGGAGAGGAGCAGCGAGGGCAGCAGCGCGGAGATGAGCCCCACCTGCGTGGCGAGGAGCTGGTTCTTGGTGACCACCGACACGAGCAGCCCCTGGCCCAGCATGCCCACCACGAAGAAGAACCCCATGGCGATGAGGAGCGGCGGCTTGCCCATGACCGGCACGTCGAACACCGCCGCCCCGAACGCGATGACGAGCAGCAGCTCGAGCATGGCCAGCACCAGGTACGGCAGGAGCTTCCCGAGCACGATCTCCAGCCGGCCCACCGGCGAGGCGAAGAGCTGCTCCATCGAGCCGCGCTCCCACTCGCCGGCCACCGTGAGCGTGGTGAGCAGGATGGCGGTGATCGCGAGGATGTACGCGGCCAGGCCGGGCACGAGGAACAGGGCCGAGCGCGCGGCGGGGTTGTAGAGCGTCCGGACCTTCACCGAGAGCGGCGGCGCCGCGGGCGCCAGCGCCGCGGCGGAGAGCCGGCGGGACTCGGCGCGCACCAGCGCGTCGGCCTTGGAGAGGAGCTGGTTCGCCGAGCTGACGTCCGAGGCGTCGGCGAGCAGCTGCAGCTCCACCGGCTCGCGCCGGGCCAGCCGCTCCTCGTAGTCCTCCGGGATCACCAGCACGGCGGCGGCGTGGCCCCGCCGGAACAGCCGGTCCGCGTCGGCGGGCGCGACCTCGCCCGCGAGCGCCAGCTCGCCGCTCTCGGTGAGCGTCCGGACCAGCGCGCGAGAGGCCTCGCTCCGGTCGGCGTCGGCGACCGCCAGCGGGATCCGCTCCAGGTCGGTGGTCACGCCGTAGCCGAACAGGAACAGCATCACCACCGGCATGACCAGCGCCAGGTACAGCGTGCGCGGGTCGCGCAGGACGTGGATGGTCTCCTTCTGCGCCATGGCGCCGATGCGCACCAGCGACCGGCGCACCCGCTCCCTCGACCCGGTCACGGCGAGCCCTCCTCGCCGCGCCCGCCGGCGCCGACCACCGCCAGGAACACGTCCTCGAGCGTCGGCTCGGCGGCCTCCACCACGACCTCCGAGGCGCCGCCGGCCCGCAGCGCGGCCGCCGCGTCCTGCTCGGAGAGCGCGCCCGGCTCGACGCGCAGGTGCAGCGCCGCGCCGAAGCGCATCACGTTCTTCACGCCGGGGAGGTCCCGCGCCCGCTCGACCGCGCGCGCCAGGTCCCGGCCGCGCGCCACGAGCAGCCGCTCCGGCACCCACCGCGCCTTGAGGCCGGCCGGGGTGTCCAGCGCCACCAGCTTGCCGTCCACCATGAGGCCGATGCGGCGGCAGTACTCGGCCTCGTCGAGGTAGTGGGTGGTGACGAACACGGTGGTCCCCTCGCGCGCGAGATCGCGGATCACGCGCCAGAACGTCCTGCGGGCGACGGGATCGACGCCGGCGGTGGGCTCGTCCAGGAACAGCACCTGCGGCCGCTGGAGGATGGCGGACGCGAGCGCCAGGCGCTGCCGGACGCCGCCGGGCAGGTCGCCGGTGATGGCGTCGCCCGCGTCGCCCAGGTCGGCGAGCGCCAGCACCTCGTCGGCGCGCCGCTCCAGCGCCTTGCCCCACAGCCCGTACGCGCCGCCGAAGAAGATCAGGTTCTCGCGCACCGGCAGGTCGAGGTAGAGCGAGAACTTCTGCGACATGTAGCCGATGGAGGCCTTCACCCCCTCCGGCTCGGTGGCGAGGTCGTGGCCGGCCACGCGGCCGGCGCCGGACGTGGGCGCGAGCAGCCCGGTGAGCATGCGGATGGTGGTGGACTTCCCCGCGCCGTTCGCGCCCAGGTAGCCGAAGATCTCGCCGCGCTCGACCTCGAAGCTGACGCGGTCCACCGCCAGGAACGCGCCGAAGCGGCGCGTCAGCTCGCGCGCCTCGACGGTCGGCGCGGCCGTGGCCGTGGCCGGGGTCACGCGGCCTCCCGGATGCGGGCCAGGAACAGGTCCTCGAAGTCGGGGTGGGTCGGCTCCAGCCCGGCGCCGAGCGGCGCGACGGCCCGCGCCACCTCGTCGCGCGCCCCGCGCGCGATCACCACCCGCAGGCGCGCGCCCGCGGGCGAGGCGGCCAGCACCGCCGGGTGCGCCGCCAGCGCCGCGTCGAGCCGCTCGCGGTCGCCGCCGTGGACCTCGTACGCCTCGTCCTCGAACCGGGCGATGAGCGCGCCCGGCTCGCCGTCGAGCAGGGCGCGCCCGCGGTGCACCAGGGCGACGCGGCTGCAGCGCTCGGCCTCGTCCATGTACGGGGTGGACACCAGGACGGTCATGCCGCCGTGCACGAACTCGTGGAGCAGCGCCCACAGCTCGCGGCGCGAGACCGGGTCCACGCCGTTGGTCGGCTCGTCGAGGAGCAGCACCTCGGGCTGGTGGAGCAGCGCGCAGGCGAGCGCGAGCTTCTTGTACATGCCGCCGGAGAGCGCGTCGGCGCGGCGGTCGGTGAAGCGGTCGAGGCGGGTGATGGCGAGGAGGCGCTCCTTGCGCTCCCGGTACACCGCGCGCGGCAGCACGTACAGCCGCGCGAAGAAGTGCAGGTTCTCCTCCACGGTGAGGTCGCGGTAGAGCGAGTACTGCTGCGGCATGAGCCCGAGCCGCTCGCGGTTCGCGCCGGAGAGCGGGTCCGCCCCCAGCACCTGCGCCTCCCCGCCGTCGAGCGCGAGCAGGCCGGCCAGCGCGCGGATGGCGGTGGTCTTCCCGGCGCCGTCCGGGCCGACCAGGCCCAGCAGCTCGCCGCGCGCGAGCTCGAACGACAGGCCGTCGAGCGCGGCGGTGGCGCCGAAGCGCCGGACCATCGCGCGCGCGATCACCGCGGGCCCGGCGCCGGGGGAGGGGGAGGGCTCGTGCGTCATGGCGCGCGCCTCAGCGGCCCGTCCCGAGCAGCGTCACCTGCACCGGCATGCCGGCCCGGAGCTTCGCGTCCCGGTTCACCACCACCACCTCCACCGGGTAGACCAGGCGGTCGCGGTCGGTGCGGGTCTGGATGTTCCTGGGGGTGAACTCGGCCTCCAGCGAGACCGTGCGCACCGTCGCCTGGAACCGCTCGCCCGGCCACGCGTCCGCCACCACCTCCGCCTTCTGCCCCGGCTTCACCGCGCCGATCTCGGCGTTCGGCAGGTAGAAGGTGGCGGTCACCTCGGACAGGTCCACCAGGCGCGCCAGCACCGCGCCGGGCGGCACCAGCTCGCCGGCCTCGTGCGGCAGCGTCTGCACCTCGGCGTCGCGCGGCGCGCGGAGCTCGCACTCGCCGGCCAGGATCCGGGCGCGCTCCACCGCCGCCTCGGCCGCGCGCACCTGCGCCAGCGCCGCCTGCGCCTGCGAGGCGGTGGCGCCGGTGGTCACCGCGGCGGCCCGCGCCTGCTCGGCGCTGGCGGACGCCTGCGCGCGCGCCGCGAGCGTCTGCTGCGACAGCTGCGCGGCGCTCGCCTGGGTCAGGTCGATGTTCGAGGCCGCCACGTCCTGCGGGAGGTTCGCGAGCCGGCGCGCCTGGCGCTCCGCCGCCTCCGCCTGGGCGGCCACCGCGGCGGCCTGCGCCCGCGCCGCCTCCTCCGCGGCGCGCGCCGCCACCCGCGATCGCTCCGAGGCCTTCACCTGGGCCATGGCCGCGGACGCCTGCGCCCGCGCCGCCGCCAGGCGGGCCTCGGCCTCGGCGAGCGCCGCCTGCGGGTCGGCGCAGTCGAGGCGCACCAGCAGCTCGCCCGCCTTCACCGACTGGCCCTCGCGCACCTTCAGCTCCAGGACGCGCGCGCCCACGCGCGACGAGAGCTCGACCACGGTCCCCTCCACCTCGCCCGACCCGCCCGACGGCGCCGACAGGGCGCGCGCCTGGCTCCACAGGCGATAGCCGATGAGGCTGCCCAGCACGAGGGTGAGCACCACCAGGACCGCGACGACTCGTCTCATGTCTGCTCCCTCCGCGGTGGATTCCGCGGGCTGCGCCCGGTCCCTTCGCAAGACGCGTGCCGCGCCGCGGCGGGCGCCCGCAAGCCGCCTGGACGCGGCGTTGCGCCCCGCGCGTCGGCCCTCCGGCGTAGGAGAACCGACGCGGCGTAAGGGAATCCGAACGCGGCCGCCCGGGCCGCGCGCCGAAACCTCAGCCGCGCAGCGGTTCCCCGCGCCGGCACCGTCCTTGCTCTCCTCCGCGCCCGGCGGCGCCACCCCCGCGCCGCGCCGGAGAACGCACCGTGAACACGTCGATCCTCCTCGCGCTCCTCCTGTCCGTGCCGGCCACCGCCCCGGCGGCGACGCCGGCGGCCCCGCCGGACGCCGCCCCCGAGCTGACGCTCGAGGCCGCGCTCCGCGAGCTGGACGCGCAGAGCCTGACCCTGGTGCAGGCGCGCAGCCGCGCCGGCGAGGCGGGCGCGCTGGTCCGCCAGTCCGCGGCCGCGCTCCTGCCGACGCTCTCGGCCCAGGGCACCTACTTGAAGAACAGCGAGGGCGTCACGCTGGCGCTGCCGGGCGGGCCCGAGCGCGTCATCCAGCCGGACGAGTCGCTGAGCGTGACCGCGACCGCGCGCGTCCCGCTGGTGGTCCCCACCGCCTGGTTCGACCTCGCGGCCGCGCGCGACGCGGCGCGCTCCGCGGAGCTGGGGGCCGAGGCGACCCGGCGCACGCTCCGCACCGGGTTCGCGCAGGCGGCGCACGGCGCCGCCTCGGCGGAGGAGGTGGTGGCCGCGTCGGAGCGCGCCGTCGAGAGCGCGGCCGAGCTGGTGCGGAGCGCGGAGCGCCGGGTGGCGGCAGGGACCGCCGCGCCGCTCGACGTGCTGAAGTCGCGCACCGAGCAGGTGAAGCGCGAGGGCGATCTCGTGGCGGCGCGCGCGAACCTGGAGCGGGCGCGGCTCGCGCTCGGGATCCTGCTCGGGCGGAAGGAGCCGGTGCGGGTGGTGGTGCCGGACGGCGCCGCCGCGCCCGCGCCGGAGCTGGACGTGCCCGCGGAGGCGCTGGCCGGCGAGGCGCTCGAGCGCCGGCCCGAGATCGCGGCCCAGGACGCGCAGGTCGCGGCGGCCGAGGCGGGCGTCCGCTCGGCGTGGGCGCGGCTCGTGCCGCAGCTCTCCGCCTCCGGCGCGGCGTTCGCCGCGGACACGCCCTACGTCACCGGCGAGAAGGACGGCTGGCGCGTCACGCTCGACCTCACCTGGCAGCTCTACGACGGCGGCTTCCGGTACGGGAAGCGGCGCCAGGCGGAGGCCCAGGTCACCGGCGCGCGCGCGGGCGCCGAGGCGCAGCGGCTGGCGGTGCGCCAGGAGGTGGAGGACGGGCGCCGCGACCTGCGCGTCGCGCGCGAGCGGCTCCGGCTCGCGCAGACGCAGTCCCAGCTCGCCGGCGAGACGGCCGCCTCGGCGCGCCGCTCGTTCGAGGCGGGGATCGCGTCGAGCCTCGACGTGATCGACGCGAACGACCGCCAGTACCTGGCCGAGATCGGCCTGGCCGACGCGCGCGCGCGGCTCGCGCAGGCGCGGCTCGCGCTCGGGCGCGCGCTGGGGCGGGACCTGTAGCGCCGGGGCGGCCATGCGCGCGGCGGCGATCACGGCGCGGCGGCGGGCGGGCTCGGGCCCGCCGCTGCCCGAGCGGATCCAGCGGGAGGAGTTCTCGAGGCTGTTCGGGCGGCTGCTCACGTTCCGGGTGTGGGTGCTGCTGCCGGTGCTGCTGCTGGTCGGCTGGGTGGTGTGGATCGACCCGTCGCCCTGGCGCCGCGCGGTGCTGCTCGGCGCGCTGGTGGCGGTGTCGACCTTCTTCGTCCGGGAGCTGCTCGCGTTCCGGGCGGGCGGGGCGGGGCAGCGGTCGGTGAACCGCAACGTGCTGCTCGCGACGTTCGGGCAGCTGGTGGTCTCCTTCGCGACGGGCGGCATCGACAGCCCGTTCCTGCCCGCCGCGCTGATGCTGGCGGTGATCCCGGCGATGCTGGTGGAGGGGCCGGTGCGCTGGCTCGTCCCCGCCATGCAGCTCTCGGGCGTGCTGACCCTGGCGGCGCTGGGGGCGAGCGGCGCCATCCCCGATCTCAACCTGGCGGCGTTCGGCGGCGGCGCGCGCGTCGGCGCGGGGACCGCCTACCTGTGGGCCGACGCGGCCCTGCTCTGCCTCATGCTGGCCGGCGTCCACGCCCTCGGGAACGGGCTGCGCCACGCGTACCAGGCCGTCCTCCGGCGCCAGCTCGCCGCGCAGGAGGACGCCCTGCGCGCGCACCAGGAGCGCGCCGCCGAGCTGGTCGAGCTGTCCGGCGAGATCGCCCACGAGCTGAAGAACCCGCTCGCCAGCGTGAAGGCGCTCGCGGCGCTGCTGCGCCAGCAGCTGCCGGACGGCAAGGGCGCCGAGCGGCTGGAGGTCCTCCGGCACGAGGTGGACCGGATGCAGGCGGTGCTGGAGGACTTCCTCAACTTCTCGCGCCCGCTCGTGCCGCTCTCGCTCGCGCCGTGCGATCTCGGCGCGCTCTGCCAGGAGGTCGCGGCGCTGCACGAGGGCGTCGCCTCCGAGCGCGGCCTGGCGCTGTCCGCCGACGGCGACGGCGTGGCCGTGCACGCGGATCGCCGCAAGCTGAAGCAGGTGCTCATCAACCTGGTGCAGAACGCGCTGGACGCGAGCCCGCCGGGCGGGGAGGTGGTGCTCGAGGTCGCGCCCGCCGCCGGCGGGGGTGCGCGCGTGCGCGTGCTGGACCGCGGCGCCGGCGTGGACCCGTCGCTCGGCGACGCCGTGTTCGAGCCCGGCGTGACCAGCAAGGCCAAGGGGTCCGGCCTGGGCCTCACCGTGGCGCGCGCCATCGCCCGCCAGCACGGCGGCGAGGTCTCGCTCGCGCCCCGGCCCGACGGCGGGACCGCCGCGGAGCTGGTCCTCCCGGCGCGCCCGGCCGCGCCCGGGCCGTAGCCGGCGCGATCCGCGATCCCGGGAGGAGGATCGCGGATCGCGCGCCGGAGGCGGCTACCGCGGCCCGGCGGCGGGCTGCGCCGGCGGCACCGGGAACCCGCGCTTGCGCATGAGCGCGCCGATCCCGGGGTCGCGCCCGCGGAACGCGCGGTACGCGTCGGCGGGATCCACCGTGTTCCCGGCGGAGAACACGTGCTCGCGCAGGCGGGCCGCGACGGCCCGGTCGTACGGGCCCTTCGCCTCGGTGAACGCCTCCCAGGCGTCGGTGCTGAGCGTGTCGGCCCAGAGGTAGCTGTAGTAGCCGGCGGAGTAGCCGTCGCCGGAGAACACGTGGAGGAAGTGCGGCGGGCGGTGGCGCATCACCACCTCGCGCGGCATGCCGAGCGCGCCGAGCGTCTCCTGCTCGAACGCGGCCGGGTCGATCTCGGCCGGGCCGGCGAGATGCATCCTCAGGTCCACCAGCGCGGCCGAGAGGTACTCCACGGTCGCGAAGCCCTGGTTGAAGGTGGACGCCTTCTGGATCTTCGCCACCAGCGCGCGCGGCAGCGGCTTGCCGGTCTTCACGTGGCGCGCGAAGCGGTCCAGCACCTCCGGCGTCTCGAGCCAGCGCTCCAGGAGCTGCGAGGGGAACTCCACGTAGTCGCGCGCCACCGCGGTGCCGGAGAGCGACGGGTAGACGACGCTCGAGGCCAGGCCGTGGACGGCGTGCCCGAACTCGTGGAACAGGGTCTGGGCGTCGGTCCAGCTCACCAGCACCGGCTCGCCCGGCTTCCCCTTCACGAAGTTCGCGTTGTTCGAGACGATGGTCGGGATCTCGCCGTCGAACCGCTCCTGCGCGCGGTACGCGTTCATCCACGCGCCCGAGCGCTTCCCGTCGCGCGCGTACGGGTCGAAGTACCAGCGGCCCACGTGGCGGCCCTTGCCGTCCTTCACCTCCCAGACGCGCACGTCGGGGTGGTACACGGGCACGCCCTTCGCCGGCGTGAAGTGCAGGTCGAACAGCCGGCCCGCCACCCAGAACATCGCCTCGCGCAGCTTCTCGAGCTGCAGGTAGGGCTTCACCTCGTTCTCGTCGAGGTCGTACTTCGCCTTGCGCACCTTCTCCGCGTAGAAGCGGTAGTCCCAGGGCTCGATGGTGATGCCCGCGCCCTCGCGGTCGGCCACCGCCTGCATGTCGGCGACCTCCTCGCGGACGCGCGCCACCGCCGCCGGCCACACCGCCTCCATCAGCGCCATGGCGCGCTCGGGCGTCTTCGCCATGGAGTCCTCGAGCCGCCAGTGCGCGTGCGTCGGGTAGCCGAGCAGCTTCGCGCGCTCGGCGCGGAGCTTCAGGATCTCGGTGATGGCCGCCTTGGTGTCGTGCGCGTCGCCGTGGTCGCCGCGGCTGGTGAAGTCGCGCCAGACCCGCTCGCGCAGGTCGCGGCGCTCCGAGTAGGCGAGGAAGGGCTCGACGCTGGAGCGCGTGTTGAGCACCGCCCACTTGCCGGGCTTGCCGCGGGTCGCCGCCGCGGCCGCCATCCCGGCGCGCACGCTCGCCGGGAGGCCCGCCAGCGCCGCCTCGTCCTCGAGGACCAGGGTGTACCCGGACTCGTCGGCGAGCACGTCCTGCGAGAACTTCGTGTACAGCGTGGCGAGCCGCTCGTTGACGGCGGCCACGCGCTGCTTCGCGGCCGGATCGAGCTTCGCGCCGGCGCGGACGAACGTCGTGTAGTAGAGCCACGCGAGCCGCTTCTGCTCGGGCGTCTTGCAGGACGTGTCGCGCGCGTCGTAGACCGCCGCGATCCGCGCGAACAGCTTCTCGTCCTGGGTGATGCGGTCGTCGAAGGCGGCCAGCTTCGGCGCCAGGTCGCGCTCGACGGCCTGGAACTCCGGCGTGCTCATCGCGCTGGAGAACACGCCGAACACGGTCATGGCCCGGTCGAGCGCCCGGCCGGAGCGCTCCATCGCGGCGAGCGTGTTGTCGAAGGTGGGCGCGGCCGGGTCGGCGGCGATCGCCTCGACCGCGGCGAGCTTCGCGGCCATGCCGGCCTCGATGGCCGGGGCGAGCTGCTCGACGCGCGCGACGTCGAACGGCGGGACGCCGCCGTGCGGGCCCGCCCAGGGGGCGAGCAGCGGGTTGTTCACGGGGACCTCCGCGCGCGCGGGGGCCGCGGGCGGGCTGGAGAGCAGGACGAGCTGTGCGAGCGCGCTCGCGACGAGTGCCGACATGGACGACCTCCGCGCCGAATGGCGTCGAGGTTGTCTCTCGCGGGGCCGCGGGCGGGTCAAGTCCCTCGTCGCGGCCCCGGGGCGAGGCGGCGCCCCGGGGTCCGCGGCCGGCGGGTCAGCGGTTCGGGCCGCGCGCGGCGAGGTCGCGGACCCGGTTCTCGCCCGAGGACTCGAACGTGCCGAGCGCGACCACGTGGTCGCGCAGCGCCAGGAACTCGAAGTCGTCGAGCACCTGGCCCGTGCCGGGGACGAGCTCGATCCCGAGGGACGGGAGCAGCTGGTAGACGAACGCGTTCATGGCGATGGAGTACGTCGCCGCCGGGGCCACCGGGACGCCGCCGACCTCGAGCGACCGGATCCGGGGCGGCGCGGCCAGGCTGGAGTCGTAGACCAGGCGCGCCCCGGAGAGCTGCGGGACGTAGTCGTCGTCCGCGGTCGAGATGCCGATGGCGAGCTCCAGCGCGGTCAGCAGCACGTCGCCGCGGATGCGCCCGATCGCGATGCGCGTCCCGAAGTACGTGACCGGATCGAAGGAGACCCCCACCATCCGGAACAGGTCCTCCTGCACCACCGGCCCCTCCGCGATGCCCTGCGGCGTCTGGCCCGCCACGGTGAAGGCGAGGTCGGTGCCCGGCCTGCGGAGGCGCAGCGCGTCGGTGATCAGGTTCCCGGTCCCGGTGTCGCGCTTCGGCTTGTCGAAGCGGATCGCGTTCGTGACGTTCCCGGCCGCGTACGCGATGGGCGTGTGGAACGGGTCCTCGAACGGCGGCGGGAAGAACGGCGCGAAGATCACCGGGATCGCCGCCTGCAGCTGCGCCACCGCGAGCGCGACGGCGCCGGGCACGGAGGTCGGCGAGGGCGCCGGCCGCGCGACGGTCCGGTCCACCGGCACGAGGTCGACGGAGACGGCAGAGACGCCGGTCGGCTCGACGTCGAGCCGCACGCGGCCGACCTTCCGGTAGTACGCCCCGGCGTGCACGACCGGCACCGGCCGGCCGCTCGCGCCGGGGACGAGCTCGGCGAGCTCGTAGTGGTCGTGGCCGCCCACCACCGCGTCCACCCCGATCACGTTCGCGGCGATGGCCTCGTCCAGGAGCTGGCCCAGGTGCGAGAGCACGATCACGGCCTGCGCGTCCGGGACGCCGTCGCCGTCCTCGTCCACGGTCCGCGCGGCCGCCACCGCGGCCTGCGCCGCCGCGAGCATGCCGAGCGGCGGGTCGTCACCTCCCGTGAAGGCGGCGTTCGCCTGCGACGGCAGGTCGAACGGCGTCGTCAGGCCGACCACCGCGACCTTCAGGTCGCCCACGCCGAGCAGCGCGTGCGGCGCGACCATCCCGGCGCACTCGAAGGGCGTCGCGTTCGCGGCGAGCAGCGGGAACGAGCCGCCGGCCGCGAGGTACGAGCCCGCGAGCACGCAGCCGGGGAACCAGAGCTCGTGGTTGCCCACGGCCATGGCGTCGAGCCCGAGCAGGCCGAGCAGCTGCAGCTCCACCGAGCCGAAGGTGGCGTTGAAGTAGAGGTCGCCCATGAACAGGTCGCCCGCGTGGAGGAAGACCGTGTTCGGCTCCTCCGCCCGCAGCCGGGCGATCACGGCGGACGCCTTCACGAGCCCGCCGACGGTGCCGTCCAGGCTGGCGTCCTTCGGCCCGGCGGCGTCGAGGTTGGAGTGCGTGTCGTTGACGCTCAGGATGGTGAGCGCCGTCGCCTCCGCCGGCCCCGGCCCGGCGGCCAGCGCGGTCGCCAGCAGGGCGCAGGCGAGCCTGCGAGTCGCGTGTGACATGAGTCCCCCGGCCGGCGGGCGGCGCGAGCTCCTCGCCCGCCGGCTCGTGCCATGGTCGCGCGCCGGGTGAACGGCGTCTCCGGGTGCTGTCGGGGGCGGAGGAAGGAGGGCGGCGCGACGGGTTGCGGCGGCGCGCCGCATCGCCGGGCCCGCGCAGGCTCGGCAGTTCGTGTCGGCCCGGCTCCCACCTTCCGGTGCGATCCCCGGTTGACACGGCGCGCGAAGGCGGGTTGAACGTCCGTGCGCCGGCGCTCGCCGGCGCGCCACGGGCGCCGCGGCAGCCGGGCCGCCGCGCGCCGCCCCTCACCACCCACGGAGCGAACACACATGAAGCGGATGCTCATCTCCGTCCTCGCGGCCCTCGCGCTGGCCCCCTTCGCCGCGCAGGCCCGCAACCTGTCGCCGGGCACGCTCGAGCTCTCCGGCTCGACGCAGCTCGGGTTCTCGTCCACCTCGACCGAGGTGGACGGCGATCCGAACGACTTCGACCAGGACATCTGGACCGTCCACGGCTCGGGACTCGTCTACATCGCGCCGAACCTCGGCATCGGCCTCGTCCTCGGGCACCAGAACGTCGAGACCACCTACGGCCTCGACAAGACCGAGTCCAGCACCACCACCTTCGGCCCGGCGATCGGCTTCAACGTGAGCCTGGCCCAGCAGCTCTCGCTCAAGCTCAACGGCAACCTCGTGTTCGCGCGGGGCTCGCAGGACGACCTCGACATGGACGGGTTCGGCTGGGGCGTCGGCGCGGGGCTGAGCTTCTTCCCGGTCTCGTACCTCTCGATCGACGCCGGGCTCGGGTACCAGGCGCTGTACCTCGAGGACGACGTGAACCGCGACTGGGACATCTCCGGCCTGAACGTCGGCGTGGGCCTCAGCGTCTACTTCGGCGGCCGGTAGCCGTCCGCCCGCCCCGCGGCCCCGCGGGGCGGGCGTCTCGCGCCCGCGGCGCGTTCCCGGAAGGGGCGCGCCGCGGTGCGCGCGCGCGCGTCGCCGTCACGGCGGGCGCGGGCCGGCCGGGTTAAGGTTCCGGCCATGTTCGCGCCCATCGTGCTCGCGGCCGGCGGCTCGTCGCGGATGGGCCGCAGCAAGCTGCTGCTCGAGCTCGGGGGCGTGTCGCTGCTCCGGCGCGCCGTGCGGGCCGCCGTGGACGCGGCGGTGGGGACGGTGGTGGTGGTGCTGGGCGACGCCGCGGCGCGCGCCCGGGCCGAGCTCGACGGCCTCCCCTGCAGCATCGTCGCGGATCCCGCCCTGCCGTCGCGCGGGATGAACGCGTCGCTCGCGGCCGGCCTGGCCGCGGTGCCCGCCCCGGCGGCGGGCGCGGTGGTGCTCCTCGCGGACATGCCGCTGGTGGACGCCGCCGCGATCCGCGCGCTGGTGGAGCGCCACCGGTCCACCGCCGCGCCGCTGGTCGCGACCCGATATGGCGACGCGCTCGCGCCGCCGGTGCTCTACGCTCGCGCGCGGTTCGCCGAGCTGGCCGCGGGCGGGGCGGGGGACGGGATCGGCCGAGCGCTGCTGCGGCGCTACCGGGCGCAGGTGGAGGCGGTGGACGCGCCGCCCGGCGCGCTCGCCGACGTGGACGGGCCCGCCGACCTGGAGCGCCTGCGCGCACGGCTCGGCGACGGAGGCACGCGGTGACGGATCGCGAGATCCTGGAGCGCGCGGCGGGGTGGAGCGCGGCGGGCCGACGCGTGGCGCTCGCGACCGTGGTCGCGACCTGGGGCTCGTCGCCGCGCCCGCCGGGCAGCCAGCTCGCGGTGAGCGAGCGGGGGGAGCTGGCGGGCTCGGTGTCCGGCGGCTGCGTGGAGTCGGCGGTGGCGCAGGAGGCGCTGGAGGTGCTGCGCACCGGGGCGCCCCGCACGCTCGAGTACGGCGTGACCGCGGAGCGCGCCTGGGAGGTGGGGCTCCCCTGCGGCGGGCGGGTGCGCGTGTTCGTGGAGCCGGCCCGCGCCGACGCGCTGGCGCGCGACGCCGGCGCGCTCCGGGCGCGCGAGCGGGTGGAGCGGGTGCTCGAGCTCGGCGGGGGCGAGACGTTCCGCCTGGTGCTCGAGGCGCCCGTGCGCCTGGTGATCGTCGGGGCGGTGCACCTCGCGCAGCCGCTCGCGCGGATGGCGGAGGTGGCGGGGTACGAGGTCCGGCTGGTGGACCCGCGCCCGGTGTACGCCACCGAGGCGCGGTTCCCCGGCGTCCCCGTCGAGCGCGCCTGGCCGGAGGAGGCGCTCGCCCGGATCGGGCTCGACGCGCGCACCGCCGTGGTGACGCTGAGTCACGACCGCAAGCTCGACGACCCGGCGCTCGCCGCGGCGCTCCGGTCGCCGGCGTTCTACGTCGGCGCGCTGGGGAGCCGGCGCACGCAGGCCGCCATCCGCAGCCGCCTCCGCGAGGAGGGGCTCGGCGAGGCCGAGCTGGCGCGCCTGCACGGGCCGGTGGGGCTCGACCTCGGCGGCGAGGCGCCCGCGGAGCTCGCGGTGGAGATCCTGGCCCAGCTGGTGGCGACGCTGCGGCGCGCGCCCGCGCCCGCCCTCGCGCCCGGCGCCGCCGCCGGCGCGACCGACCCCTGACCTCGAGACGCACCGCGGAGGAGACGAGATGGCCAGCCTGAGCTTGCTCGTGAACGATCGGCAGCGCACCGTGGACGTCGCGCCGGACACCCCGCTGCTCTGGGTGCTCCGCGACACCCTCGGCCTCACCGGCACCAAGTTCGGCTGCGGCATGTCGCTGTGCGGCGCGTGCACGGTGCTGCTCGACGGCGAGGCGGTGCGGAGCTGCCAGACGCCGGTGAAGGACGCGGTCGGCCGCCGCATCACCACCATCGAAGGGCTCGCCGCCGCCGGCAACCCGGTGCCGGCCGCGTGGGTGGAGGAGCAGGTCCCGCAGTGCGGCTACTGCCAGTCCGGGCAGATCATGCAGGCGGCGGCGCTGCTCTCGAAGACCCCCGATCCCACCGACGCGCAGATCGACGCCGCCATGGACGGGGTGATCTGCCGGTGCGGGACGTACCAGCGGATCCGCCGCGCCATCCACCGCGCGGCGCAGGTGAAGGGAGGTGCGCGATGAGCGCGGGCGCGCTGGGGCGAAGGGACTTCCTGAAGCTCTCCGCGGGCGCCGGCCTTTGGCTGGCCGTGTCCGGGCCGGGGCGCGTGCTGGCGGCGGGGCCGGCCGCCTCGACGGACGGCTTCGAGCCGTCGGTCTGGCTGCACCTCGCGCCGGACGGGACCGCCACGATCTTCCTGGGCCGCTCGGAGATGGGGCAGGGGAGCTACACCGGCATGGCGGTGCTGGTGGCCGAGGAGCTGGAGGCGGACTGGACCAAGGTGAAGATCGTCCAGGGCGACGCGGATCCGAAGTACGGCGACATGGTCACCGGCGGCTCGCGCTCGGTGCGCAGCGGGTTCCTCCCGCTCCGCAAGGCCGGCGCCGCCGCACGCGAGGTGCTGCTGAAGGCGGGCGCGAGGCGGCTCGGCGTGCCGGTGCGCGCCTGCCGCGCCCAGGAGGGCGCGGTGGTGCACGCCGCCAGCGGGCGGAGCCTCGGGTACGGCGAGCTCGTCGCCGACGCGGCGAAGCTGCCGGTCCCGGCGAACCCGCCGCTCAAGGACCCGAGGAAGTTCCGCCTCATCGGCAAGCGCGTGCCGCGCCTCGACACGCCGCCCAAGGTGCGCGGCGAGGCCGTGTTCGGGCTCGACGTGCGCGTCCCGGGCATGCTCCACGCCACGGTGGCGCGGCCGCCGGTGCGCGGCGGGAAGGTGAAGGGCTTCGACGCGGCCGCGGCCGGCAAGGTCGCCGGCGTTCGCAAGGTGGTCGAGGTGCCGAGCGGCGTGGCGGTGATCGCCGACTCCACCTGGGCCGCCATCCAGGGGCGCGAGGCGCTGAAGGCGACCTTCGAGCCCGGGCCGAACGGCACGCTCGACGGCGCCGCCATCGCGCGGCTGCTCGCCGAGGCGAAGGTGGACCCGGTCCCGTCGCGGAGCGAGGGCGGCGACGTGGAGCAGGCGCTCGCCCGCGCGGCCCAGCGCGTGCAGGCCGTGTACGAGCTGCCGCTGCTCGCCCACGCCACCATGGAGCCGATGAACTGCACCGCGCGCGTGGCGGACGGGAAGGCGGAGCTGTGGGCGCCCACCCAGGCGCCGCTGTGGGCGCGCACCGAGGTGGCGAAGGCGCTCGGCATCCCCGAGGCCGCGGTGACGGTGCACGTCACCTTCCTCGGCGGCGGCTTCGGCCGGCGGGCGCTGCCGGACTTCGCGGTGGAGGCGGCGCACGTCTCGCGGGCGGCGGGCGCGCCGGTCCAGGTGACCTGGACGCGCGAGGACGACCTGCGGCACGACTTCTACCGGCCGCCGGGGCGGAACGAGCTGCGCGGCGGCCTCGACGCGAAGGGCCGGCTGGTGGCGTGGCACCACGTGGTGCGCAACCCGTCGATCGGGCAGCAGCTCTTCGGCGAGGCGCGCCGCCGCGGCGACCGGCCCGACACGGTCGAGGGCGCCGCCGACGTGCCGTACACCGCGCGCACCGTCCGCGTGGACCACGCGCTGCCCGAGATCGGCGTGCCGCTCGGCTGGTGGCGGTCGGTCTACTCCTCGCAGAACGCGTTCGCCGAGGAGGTCTTCGTGGACGAGCTGGCGCGCGCGGCCGGCCAGGACCCGCTCGCGTTCCGCCTCGCCAACCTCCCGCGCGACAGCCGGCTGCGCGGCGTGCTCCGGCTGGCGGCGGCGAAGGCGGGCTGGGGCAAGGCGCCGCCGGCGGGACGGGGCCTCGGCCTCGCCTGCCACGCGTCCTTCGGGAGCTACGTCGCCCAGGTCGCGGAGGTGTCGGTGCGCGAGGGCCGGATCACCGTGCACCGGGTGGTGTGCGCGGTGGACTGCGGCACCGCGCTCAACCTGGACAGCGTGGAGGCGCAGGCGGAGGGCTCGGTGGTGTACGGGCTGTCGGCGGCGCTGCGCGGCGAGATCACCGTGAAGGGCGGCGCGGTGGAGCAGGGCAACTTCGATGCGTACGAGCCGCTCCGGATGAGCGAGATGCCGGTGGTCGAGGTGCACCTCGTCCCGAGCAACGCCGAGCCCGGCGGCATGGGCGAGCCCGCGCTGCCGCCCATCGCGCCGGCCGTCGCGAACGCGGTCTTCGCCGCCACCGGCGAGCGGCTGCGCGCGCTGCCGCTCCGGCCCGCGAAGCGCAGCGGGTAGCGGCGCGGGCGGGGCGAGGGCCGGTGCTCCGGTCGCGGGCAGCGCGCTGCCCGCACCGGGGCAGCGCGCGCCCGGCCCCGGCCGAAAGGCGCCGGGTTCCGGCCGGCGCGGGTGGCACGCGCCCTGCTACCGGTGGGCGGGATGGACGCGCGGCGCGCCGAGCTCGAGGCGGAGACGCTGTACGAGATCGGCAAGGTCCTCTCGCTCTCGACCGACCTGAACAAGGCCTTCACCTCGGCGCTCAACCTCCTCGCGCTGTACCTCGGGATGGAGAACGGGACCCTGTCGCTGTTCGATCCCGTCACCGGGGAGGTGTTCATCGAGGCGGCGCCCGAGATGCGCGACGCGGAGCGCATCCTCGGCCGCTTCCGCCCCGGGGAAGGGCTGGTCGGGCGCATCTTCGCCACCGGCATGCCCGTCGCGATCCCGGACATCGCGCGGGAGCCGGTGTTCCTGAACCGCACCGGCAGCTGGCGCGATCTGGAGCGGGATCCCCGCGCGTTCGTGGGCGTGCCGGTCCAGGACGCCCGCGCCATCCTGGGCGTGCTCACGGTGGACCGGCCGCACCGGGCCGGCCCGCTGCGGCTCGGGCGCGACGTCCGGCTCCTCACCTCGGTCGCGCACCTCATGGGCGCCCGCGTGCGGCTCATGCAGCTCGAGAGCCCGCAGCGCCGCGCCGCGCAGGATCTCCCGCCGGTCGCCCCGGAGCTCGAGCGCTTCCCGGGCGTGGTCGGCCACGGGCCGCGCATGCGCGAGGTGCTGCGGCTCGTCTCGCGCGTCGCGCGCAGCCGCGCGACGGTGCTGCTGCGCGGCGAGAGCGGCACCGGCAAGGAGCTGTTCGCCCACGCCATCCACGACGCCAGCCCTCGGGCCGAGCGGCCGTTCGTGGCGGTGAACTGCGCGGCGCTGCCGGAGACGCTGGTCGAGTCGGAGCTGTTCGGGCACGAGAAGGGCGCGTTCACCGGCGCGGCGGCGGCGCGGCCCGGGCGCTTCGAGCAGGCCGACGGCGGGACGCTCTTCCTCGACGAGGTGGGCGAGCTGGCGCCGGGCGCGCAGGCGAAGCTCCTCCGGGCGCTGCAGGAGCGGCAGTTCGAGCGCATCGGCGGGCGGCGGACGGTCACCGTGGACGTGCGCCTGGTGGCGGCCACCAACCGCGACCTGGAGGAGATGGTGCGGGCGGGGACGTTCCGCCTCGACCTGTACCACCGGCTGTCGGTGGTCGCGCTGGAGCTGCCGCCGCTGCGCGAGCGTCCCGAGGACCTGGCCGCGCTCGCCCAGCACTTCCTCGCCGGGCTGGCCGAGGAGCACGGCCGCGCGGCGGCGCTCGGGCCGGGCGTGCTGGACGTGCTGCGCGCCTGCCGCCTCTCGGGGAACGCGCGGCAGCTCCGGAACTGCCTGGAGCGCGCGCTGGTCTCCTCGACCGAGGACGCGCTCGGCCGCGAGGACTTCCCGTGCGCGCGCGCGGGGGGCATCCGGTGCATGCTCGAGCGCGTCCTCGAGCCCGTCGCGGCGCTCGGCCCCACGCCCCCTGCCCCGGTCGCCCCGCCGCCGCCGCCCCTCGCGTCCACGCCGGCCGATCCGCCGCCTGCGCCGTCCGCCGGCGAGGAGGCGGACCGGGCCCGCGTGCTGGCGGCCCTGGAGCGCTGCGGCTACGTGCAGGCGAAGGCGGCCCGGCTCCTCGGGATGACCTACCGGCAGGTCGCGTACCGCGTGCGCAAGTACGGCATCCCGATGGAGCGGCTGTAGCCGGTGCATGGAGCCGCCCACCTCGTTCAACCGCTGCAACCTCCCGCCCTGGGTGATCGCGTCGGCGGAGTTCAACGACGACCCCCGGCCGATCGAGGTGCAGGGGGTGCGGGCGTCCAACGCCTGGCTGTTCCGCGCGCTCGACGGCATCGACGATCCGGCCGAGCGCGCCCGCCGGCTGGACGACTGGATCACGGTGCGCTTCCAGCTCCACCAGTGGCAGGCGCAGGCGACGTCCTCGGCGCGGCGCAGCCTGCGGAACGGCTACCTGCGCTTCCTGCGCGGCTGGGGCCACGACTCCAGCTCGGTGGAGGGGGCGGTGCTCAAGGCCTGGGTGCAGAGCCGGATGGGCATCCCGCCCACCTGGCACCACGGCCGCCTGGACGATCCCGCGGGCGAGCCGGCGCGCCGCTTCGCCGTGGACCGGACCGCCGGCAGCGCGCGCACCAGCGCCATCTTCGACCAGCTCGACCTCGTCTACGCGTTCACGCAGTACGAGCTGGCCCGCACCCGGCCGGCGGCGCGCTGGGTCACGCTGTGGCGCGGCCAGCACGAGGTGGGCCCGGGCGAGGTGATCGCGGCGGGGCCCGGCCGCGAGCAGCTCGTGCGGCTCAACAACCTGTGCTCCTTCACCGACGACCCGGAGCGCGCCTGGGAGTTCGGCTCCACGGTATGGGAGGCGCGGGTGGCGGCGCCGCGGATCTTCTGCGCCTCCTGGCTGCTGCACGGGGTGATGCGCGCCGAGCGCGAGGCGCTGGTGATCGGCGGCGAGATGCGGGTGCGGCGGGTGATGGGGTAGTCAGCGGCGCAGCGCCACGAGGCGCGTGCGGCGCCAGCGGAGCCGTCCGTAGCAGGCCAGGGCGGGGGCATTCTCGCGGTCGGCGAGGAGCTGCAGGCGCGTGGCCCCGGCGCGCCGCGCCCAGGCCTCCACCTCCGCGAGCAGCGCCCGCGCGACGCCCCGCCCGCGCCAGGCCGGGGCGATCACCAGGTCCTCGACCCAGCAGCTCGGCGCGCCCTCGGCGGTGGAGATCACGAGCTGCCCGGTGACCATCCCCACCACCGCGCCGCCCGCGTCCGCCACCCGGACCGCGGCGCGGTCGGGGGCGGAGAGCAGCGCGGCGAGCCCGCGGAGCTGCCGGTCGCGGTCGGGGCGGAAGTCCGCCTCGATCGCGAACAGCGCCGCGAGCAGCTCGGCCATGGCGGCCAGGTCGTCCACGCCGGCGGCGCGGACGGTGGGCTCGACCGCGCTCATCGGCTCACGCGGCCAGCGGCTCGAACGCGAACGCGTCCTTCTTGCAGGTGCGCCCGCAGGCCTGGCAGCCGATGCAGTCGTCGGGGCTCGCCACGGTGGCGAACATCTTCGCCGACTCCTCCTCGTCCACCTCGGCCGGCGCCAGCACGTCGTGCGCGCAGATCTTGATGCAGCGCCCGCAGCCGATGCACAGCTCGGGGTCGATCGACTTCACGAACCTCGGGGTCCACGCCTTCTTGCCGCGGGTGAGTCCGGTCAGGTAGCTCATCTCATCCTCCTCGTCGGGCGTCCGTCTCGTCGGTGGCCTCGTCCTGCGCCAGCAGCCGGCGCAGCCAGGGCGGGGGCGTCCCCCGCAGCACCTCCTGCAGGCGGGTGACCGCCTCGGCGATGGGGACGTCGGCCTGGAGCTTCATGGGGTGGATCCGGCGCGCCGCGAGCTTCGCGGCGGCCGGGCCGCCGATCTGGCGGGTGAAGACGATGGCGCAGCCTGCGACGGCGGCGGCGCGGGCGGTGGTCCGGTCGTCCTCGTCGCCCGCGGCGAGCGCCTCGACCTCGCCGATCGGCGCGGCCGTGGCCGGGCCGACCTCCCAGATCCAGAACCGCCCGCACTGGCCGAAGTGCTGGTCGATGACGCTGCCGTTGCTGCTGGTGAACGCGACACGCATGCCGCCTCCTCAGTTGTGGGCCAGTTTCCGGGCCTCGCCCGCGCCCGCCTGGAGCAGGTTCGCGACCTCGAAGATCAGGCTCATGGTGCCGCGGTAGCCCACGCGGACCTCCTGGTGCGCGCCGAGGCGATCGAACACCGGGTAGCCGGTGCGCAGGTGTGCCCGTACGCCGAGCTTCTGCACCGCCTGGCGGCCGTTCGAGCTCGCCACCACCAGGTCTGCGCCGCGCGCGGCGTCCTCCAGGTCCTCGAGATCGCCCACCGCGACGCGGGCCGCGGGGAGGCGATCGAGGCCGCGCGTGCGCGTCGCGGCGAGCGCAACCTGCACCTCGCAGCCCATGCCGGCGAGGAACGGCACGAGCCCCTTCAGGTGGTCCGCCTCCAGCGCCAGCGCGACCCTCTTCCCGGCGAGCGCGTAGTGGCTGTCCACCATCGCGTCGAGCAGGCGGCTCCGCGCCCGCCGCAGCGCCTCGGGGACCGGCCGGCCGGAGATGGCCGAGAGGGTGGCCACGAGCGCGTCCGTCTCCAGCAGGCCCGTCGCGGAGGTGAAGCCGTGCGCCGGGACGCCGAAGCGCTCCTCCAGCCGCCGCGCGGCGCGGGCCAGCGAGTCCCCCACGTAGATCGTCGCGGCGCTGCGCCCGGCGCGCCGGATCGCCTCCACCGGTACGCCGCCGGTCGAGAGCGGCGAGACCTGGTCGTCCACGTGGCCGTCGAGCGCGCACGAGACGTCGGGGACGGCCAGGCAGTCGAGGCCGAACGCCTCCACGAGCTGCTTCAGCTCCTCGACCTCGGCGGGCGTGAGGTGGGCGCCGGCGAGCAGCGTCACCTGTGAGGGGAGCCGCTCGCCGCCCCCGGCGAGCGTGTCGAGCAGGGCCTCCACCGCCGCCGCGTAGCCCTCCTGCATCGAGCCGCAGTAGTCGGGCGTGGAGGCCCAGACCACCGGCAGCCCCTCGAGCTCCGGGTGCTCGGCGCGGAACTGGACGATCGCGCTGCGCACGTCGTCGCCCATCGTCTCGGTGAGCCCGCTCGTCATCACGCCGATGATGCCGGGGCGGAACTTGGCCGCGACGCGGGCCAGCCCCTGCTTCAGGTTCTCCCAGCCGCCGAAGATGGCCGAGTCCTCGCTCATCGCAGTGGAGTTGAGCGCGATGGACTCCTTGAAGTGACGCGAGAGCTGGAGCCGGATGAAGGTCGAGCAGCCCTGAGCCCCGTGCAGCAGCCCCAGCATCCGGTCCACGCCGAGGTAGGCGAGCGTCGCCCCCAGCGCCGGCGAGTTCTTCTGCGGGTTCACGGTGGCCGCCTTGGCCGGGACCTTCACGCGCGAGGCGGACAGGTCCTCGGCCTCGAGCCGCCCGGCGTGGCCGCGGGCGGTCCGGGCCGCCGCTGCCGCCCCGGCCTCGGTCGCCCAGGCCACCGGCGCGTCGAGGGCCTTCCAGATGGGGTCGTTGACGGTGAGGTCGAGCTGCCGCGCGAAGGTGACCATGCCGGCGTAGCCGGCGTAGGGGTGGGCGCGCCCGTGGTTGATGTCGAGGAACGGGGTGCGGGTCTTGAGCGCGAGGAACTTGGTCTTGCCGCCCGCCACCACCAGGTCCGGCGCCTTCTCGCCCATCACCTGCAGCAGCCCGGCCGTCGAGGTGTCCTCGATGATGTGCGCGTCGCGGTGCATGAGCGCCTTCATGCGGTGGAAGTCCTCGAGCGTGGAGTTCTGCGTCCCCGCGGCGAGCACCTCGACGCCCAGCTCGCGCAGCGCGTTCACCATCGACCAGGTCTTCACGCCGCCGGTGAAGAGCACCGCGCGCTTGCCCTCCAGGCGCGCCCGGTGCGGCGCGATGCGGGCGCGGCAGGCCGCCTCCTCCTCGCCGAGGAGCCGCTCGACGCGGTCGCGCAGGGTGGTGTCGGCCGCGTCGCCGTCCGCGAGGTCCAGCGCGCGCGCCATCTCGCGGAGCGCCCGGGCGGTGTCGGTCATCCCGTAGAAGGACGCCTCCAGGTACGGGATGCCCCAGCGCTTGCGCAGCTTCTTCGCGAGGTTGGTGAGGCTCTTCGAGCAGACGATCACGTTCAGCCGGGCGCGGTGGGCGTGCCGGAGATCCTCGAAGCGCGCGTCGCCGGAGATGCAGGAGAGGATGCGGATGCCGAGCCGCTCGAACAGCGGGAGCATCCCCCACAGGTCGCCGGCGATGTTGTACTCGCCGATGAGGTTGACGTCGTAGCGCGTGCGCACGGCCGGCTCGGCGGTGCCGATGACGTGGTCGAGCAGCACCTCCCCGGCCATGCGGTTGCCGATGTTCTTGTCGCCGACGAAGCCGGGGGCGTTCACCGGGATGACCGGGATGTCCACCTCGGCGGCGGCGCGCCGGCACGCCGCCTCCACGTCGTCGCCGGTGAGCGCCGAGACGCAGGTGGAGTAGACGAACACCGCCTTCGCCTCGCCGCGGTAGCGCGCGGCGAGCTCGACGATGGCCCGGTGCAGCTTCTCCTCGCCGCCGAACACCACGTCGTTCTGCACCAGCTCGGTGGTGAACCCGCGGCGGTAGAGCTGGCTGCCGGAGGAGCGCGCGCCGCGGTTGTCCCAGCTGTTGCCCGCGCAGGCGATGGGGCCGTGCACCAGGTGGATGGCGTCGGTGATGGGCATGAGCACCACCCGCGCGCCGTCGTAGGCGCAGCTCCGCTCGGTGCCCTCGCCGGGCTCCGACTTCTTGCAGAAGCGCGGGGCGCCCTTCTCCAGGGTCTCGCAGTCGGTGGGATCGAGGTAGCTGGGCCGCGCCATGGGTACGCTCCACGTCCGCCGGTGGGGCGCGCGCCCGGGGGGCGCGCCCCCGGCATCACCGCATCATCTCGAAGAACCGCTCCTCGCAGGTCTCGTCGCGCAGGTCGAGGAACTTGTTGCAGATCTCGGTGAGCATGTTGACGGCGCCCTGGTAGCCGACGATGGGCGAGCGGTGCTTGTTGACGCGGTCGAACACCGGGAAGCCGAAGCGGAACAGCGGCACCCGGGCGTCGCGCGCTGCGAACTTGCCGTGCGTGTCGCCGATCACCGCGTCCACCGGATCGGTCACCAGCAGCGAGCGCAGGTGCCACAGGTCGCGGTTCATCCAGACCTGCCCGTCCCTGCCGTACGGGGAGGCGTCGAGCAGCGCGCGCAGCTCCTTCTCGAGCTTCTTCGAGCCGCGGCTGCACAGCACGTGGCGCGGGGTGGCGCCCATCTCCAGCAGGAACGCCACGTAGCCGAGGAGCTGGTCCGGGTCGCCGTACACGGCGAAGCGCTTTCCGTGCAGATACTGCTGGGCGTCGGTCATCGCGTCCACCGCCCGGCCGCGCTCGGCGCGGATGGACTCGGGCACGGGCCGATCGAACAGGCGCGACAGCTCGAGCACGAGCGCGTCGGTCCGCGCGATGCCCATGGGCATGGGCAGGGAGACGTGCTCGCCGGCGTAGGCCTCCTTGATCCAGCCGAACGTCTTCGCGGTGGAGTAGGGGCCCACAGTCAGCGTGGCCTTCCCGTTGATCGAGTCGGCCGCGTCGGCGAGCGGGGTGCCGCCGGGGTAGAGCCGGTAGGTGCCGTCGTTGGGCGAGTCGAAGGTGTCGGAGATGTCGGCGAGGACGGTGGTGGGGATCCCGAACGCCTCGAAGATGCGCTTGTACTCGCGGTAGTTCCCGGTGTTCGCGTCGAAGCCGGTGAGGAAGTTCAGCCTGCCGGTGCAGCGCCCCTCGACCTTCCTGCCCTCGGTGAGCGTCTGGAGGATGGCCGCGAGCATGGCGTCGTAGCCGGTGACGTGCGTGCCGCTGAAGCTGGGCGTGTTGGCGTACGGCGCCGGCAGGTCCTTCGGCAGCGCGCCCTTCTGCCGGGCGTTCTTGATGAACGCGGTCAGGTCGTCGCCGATCACCTCGGGCATGCAGGACGTGAAGATGGCGAGCATCCTGGGCTCGTAGAGCGCGACCGCGTTCTCGAGCCCCTCGTGCAGGTTGTTCTGCCCGCCGAACACCGCGCCGTCCTCGGTCATCGAGTCGGACACCGCCGGGGCCGGCTCGCGGAAGTGCCGGTTGAGCGTGGAGCGGTAGTACGACGCGCACCCCTGCGAGCCGTGCACGAAGGGGAGGGTGCCCTCGAAGCCGTGCGCGGCCAGCTCCGCGCCGAGCGGCTGGCACGCGTGCACCGGGTTCACCACCAGCGCCTGCCGCGCGAAGTTCTTCTCGCGGTACTCCGGGGTGTCGATCCAGGCCGCCACCCGGGCCTCCTCCTCCGGCGTGGTGGGGGTGACGGGCTTCACGGTGAGGCCGAGGTTGTTCGCCATGTCCTGCTCCTCCGGACGCACGGGGACCCATCCGTCCCTCGGGCGGCGTGCGCTGCGTGATCGCGGGTGGTGCGGGGAACGCCGGCTAGAACGGCGCCTTCACGAGCTTCCAGGTCGGGCTGTTGATGGCCATGTCGATGTCGCGGGCGAAGACCGGGAAGCCCTGGTAGGCGTGGTACGGGCCGGAGTAGTCCCAGCTGTGCATCTGCCGGAACGGCAGGCCCATCTTCTGGAAGACGTACTTCTCCTTGATGCCGGACGCGACCAGGTCGGGCTTCAGCCGGCTCACGAAGTGCTCCAGCTCGGCCTCGGACGCGTCGTCGTAGATGACGGTGGCGTCGGGCATCTCCGGCTGCGTGCGGTCGTAGTCGTCGGAGTGGGCGAACTCGTAGCCCGAGCCGACCACCTGCATCCCCAGGTCCTCGTAGGCGCCGACCGTGTGGCGCGGGCGGAGGCCGCCGACGTACAGCATCACCTTCTTGCCCTCGAGGCGCGGCCGGTAGGTGTCGATGACCTGCCTCGTCTCCACCTCATGCCGGGCGATCACCTGCTCGACGCTCTCCTTGATGCGGTCGTCGAAGCGCTCGGCGATCCTGCGCAGGCTCTCGGCGATCTTGGTCGGGCCGAAGAAGTTGAACTCCAGCCAGGGGATCCCGTACTTCTCCTCCATGACCCGGCACATGTAGTTCATGGACCGGTAGCAGTGGATGAGGTTCAGCTTCACCTGGTGGGTGGCCGCGATGCGCTCGAGCTCGCCGTCGCCGGTCCAGGTGGCCTTCACGTTCAGGCCGATCTCCTCGAGCAGGGCCCGCGCGCTCCAGACGTCGCCGCCGATGTTGTAGTCGCCGATCAGCGCGACGTCGTACGGGCCGGCGGGCTCGCCGAAGGTGCGGGTCTCGATGACGTAGTCGCGGATGGTGTCGTTGGAGATGTGGTGCCCGAGCGACTGCGAGACGCCGCGGAAGCCCTCGCAGTTGCAGGGCACGACCGGCAGGTCCAGCTCGGCCGACATCTTCTTCGCGACCGCGTTGATGTCGTCGCCGATGAGGCCGACCGGGCACTCGGACAGCACCGAGATGCCCTTCGCGAGCGGGAACAGCTCCTTCACCTCCTTCAGCAGCACCGCCAGCTTCTTGTCGCCGCCGTAGACGATGTCCTTCTCCTGGAAGTCGGACGTCATCTGCATGGCGAACTGGGTGACGCCGTTCCTGCCGGACATGAGGTTGCGGCGGGTCCCCCACGAGTACCAGCCGCAGCCCACCGGCCCGTGGGAGACGTGGGCCATGTCGCGGATCGGCCCCCACACCACGCCCTTGGCCCCGGCGTAGGCGCAGCCGCGCGCGCTCATCACGCCGGGGACCGTCTTCCGGTTCGACTTCACGCAGGTCGAGCACGCGGAGGGATCGTTGGGCGCGAGGTGCGGGGCGCGCTTCTTCCGCCCCTTCTCCGGGTAGCGCGCGAGCGCCTCGTCGATCATCGCCTGCGTGGACTCCCGGGTGATGCCCTCGACCGTCTTCACCTTCACGTCGTCCGCCATGGTGCGATCCCTCCGTGCGTCCTGCGTGCCTGGCCTACGCGACCGCGGCGGCCTTGCCGACCTTCGACTCGTCCTCGGGGGCCATGATCCCGTACTCGAGCAGCAGGTCCTCGAGCTCCTCCATCTCCAGCGGCTTCGGGACCACCAGCATCCTGTTCTCGGCGATCTTGCGCGCCAGCTCGCGGTACTCGTCCGCCTGCGGGTGCTGCGGCGCGTACTCGATGACCGTCATGCGGCGCAGCTCGGCGCGCTGGACCTCGTTGTCGCGCGGCACGAAGTGGATCATCTGCGTGCCGAGGCGCTTCGCGAGCGCGTCGATGAGCTCGTACTCGCGATCGGTCTTGCGGCTGTTGCAGATGAGGCCCGCCAGCCGGACCTTGCCGGACGAGGCGTACTTGAGGATGCCGCGGGCGATGTTGTTGGCCGCGTACATGGCCATCATCTCGCCGGAGCACACGATGTAGATCTCCTCGGCCTTGTTCTCGCGGATGGGCATGGCGAACCCGCCGCACACCACGTCGCCGAGCACGTCGTAGAAGACGAAGTCGAGGTCCGGGGTGTACGCGCCCTGCTCCTCCAGGAAGTTGATGGCCGTGATGACGCCGCGGCCCGCGCAGCCGACCCCCGGCTCCGGGCCGCCGGACTCGACGCACTTCACGGCGCCGAAGCCGACCTTCATCACGTCCCCGAGCTCGAGGTCCTCGACGGTGCCGCGCTCGCGCACCAGGTCCATCACGGTGGCCTGCGCCTTCGCGTGGAGGATGAGCCGGGTCGAGTCGGCCTTCGGATCGCAGCCGACGATCATCACCTTCTTGCCGAGCGAGGCGAGGCCCGCCACCGTGTTCTGCGTGGTGGTGGACTTGCCGATGCCGCCCTTCCCGTAGATTGCGATCTGCCTCATGTCGTCTCCGTTCCCGTGGTCGCCTGGCGGCGACCGGCCCCGGTCGCGGTGAGCGTCGGCCGGTGGCCTGCCGCATTGCGAGCGGCGGGCCAGCCGGCGGCGGGGCGCGGAAGCGGCCGCGGGCGTGCGTTCCGCGCCGCCCACGCCGGAGGGGCGCCCGGGCTTGTCGGGTTCCGGACCCCGCCGTGGCCGGAACCGGACACGGGCGGGTTCGGGACGCGACATCGCGCTCCCGCGGCGCCGGCGATCGTCCGCTGCGCAGGCGGCGCCGGCGTGGAACGCCCGGTGCACTGCCGGCGCGCACGATGCGCTCCGCGTTCACCTGCTACGCCGAAGACGCCCCCGCGGGCTGCTCCCGCCCGCCCCCCGCCGCCCGCGCGCTGCCCGCCGACGTCGCGGCGCGCGTGCGCCAGCACCCCTGCTACAGCGAGGAGGCGCACCACCACTTCGCGCGGATGCACGTCGCGGTCGCGCCCGGCTGCAACATCCAGTGCCACTACTGCAACCGGAAGTACGACTGCGCCAACGAGAGCCGCCCCGGCGTGGTCTCCGAGCGGCTCACGCCGGACCAGGCGCTCGCCAAGATCCACGCCGTGGCGGCCGCCGTGCCGCAGCTCTCGGTGGTGGGCATCGCGGGGCCGGGCGATCCGCTGGCGAACCCGGCGCCGACCTTCGCGGTGCTGGAGCGGCTCCGCCGCGAGCTGCCGGACCTGACCCCGTGCCTCTCCACCAACGGCCTGGCGCTGCCCGATCACGTCGATCGCCTGGCCGCGCTGGAGGTCCGGCACGTCACGGTCACCGTGAACATGGTGGACCCGGCGGTGGGCGAGCGGATCCACCCCTGGATCGTCTGGAAGGGGCGCCGGGTGCGCGGGGCCGAGGCGTCGCGGATCCTCTCCGAGCGCCAGCTCGAGGGCATCGAGCGCCTGGTGGCCCGCCGCGTCCTCTGCAAGGTCAACTCGGTGGTGATCCCGGGCGTGAACGACGCGCACCTGCCGGAGGTGAGCCGGCGCCTCCGCGGGATGGGCGTGTTCCTCCACAACGTGATGCCGCTCGTCTCGGCCGCGGAGCACGGGACGCGGTACGGCCTCACTGGCCAGCGCGGGCCCACCGCCGCCGAGCTGGAGGCGGTGCAGCGGGCCTGCGCCGCGGACGGGCGGGTGATGCGCCACTGCCGGCAGTGCCGCGCCGACGCGGTGGGGCTGATCGGCCAGGACCGCGGCGCCGAGTTCGCGCTCGCGGCCCTGCCGCCGGAGCCCGCGCGCGACGCGGCGGAGGTGCGGGCCGCCCACCGGGCCGCGGCGGAGCGGGTGCGCGCGCGCGCAGAGGCGGCGCGGCAGGACGCGCTGGCCCGCGTGGCGGGGATCGACCCGGCCGTCCGGGCCCGCGTGGCGGTCGCGACGCGCGGCGGCGGCCTGGTGAACGAGCACTTCGGCCACGCGCAGGAGCTGCTGGTCTACGACGTGGATCGGGGCGGCGCGCGGCTGGTGGGCGTGCGGCGGGTGGAGCGGACCTGCCGCGGCGGCGCCGGCGAGGAGGACGTGCTGGAGGGGGCGCTGCGCGCGATCGGCGACTGCAGGGCCGTGCTGGTCGCGCGCGTCGGCAGCTGCCCGAGGGAGCGGCTCGAGGCGGCGGGCATCGCGCCGGTCGTGGACCGGGCGCAGGAGCCCATCGAGGCCGCCGTGCTCGGCTGGTTCGAGGCCTTCGTGGCGGGCGGTGCGCGCGCGCGTTGACGGTGCACGGTGGGTCGCGCAGAGTGGCGCGGTGATCCCGCGCCGCGCCGCCGTCGTCGCCATCGGCCTCGCGATCCTGGCGCCGGTGGGCGCGCGCGGCGAGGGGCCTGCGCCGGCCGAGGCGGGCGGGCGGCCCGACGACCTGGTCGCGTTCACGGTGAGCGGCGGGGTCAGCCTGGGCGCCTACGAGGCGGGCCTGTCCTGGGCCACGGTCCGGTACCTCACCGCGGTCCGCGAAGGGAGGGGCGAGCTCGCGGCGCTCTTCCGGCCGCGGCTGGCGGCGGTGACCGGGACGTCCGCCGGCGCGGTGAACGCGCTCCTGGCCGCCGCGACCTGGTGCGCGCAGCCGGAGCGCGCCGGCGACGTGGACGAGAACCTGCTGCTGAGCGCCTGGATCCACCTCGACTTCGACGAGCTGCTGCCGCGCTCGGCGCGGGGTTACCGGCCGGGGGACGGCCTGCTGTCCGCGGCGCCGCTGGAGCGGACCGGCGCGCTGATCCGCTCGGCGCTGTTCGGCCCGGAGGCGGCCGGGGCCTTCCGCCCCGGCTGCCGGGTGCCGCTCGGGATCGCGGTGACGCAGGCCGAGCCGCGCCAGCGCGACGTGGCGGGGCTCACCACCTCGACGCAGCGGCTCGTCGTCCCGTGGCGCCTGGAGGTGGCGCCGGACGGCGCCGTCGCCGTGCGCCGCCAGCCGCTGCTGCCCGGCGAGCTGTCGGAGAGCGTGCTCGAGCTGGACGGCGTCCCCGCGGCCGGCGACGCGGCGCCGTTCCGGCCGCAGGTGATCGAGGACGCGCTGCTGGCGTCGGCGGCGGTGCCGATGGCCTTCGCGCCCCGGCGGCTGTGCGCGCCCGAGCGGGCCGACGCCGGGGGGGAGCGCGCGCCCGGGGAGTGCCACGACTACGTGGACGGCGGCGTCTTCGACAACGCGCCCATCGGGCTGGCGGTGGACCTGGTGGACGCCGGCGGCGGGGGCAGCGTGCTGCACCCGGTGGTCTTCTTCCTGGTGGACCCGGAGCTGCGGCGCCTCCGGCCGCCGCCCGAGGACGCGGTCGCGGACGCGCCGGAGCGCTTCACGCTCGGCCGCCACCTGCGGCTGTTCGGGAGGCTGCTCGCCACCGGGCGCAGCGCCGAGCTCTCGCGCGCCATCGGGTCGAGCGGCTGGAACCGGACCACCCAGCGCGTCCTGCGGGAGTTCGCCGAGGTCGCGGCGGAGTTTCGCGGAGCTGAGCGCGACGTCGTCGGCGGCGTTTCGCGCCGGAGCGCGCGCCAC
>NZ_BAZG01000014.1 GCF_000964525.1 Anaeromyxobacter sp. PSR-1
GTCAGCACCCCGCGCTCCACCACCACCACCCGCCGCGCCTCGACCGTGCCGGCCGCGACCCGGCCCGGGAACGCCTCCTCGAACTCCTCGCCCTCGCGGTACCGGTAGAAGATCCCGGCGACCGGCGCGAACCGCCAGTCCACCACGCGCACGCCGGCGGGCCGGTCCACGAACGTGTGGCGGCCGAGGAAGTAGTCGCGCCGCTCGCCGCCCTCGTGCACGCGCAGGTGCGCGAAGTACGGCGCGGCGGGGTCGGGGAGCTGGTCCGGGCGGACCCGCTCCATCACCGCGCGCAGCAGCCCCATCTCCTGGAACACCGTGGGCAGGTCCTTGGGCGTCGCCTCCAGCGCCTCGTCGCGCAGGTCGCGCAGGCGCTCGACCAGGTCGCCCTCCGCGCGCGCCGGCGCGAGCCGGGCCGCGAGCGCCCGCTGCACCGTCGCGAGGAGCGCCTCCTCCTCCGCCACGATGGCGCGCGCCGCGGCGGGGAGCGGCTCGCCCTCGAGATCGGGCGCCGGGCTGGCAGGGTTCGCGCGCAAGCGGTCTAGCTTAAGCGGGCTCTCCGACGGACGCACGACGCCCGCCGGCGCGCATCGCTTGCGCAGCCGCGCGGCCCCGGCTGCCCCGCGGAGCAGCACGGCCCGTCGAGCGGCCAGGAGGACGGATGTGACGGACCCGAAAACGTCCCGTCCGGACCGCTGCGTCCGCCGTGCGGCTCGATTAGCTTCGCCCGCGAGTTGCCGGGTCACGGCGGCAGCTCCCGGGGCGCGCGACCGGACCGCCCGGCGCGCGCCCCACCTCCTTGCTTTTCCCGCCCCCCTGGGCGGCCGCTCCGTTACCTTCCCGCCATGGAAACCTCCCTCAAGCGCGCCGCCGCGCCGGCGGGCGCGGTGGCGGAGCGGACGGTGCTGCGGAACGGCGGCGCGGTGCGCGACGCCCTCGCGGTCGAGGAGCCCCTCGAGATCCGGGTGGACGGCGAGCGGCTCGCCACCACGATGCGGACGCCCGGCGCGGACGGCGACCTGGCGCTCGGCTTCCTGTTCGCCGAGGGCATCATCGCCGGCGTCGAGGACGTCGGCACGGTCATCCACTGCGGCCGGCCGGGCGAGGAGGGCTACGGCAACGTGATGGACGTGCGGTCGGCCGCCGGGATGCGGATCGACCCGGAGCGCATCCTCGAGGGCCGCCGCTTCGTCCCGGTGAGCGCGGCCTGCGGCGTCTGCGGCCGGCTGACCATCGACCACCTCATGGAGCGGATCCGCCCGCTGCCCGCGGGCGAGCCGGTCCCGCCGGCGCTCGTGGCGGCGGGCATGGAGCTCCTGGCGCGCAGCCAGCCGGTGTTCGAGCGCACCGGCGGGCTGCACGCGGCCGTGCTGGTGGGCCGCGACGGCGCGCCCATCGCGGCCGCCGAGGACGTGGGGCGGCACAACGCGGTGGACAAGGTGGTCGGCGCGGCGCTGCGGGCCGGCCGCGCCGGCCCGCGCGCCGCGACCGCGCCGGCGCTGCTCGCGGTGAGCGGGCGCGCCGGCTTCGAGATCGTGCAGAAGGCGGCGGCCGCCGGCGTGCCGGTGGTGGCGAGCGTGTCCGCGCCGTCGAGCCTGGCGGCGGACCTGGCCCGCGCGGCCGGGGTGACGCTCTGCGGGTTCGTGCGCGGCGAGCGCATGAACGTCTACGCGAACGGCGAGCGGCTCGGGCTGACGGGACCTTAGACGGCGCGGGGCCGGTTGCCGCGGCACCGGTCGAGACCGAGGTTCATCGCAGGAGATCCCTGCGATGCCGAAGCTCCCCGTCCTCTCGGACTGGCCCGTGCTGCGCCAGCTCCGCCGCCGCGATCCGTCGGGCCTGGGCTCGACCGCCGCGTCCCCGCGCACCCGCTCGCTCGCGCCGCGCACCGCGTCGGCGGATCGCGTGGCGCGCTCGATCTGCCCCTACTGCGCGGTCGGCTGCGGGCAGCTCGTCTACGTGAAGGACGAGAAGATCGTCGACATCGAGGGCGATCCCGACTCGCCGGTGTCCCAGGGCTGCCTCTGCCCGAAGGGCGCGGCCACGTTCCAGCTGGTGACCGGCGCGCACCGGCTGGAGCAGGTGCTCTACCGCCGGCCCGGCGGCACGTCCTGGGAGGCCATCCCCCTCGAGCAGGCGATGGAGATGGTCGCGCAGCGCGTGAAGAAGGCGCGCGACGAGACCTGGCAGGAGCGGGTCGAGGACGAGGGCGCCGAGCACCACGGCGACCAGGTGCGGCGCACGCTCGGCATCGCGCACCTCGGCGGCGCCACGCTCGACAACGAGGAGAACTACCTCCTCAAGAAGCTCTTCACCGCCCTCGGCGTGGTGCAGGTGGAGAACCAGGCGCGGATCTGACACAGCTCCACGGTCCCCGGTCTGGGGATCTCGTTCGGCCGCGGCGGCGCCACCACCTTCCCCGGCGACCTGCAGAACTCCGACTGGATCGTCGTGCAGGGCTCGAACATGGCCGAGTGCCACCCGGTGGCGTTCCGCTGGGTGATGGAGGCGAAGAACCGGGGCGCCACGATCATCCACGTGGATCCGCGCTTCACCCGCACCAGCGCCGTGTCCGACCTGCACGTGCCCATCCGCCCGGGCAGCGACATCGCGTTCCTGGGCGGGATCATCCACCACGTGCTCGAGCACGACCTGTGGTTCGAGGAGTACGTGCGCGCGTACACCAACGCGAGCACCATCGTGGACGAGGGCTTCCGCGACACCGAGGACCTGGAGGGCTTCTTCAGCGGCTTCGACGCGGAGTCGAACACCTACTCGTGGGAGACCTGGAAGTACCAGGGCGTGGACGGCGTGGTGCCGGCCGCGGGGCACAAGCTCGTGTACGGCGAGGAGGGCGCCGGCCGCGGCGATCTGCGCGGCACGAAGATGCTGGAGCGCGAGACCGACCCGACGCTCCGGCACCCGCGCTGCGTGTTCCAGCTCCTCAGGAGGCACTTCGCCCGCTACACGCCGGAGATGGTGGAGGAGACCTGCGGGATCCCGAAGGCGCTCTTCCTCAAGGTGGCCGAGACGCTGGGCCGGAACTCCGGGCGCGAGCGCACCGGCGCGTTCTGCTACGCGGTCGGCTGGACGCAGCACACCGTGGGCGTGCAGTACATCCGCACCGCGGCCATCCTGCAGCTCCTGCTCGGCAACATCGGCCGGCCCGGCGGCGGGATCATGGCGCTGCGCGGCCACGCGTCGATCCAGGGCTCCACCGACATCCCGACGCTGTTCGACATCCTGCCCGGCTACCTGCCCATGCCGCACGCGTCGCTGCCCGACCGCGGCCTGGACCAGTACGTGAACAACAACGCCTCGGCCACGCACTGGTGGAGCGAGTTCCGCAAGTACGTGGTCTCGCTGTGCAAGGCCTGGTTCGGCACCGCCGCCACCCCGGAGAACGACTTCCTGTTCGATCTCCTGCCGCGCCTCACCGGGAACCACTCGCACATGGTGACCGTGTCCGAGATGGCCGACGGGAAGCTGAAGGGCTACTTCGTGATGGGCGAGAACCCGACCGTCGGGTCGATGCACGGCGCGCTGCACCGCAAGGGCCTGCGAGCGCTCGACTGGCTGGTGGTGCGCGACTTCACGCTCACCGAGACCGCCGAGTTCTGGCGCACCGCCCCCGAGATCGCGCGCGGCGAGGTGCGGACCGAGGAGATCCGCACCGAGGTGTTCTTCTTCCCGGCCGCCACGCACACCGAGAAGGACGGCTCCTTCACCAACACGCAGCGCATGCTGCAGTGGCACCACCGGGCGGTGGAGCCGCGCGGCGACTGCCGCAGCGAGCTGCACTTCACCTACCACCTGGGCAAGCGCCTCAAGGCGCTGTACGCCGGGTCCACCGACCCGAAGGACCGCGCGATCCAGGCGCTGACCTGGGACTACCCCACCCGCGGCCCGCAGGAGGACCCCGACGCCGAGGCGGTGCTGCGCGAGGTGAACGGGTTCACCGTGGCGGACGGCAGGCCGGTGCCGGGGTTCGCCGAGCTGAAGGACGACGGCTCCACCGCCTGCGGCTGCTGGATCTACTCCGGCTGCTTCCGGGACGGGGTGAACCAGACCGCGCGCCGCCGGCCCGAGCGCGAGCAGCACTGGGTGGCGCCGGACTGGGGCTGGGCCTGGCCCGCCAACCGCCGCATCCTCTACAACCGCACCTCGGCCGATCCCGAGGGCCGCCCCTGGTCGGAGCGGAAGCGCTACGTCTGGTGGGACGAGGAGCAGCGGCAGTGGACCGGCTACGACGTGCCGGACTTCGTGAAGGACCGGCCGCCCTCCTACCGCCCGCCGCCCGGGGCCCGCGGCACCGCGGCCATCTCCGGCGACGACGCGTTCATCATGCAGGCCGACGGGAAGGGCTGGCTGTTCGCGCCCTCCGGGCTGCTCGACGGCCCGTTCCCGACGCACTACGAGCCGGAGGAGTCGGTCCTCGAGAACCCGCTCTACCCGCAGCAGTGCAACCCGGCGCGGATGGAGTGGCACCGGCGCGACAACCCGTACCACGCCGCCTGGGGCGATCCGCGCTTCCCGTTCGTGCTCACCACCTACCGGCTCACCGAGCACCACACCGCCGGCGGGATGAGCCGCTGGCTCTCCTGGCTCTCCGAGCTGCAGCCGGAGATGTTCTGCGAGGTCTCGCGCGAGCTGGCCGCCGAGCGCGGGCTCCGCAACGGCGGCTGGGCCACCATCACCACCGCGCGCGGCGAGATCGAGTGCCGGGTGCTGGTCACGGATCGCATGCGTCCGCTCCGGGTGAAGGGCGGCCGGACCGTCCACACCATCGGCCTGCCCTACCACTGGAGCTTCGTGGGCCGGGTCACCGGCGATCCCGCCAACGAGCTCATCGGCTTCGTGGCGGATCCCAACGTCAGCATCCAGGAGTCCAAGGCGTTCACCGGGGACATCCGCTCCGGCCGCCACGCGCGCGGCCGCCGCTCCGTCACCGACGGCGTCGCGCTGCGCGAGCCCGAGCCGCGGATCCACGCGCCGCGCGACCTCCCCGGCCTGCACGCGAAGAAGCGCAGCCCGCCGGTGGAGCCGCCCGAGCCCCGCTGATCGCAAGGAGGCGTCCCGTGCAGGAGATGGGGTTCTTCACCGACACGACGCTCTGCATCGGCTGCAAGGCCTGCGAGGTCGCGTGCAAGCAGTGGAACCAGCTCCCCGACGACGGCTTCTCGCTCACCGGGATGAGCTACGACAACACCGGCGCGCTGGGCGCGTCCACCTGGCGCCACGTGGCCTTCGTGGAGCGGACCGAGCCGCTGCCCGGCCAGGGCAGCCCGCGCGACGGGATCGAGGCCGGCGCGGGCGCGTTCGCGGAGCTCCGGCCGCTCGGCCAGCCCGCCCCGACGTCGCTGCTCCACGACGTCGCCCCCACGCACCTCGCCGACGTGCCGGCCGCGCTCGGGCCCTCGCAGCAGGCGCTCGGGAAGTTCTCCTGGCTGATGATGAGCGACGTCTGCAAGCACTGCGAGCGCGCCGGCTGCCTGGAGGCCTGCCCCACCGGCGCGATCCTGCGGACCGAGTTCGGCTCGGTCTACATCCAGCCCGACGTGTGCAACGGCTGCGGCTACTGCGTGTCGGCCTGCCCGTTCGGCGTGGTGGACCGGCGCGAGGACGACGGGCGCGCCTGGAAGTGCACGCTCTGCTACGACCGGCTGGAGGGCGGCATGGTGCCGGCCTGCGCCAAGGCGTGCCCGACGGCGTCGATCCAGTTCGGCCCGCTCGAGGACCTGCGCGAGCGCGCCCGGACCCGGGTCGAGCAGCTCCGGTCCCGCGGCGTCGGCGGCGCGCACCTGTACGGCGAGAGCGCGCAGAGCCAGCCCGGCACCGAGGGGCTGCACGCGTTCTTCCTGCTCTGCGACCGGCCCGAGGTGTACGGGCTCCCGCCGGATCCCGTGGTGCCGACCGCGAAGATCGTGGCGAGCTGGCGCGCGATGGCGACGGGGGTGCTGTCGCTGGCGGCGCTGGCGCTCGGGGCGGTGCTCTCGGCGAGGAGGGCGTGATGAACGAGGCCGGCACGGATCCCACCCGCGAGTCGGCGCGCCCGCGCGACGGGCGCAACGTGGACCCGCGGCTGGGCGAGCTCCTGGGCGAGGGGTCGGCGCAGCGGGTGCGCGCGCTGGACGGGCCCGCGGCCGGCCGGGACCGGCCGGCGGAGCGCGCCTGGGACGAGCCACCCGCCGACGCGCTCGCGGCGCCGGAGGGGCCGAGCTACTACGGCCAGCCGGTGCTGAAGGAGCCGGTGTGGCGCTGGGAGATCCCGGCGTACTTCTTCGTGGGCGGGCTGGCCGGCGCGTCCGCCGTGCTCGGCGCCGCGGCGTCGCTCGCGGGCGGCGAGGGCACCGCCACGCTGGTGCGCCGCTGCCGCCTGGTGGCGGCGGGCGGGGCCGCGGCCAGCGCGGTGCTGCTCGTCCGCGACCTGGGCCGCCCGGCGCGCTTCCTCAACATGCTGCGCGTGTTCCGGCCCACCTCGCCCATGAACATGGGGACCTGGGTGCTGACCGGGTTCGGCGCGCTCTCCGGCGCGGCCGCGCTGCCCGCGCTCGTCGCGGGGCCCCGCGCGCTCGAGCGCTCCGCCGGCGTCGCCGCGGCGGGCTCGGCGGTGCTCGGGCTGCCGCTGGTGGGCTACACCGGCGTGCTCCTCGCGAACACGGCGGTGCCGGTCTGGCAGGCCACCCGCAACACGCTGCCGGTGCTGTTCGCGTTCTCGGGCGCGGTGAGCGCGGGCGCCCTGTTCGACCTGTGGCGCACCCCCGGGCCGGGCGGGGAGATGGCCCACCGGTTCGGCCTGGTGGCGAAGGGCGCCGAGCTGGCCCTGTCGCGCGCGCTGCACCGCGAGGCCGCGGCCGTGCCGCGCGTCGAGCGGGCGCTCCGGCGCGGCCGGGGCGGGTTCCTGCTGCGCACCGCCCGCGGCCTGCTGCTCGCCTCGGCGGTGGTGGACCTCCTGCCGGAGCGGACCTGGCGCCGACGACACGCTGCGTCGGGCGCGCTGGCCCTCCTGGGCACCCTGGCGCTGCGGTTCGGGGTGGTGGCCGCGGGCCGGGCCTCCGCGCGGGACCCGCACGCGACCTTCGAGCCGCAGCGCGCCGGGCGCGGGGCGGCGGAGCTGGCTAGGAAGGAAGGGGCCCGCCCCCGCATGCCGTCCCCTCCCGGCATCGATCCCACGGGCAAGGAGACCGCCGAGCATGGAGCAGCTCCGTGAAACCGCGCCCGCGGCGCCGCGCAAGGGGCCGGCCCTGGCCGACGCCCAGGGGCGCCTCATCCGCTACCTGCGCGTGTCGCTCACCGACCGGTGCAACTTCCGCTGCACCTACTGCTCCCCCGCCGAGCACGAGGCGCCCGACGCGCTCCTGCAGCGCCCCGAGATCGCGCGGCTGGTGCGCGTCTTCGCCGGGCTGGGCGTCCGGCGCGTCCGGCTCACCGGCGGCGAGCCCACGCTGCGCAAGGACCTGGTCGAGATCGTCGCGGATGCCGCCGGCACCCCGGGCATCGAGGAGGTCGCGCTGACCACGAACGGCCACCGCCTCGAGGAGCTGGTGGCGCCGCTCCGCGCGGCCGGGCTGGGCGCGGTGAACGTGTCGCTCGACACGCTGGTGCCGGAGCGGCTCGGCGGCGTCTCGGGCAAGGGGGCGCGCCTGGACCGGATCCTGGCCGGCATCGACGCCGCGGCGGGCCGCTTCCGCTCGCTCAAGCTCAACACGGTCGTGATGCGCGGCGTGAACGAGGACGAGCTGGGCGCGCTGGTGCGGTACGCCTGGGACCGCGGCGCGCTCCCGCGCTTCATCGAGCAGATGCCGTTCGGCGGCGGGGCGCCGGTGCCGCTCGCCGAGGTGCGCGCCGGGCTGGAGGCGCAGGGCTTCGCGCTCGAGCCGGACGGCTGGAAGGGCTGGGGGCCGGCGCGGCACATGCGCGCGCGCGACGCCGCCGGGCGCACCGGGCTCGTCGGCTTCATCGGCGCCATGACCGAGAACTTCTGCGAGGACTGCAACCGCGCCCGGGTGGCGGCGGACGGCGGGTTCCAGGCTTGCCTGGGCGGCCAGGACCGCGTCAACCTGCGGGACATGATCCGCGGCGGCGCCGGGGACGACGCGCTGGCGGAGGCGGTGCGCGGCGCGCTCTGGCGCAAGGCACCCCGCCACCACATGGAGGACGCCGGGGCGGGGCTGGTGCTCCTGCCGATGCGCGGCCTGGGCGGCTGATCGGGGCCGGCGGCGCGGGGGTGCCGCCGGCGGAGGGAGGGGGAGGACATGACGTCGAACCGCTGGTTCATCGCGGTGGCCGGCACGATCACCATGGCGTGCCTCGGCACCGTCTACTCGTGGAGCCTGTTCACCCAGCCGCTCATCGCGGCGTTCGGCTGGTCCAGCACCACCACCACCTGGGCGTTCGCGCTCTCGATCTTCTTCCTGGGCGTGGGCGCGATCCTGGGCGGCCGCTGGCAGGACCGCTCCGGCCCGCGGCCGGTGGCGGTCACCGGCATCGTGCTGTGGGGCCTCGGGAACGTGCTCGCCGGGCTGGGGACGGCGCGCTTCGGGGCGCCCTGGATCTACGCCACCTACGGCGTGATCGGCGGCCTGGGCCTCGGCCTCGGCTACGTGACGCCGGTCGCGGCGGTGACGAAGTGGTTCCCGGACAAGCGCGGCCTCGGCACGGGCATGGTGGTGATGGGCTTCGGCCTGGGCGCGTTCATCTACAACAACCTGCTGAAGAACGTCCCCGCCTTCGCCGAGGCGTCGCGCGAGGCCGGCCGGGTCCTCGCGGCGCGGCACGGCGGCGACGCGGCCGCGGCCATGTCGCCGGGCGCGGTCTCGGCGGTGATGCAGACGTTCCTCTGGTCGGGGGTGGTGTTCGCCATCGTCGGCGGCGTCTGCGCGCTCGCCATGCGGAACCCGACCGCGGCGGCGGCCGCGCCGGCCCCCGGGGCCGCGCCCTCGGCGGCGCCGGCCGCCGCACCCGCCGCGCGCGTGGCGCGCGACTACCCGCCCTCGGAGGCGCTGCGCACGCCGCAGTTCTGGGCGCTCTGGGCGATGCTGTTCCTGAACGTCACCGCCGGCATCCTGTTCATCTCGAACGCGGTGCCCATCATGCGCGAGCTCACCGGCGCGTCGCCGGAGAGCGCGCTGGCGGTCTACGGCTTCATCGCGCTGTTCAACGGCCTGGGCCGCTTCTTCTGGGGCGCGATCTCGGATCGCATCGGCCGCAACCTCGCCTACCTGCTCATCTACGGCTCGCAGGTGGTCATCTTCTTCGCGGTGGGCGGCGTCCACTCGCTGCCGCTGGTCGCGCTGCTGTTCGCGATCGTCCTGCTCGACTACGGCGGCGGCTTCGGCACCATGCCCTCGTTCACCGCCGACTACTTCGGCACGAAGTACATGGGCGTGAACTACGGGTGGATCCTGCTGGCCTGGGGCGTGGGCGGCATCGTCGGCCCCATCTTCGTGGCGCGGGTGAAGGACCTCACCGGCTCGTTCTCCGGCGCGCTGCCGGTGATCGCGATCATGCTGCTCGTGGCCGCCATCCTGCCCATCGTCACGCGGCGCCCCGGGTCGGCGCGCGAGGAGGGCAGCCGCTGGCGGCACCTCATGCCGCCACGGCGCGTGCACGCCTGACCCTTCGACTCCGGCGAGCCTGTCGGCTCGCCTACAGGGTGAGCGGTCGAGGGTGAGCGGACGAAGGCGCTCATCCCGAGCGCCCTTCGACTCCGGCGAGCCTGCGGCTCGCCTACGCTCAGGGTGAGCGGGAGTCGAGGCAGGGAGGGAGCCCCGCCCCTCCGGCGGGCGCGCCAGGCGGCCGTCGCCCGCGGCCGCAGGCGCTCGCCCCCGCGCCCCGCCCTCGCGTCCGCCGGCCGCCGTTCCCACCTTGAGCGCCGGTGCCCCATTGAACGGCGCCGGGAGGGGAACGACATGGACGTGAGTCGTGGGTTGGGCGTGGCCCTCGGAGCGGCGGCGCTGCTCGTGGTCGCAGGCTGCCAGGACAAGGGCGATCGCTCGCAGCAGGGCTCGGCGCCGGGCGCCACCGCGTCGCAGCAGGCCGAGCGGAGCCAGGAGCAGGCGGCGGACGCGTCGAAGCAGGCCGCGAAGGAGCATGACCAGGCCGCGGACGCGCAGAAGGACCTCCGCGAGTCCCAGGAGAAGCTGGCGGACGCCCGGCAGAAGGCCGAGCAGAAGACCGGCGCCGCCGAGCAGAAGGACCAGCAGGCGCAGCAGCAGTCGCAGACCGCCCAGCAGCAGACCGCGCAGGCGGAGCAGCAGACGGGCGCCGCGGCGGCCGGCACCGGCAGCGCCGCGGGCGCGAGCGGCCAGGCGGGCGGCGAGCAGAAGACCGCGACCGGCCAGGTGGTCAGCGCGAGCAGCCAGGAGCTGGTGCTGCGCGATCAGGCGGGCGGCCAGGAGCTGAAGCTCAAGGTCGGGGCCGACACGCCGGTGATGAAGGACGGGAAGCGCGCCTCGATCTCCGACGTGAAGGAGGGCGCGCAGGTGCGCGCGTCCTACTCGGAGCAGGGCGGCCAGCCGCAGGCCATCCGCATCGAGGTGCAGGGCGGCGCGCAGCAGCAGGGATCGTCCGGGGCGCGGTAGTCGCCGCCGCCGGCGAGGCGCGGCCCCGCCCACCCCGGCGCGTTCCGGGGGCGGGCGGGGCCTCGCCGTGCCCGGGTCAGGGGGGCAGCACCGTCTCGCCGTGCGAGAGGAACCGGTCCACCGCCTGCGCGGCCTGGCGGCCCTCGCGGATGGCCCACACCACCAGCGACTGCCCGCGGGCCATGTCGCCCGCGGCGAACACGCCGGGCACGCTCGTCATCCGGTGCTCGTCGGTCCACACGTTGCCGCGGTCGTCCAGCTTCACGCCGAACTGCTGCAGCATCGGCTTCTCGGGCCCGACGAAGCCGAGCGCGAGCAGCACCAGGTCGGCGGGGACGATCCGGTCGGTGTGCGGGATCTCCTTCGGGCCGGAGCGGCCGTCGGGGCCCTTCACCCACTCCACCTCCACCAGGTGCAGCTCCTTCACCCTGCCCTGCGCGTCCCCGATGAAGCGCTTGGTGAGCGCGCAGAAGCGGCGCGGGTCGTGCCCGAAGACCGCCTTCGCCTCCTCCTGGCCGTAGTCGGTCTTCAGCACCCGGGGCCACTGCGGCCACGGGTTGTCCCTGGGCCGCTGGTCGGGCGGGCGCGCCATGATCTCGAGCTGGGTCACGCTGCGGGCCCCGTGGCGGATGGCGGTGCCGACGCAGTCGGTGCCGGTGTCGCCGCCGCCGATGACCACCACGTGCTTGCCCTTGGCCGAGACGTACCGGCCGTCCTCGAGGTTGGAGTCGAGCAGCGACTTCGTGTTCGCGTGCAGGAACTCCATGGCGAGGTGGATGCCCTGCAGGCTGCGCCCCTCGATGGGCAGGTCGCGCGCGTGCGTGGCCCCGCCGGCCAGCACCACCGCGTCGTAGTCCTTCACCAGCCGGTCGGCCGTGATGTGCCGGCCGATCTCGGTCTCGGTGACGAAGCGCACGCCCTCGTCGGCGAGCAGCTTCACCCGCCGCTCCACCAGCCCCTTGTCGAGCTTCATGTTCGGGATGCCGTACATGAGCAGCCCGCCCACCCGGTCGGCGCGCTCGAACACCGTCACCGCGTGGCCGGCCTTGTTGAGCTGCTGCGCGGCGGCGAGGCCCGCCGGGCCGGAGCCGACGATCGCCACCCGCTTGCCGGTGCGCTCCGGCGGCGGCTGCGGGCGCACCAGCCCGGCCGCGAACGCCCGGTCCACGATCTCCGCCTCGATGGTCTTGATGGTGACGGGCGGCTCGTGGATGCCGAGCGTGCAGCTCCCCTCGCACGGCGCCGGGCAGACGCGCCCGGTGAACTCGGGGAAGTTGTTGGTCTTGGCGAGGCGGATGTACGCCTCCTCCCACTGCCCGCGGTAGACGAGGTCGTTCCACTCCGGGATGAGGTTCTGCACCGGGCACCCCGCCGCCATGCCGGCGATGAGCTTGCCGGTGTGGCAGAACGGGATGCCGCAGTCCATGCAGCGCGCGCCCTGCTGGCGGAGCGTGTCCTCCGGGTACGGCGGGTGCGCCTCGCTCCAGTCCTTGATGCGCTCCAGCGGCGGCCGCTCGTGCTTCGGCTCGCGGGGGAACTCGATGAATCCGGTCGGCTTGCCCATGTCTAGTTCCCGCCCACGCGCGCGGCGTCCTGGGTGTTCTCCTCGAAGGCGGCCAGCTCCGCCTGCTCCGGCGTGAGCCCCTTCTCGCGCATCCGCGCCTGCGCCTCCAGCACGCGCCGGTAGTCGTTCGGCATGACCCGCACCAGCCGCTTCAGCGTGCCGGCCCAGTCGTCGAGCAGCCGGCGGGCGTGCCCGCTCTCGGTGAGCGCCGCGTGCTTCTCCACCAGCGCCCGCACCGCCGCGGCCTCCTCCGTGTCCGCCACCGGCCCGAGCGTCACCATCTCGCGGTTGCAGCGGCGCGCGAACGCGCCGTCGTCGAGCACGTACGCGACGCCGCCCGACATCCCCGCGGCGAAGTTGCGCCCGGTGGGGCCGAGCACCACCACGCGGCCGCCGGTCATGTACTCGCAGCCGTGGTCGCCCACGCCCTCCACCACCGCCGACACGCCCGAGTTGCGCACGCAGAACCGCTCGCCGGCGATGCCGCGCACGAACGCCTCGCCCGCGGTGGCGCCGTAGAACGCGACGTTGCCGATGACCACGTTCTCCTCGGGCACGAACCCGGCCTGGCGCGGCGGGAACACCACGATGCGCCCGCCGGAGAGCCCCTTGCCCACGTAGTCGTTCGCGTCGCCCTCCAGCATGAGCGTCATGCCGGGCGGGACGAACGCGCCGAACGACTGGCCGGCCGAGCCCTGGAAGTGCAGCCGGATCGTGTCGTCGGGCAGGCCCGCCGGGCCGTGGCGCCGCGTGATCTCCGAGCCGAGCATGGTGCCCACCACCCGGTTGGTGTTGCGGATGGAGAGCGTGGCGCGGACCGGCTGGCGCGCCTCGAGCGCCGGCCGCGCCAGGTCGAGCAGCACGGTGGCGTCGAGCGTCTTGTCGATGCCGTGGTCCTGCGGGATCTGGCAGGTGCGCGCGTAGTGCTTCGGGACCGTCGGCTTGAACAGGATCCGGCTGAAGTCGAGGTTGCGCGCCTTCCAGTGGTCCACCGCGCGCCGCATCTCCAGCCGCTCCGAGCGCCCCACCATCTCCTCGATGGTCCGGTAGCCCAGGTCGGCCATGTACTCGCGGACCTCCTGCGCGATGAAGCGCATGAAGGTGACCACGTGGGCCGGGTCGCCGGTGAACTTGGCGCGGAGCCGCGGATCCTGGGTGGCCACGCCCACCGGGCAGGTGTTGAGGTGGCAGGCGCGCATCATCACGCAGCCCAGCACCACCAGCGGCGCGGTCGCGAAGCCGAACTCCTCCGCCCCGAGCAGCGCGCCGATCACCACGTCGCGCCCGGTCTTGAGCTGCCCGTCCACCTCCACCGCGATGCGCGAGCGCAGGTCGTTCATCACCAGCACCTGGTGCGTCTCGGCCAGGCCGAGCTCCCAGGGGATGCCGGCGTGCTTGATGGAGGTGAGCGGCGAGGCGCCGGTGCCGCCGTCGTGGCCGGAGATCAGCACCACGTCGGCGTGCGCCTTGGCCACGCCCGCCGCGATGGTGCCCACGCCCACCTCGGCCACCAGCTTCACCGAGACCCGCGCGCGGTGGTTCGCGTTCTTGAGGTCGTGGATGAGCTGCGCCAGGTCCTCGATCGAGTAGATGTCGTGGTGCGGCGGCGGCGAGATGAGCCCCACGCCCGGCGTGGAGTGCCGCACCTTCGCGATCCAGGGGTACACCTTCGAGCCGGGGAGCTGGCCGCCCTCGCCCGGCTTCGCGCCTTGCGCCATCTTGATCTGCAGCTCGCGCGCGTTCACCAGGTACTGGCTGGTGACCCCGAAGCGGCCGGAGGCCACCTGCTTGATGGCGGAGCTCTTGGAGTCGCCGCCCGGCAGCTTCTCGTAGCGCGCCGGGTCCTCGCCGCCCTCGCCGGTGTTCGACTTGCCGCCGATCCGGTTCATGGCGACGGCCAGGGACTCGTGCGCCTCCTTGGAGATCGACCCGTAGCTCATCGCGCCGGTCTTGAAGCGGCGCAGGATCGACTCCACCGGCTCGACCTCGTCGATCGGCACCGGCCGCGGGCCGGGGACGAGGTCCATCAGGCCGCGGAGCGTGCAGAGGTTCCGCGCCTGGTTGTCCACCAGCGCGCTGTACTCCTTGAAGAGCTGGTAGTTCCCGGTGCGGCAGGCGTACTGGAGCTTGTGCACCGTCTCCGGGTTGAAGAGGTGGTGCTCGCCGCCGTTGCGCCACTTGTACTGGCCGCCGGCGGGCAGGCTGGTGTGCACGATGGGGCGCTTGGGCGGGAAGCCGCGCTCGTTGCGCAGCCGCGCCTCGCGCGCCACCACGTCGATGCCCACGCCGCCCACGCGCGTCGCGGTCCAGGTGAAGTACTCGTCGATGAAGTCCTGGTTCAGGCCGATGGCCTCGAACACCTGGGCGCCGTGGTAGCTCTGGATGGTCGAGATGCCCATCTTCGAGATCACCTTCACGATGCCCTTCGCCACCGCCTTCGCGTACTTCTTCTCGGCGTCGGCGGCCGGCCCGGGGATGAGCCCGAGCTGGACCTGGTCGTGGATGGTCTCGAAGGCGAGGTACGGGTTCACGGCCGACGCGCCGTAGCCGATGAGCAGCGCGAAGTGGTGCACCTCGCGCGGCTCGCCCGACTCGAGCACGATGCCGCAGCGGGTGCGGGTGCCCTCGCGGATCAGGTGGTGCTGCACCGCCGCCACCGCGAGGAGCGAGGGGATGGGCGCGTCGTCGGCGTCGTGGCCGCGGTCGGAGAGCACGAGCAGGTTGTGCCCCTCGGCGATCGCCTCCGACGCCTTCCAGCGCAGGTCCTCGAGCGCCTTGCGCAGCCCGTTCCCGCCGTCCGCGGCGCGGAACAGGATGGGCAGCGTGATGGCCTTCAGGCCCTTCGCGGCGGGGCCGCCGTCCAGCGCCCGGATCCGCTCCAGGTCCTCGTTGCGGATCACCGGCGCCGGGAGCGCGAGCTGGCGGGCGCACTCCGGGCCGGGCTCGAGGAGGTTGCCCTCCGGCCCGACGGAGGTCTCCACCGCCATGATGATCTCCTCGCGGATGGCGTCCACCGGCGGGTTGGTCACCTGGGCGAAGAGCTGCTTGAAGTAGTTGAACAGCGGCTGCGGCTTCTCCGAGAGCACCGCCAGCGGCGTGTCGGTGCCCATCGAGCCGATGGGCTCGGTGCCGTCGGTCGCCATGGGCGTGACGATCATCTTCACGTCCTCGGCGGTGTAGCCGAACACCTCCTGGCGCCGGAGCACGGTCTCGTGGTCGGGCTCGATCACGCGGGCGGGCTTCGGGAGCTGGTCGAGCCGGACGGTGTACTGGTCCAGCCAGGCCGCGTACGGCTTCTCGCGGGCGATGCGCTCCTTCAGCTCCTCGTCCCCGACGATGCGCTGCTCGCGGGTGTCCACCAGGAACATGCGGCCCGGCTGCAGCCGGCCCTTCCTCAGGATCCGGTCGGCGGGCACGTCGAGCACGCCCACCTCCGAGGCCATCACCACCAGGTCGTCCCTGGTGACGTAGTAGCGGCTCGGGCGCAGGCCGTTGCGGTCGAGCACCGCGCCCACCCGCACGCCGTCGGTGAACGCGATCGAGGCGGGGCCGTCCCACGGCTCCATCAGGCAGGAGTGGAACTCGTAGAACGCCCGCTTCTCCGGGCTCATCCCCTCGTGCCGCGCCCAGGGCTCCGGCACCATCATCATCATGGCGTGCGGCAGCTCGCGCCCGGAGAGCGTGAGCAGCTCGAGCACGTTGTCGAACATGGCCGAGTCGGAGCCCTCGGTGTCCACGACGGTGAGGATCTTCTGCAGGTCCTCGCCGAACAGCGACGAGCGCATCATCGACTGGCGCGCGTGCATCCAGTTGATGTTGCCGCGCAGCGTGTTGATCTCGCCGTTGTGCGAGATGTAGCGGTACGGGTGCGCCCGCGACCAGGACGGGAAGGTGTTGGTGGAGAAGCGGGAGTGCACCATGGCGAGGCCGGTGACGACCTCGGGCCGCGACAGATCGAGGTAGAACTCGCGCAGCTGCCCGGCGTTCAGCATCCCCTTGTAGACGACCGTCTTCCAGGAGAGCGACGGCACGTAGAAGTGGGTGCGGCCCGGGATGGCGGAGCGGCTCACCCGCTTCTCCACCAGGCGGCGGACCACGTAGAGCCTGCGCTCGAAGGCCGCCTCGTCGGCGCAGGAGGCGCCGCGGCCGATCAGGATCTGCCGGATCACCGGCTGGCTGGACCGCGCGGTGGGGCCGAGCGTGGCGCCGTCGGTCGGGACCTCGCGCCAGCCGAGCACGTCGAGGCCCTCGGCGCGCACCACCTCCTCGAAGATGCGGACGCAGGCGGCGCGGCCGCCCTCGTGCGGCGGCAGGAACACCATGCCGGCGGCGTAGGCGCCCGGCGCGGGCAGCGCGAAGCCGAGCTTCTCCGCCTCTGCGCGGAGGAAGGCGTGCGGGGTCTGGAAGAGGATGCCGGCGCCGTCGCCGGTGTTCGCCTCGGCGCCCGCGGCGCCGCGGTGCTCGAGGTTCACGAGCACGGTGAGCGCGTTCTCGAGGATCTCGTGGGACGCGCGCCCCTTGATGTCCACCACGAACCCGAAGCCGCAGGCGTCCTTCTCGTTCTGCGGATCGTACAGGCCCTGCTTCGGGGGATAGCCGGTCTCGGTCATCTTCACCTTCAGTCGTACGGGAAAGTCGTCACCAGCCCGGCACGCGCCCGTGGCCGGTCGAGCCGTTCGATGGATGTTCGGGATGCATCGACCACGCACCAGGGACCGATCCTTCCCGCCGGGATCCCCTGGCGCCGCGCCGCAGCCGCCGGCGCGCGCACCGCGTCTCTGACATGGACCGGCGAGTGTCCCCGAGCCGGGACGAGCGCGTCAAGGCAGCGGGCGTGAAACTCGTGATGCGCGCGCCGCGCGCGCCGCCGTGCACGGAAAGCGTGCACGCGGGCGCCCGGTAATCGTGCAACGTGCCGCCTCGACGGGCAGCGGATTGCGCGCGGAGGCTGTGGACTGCAACGTCGATGGGAGCGCTCCCGTGGCCTGGCCACCCCTCGATCTCCCCGTGGTGCCGCCCTTTCCGCCCATGGAAGCGCGCCTTGCGGACGTGCTCCCGGCGGACGAGGGATGGCAGTTCGAGCCGAAGTGGGATGGCTTTCGCTGCCTCCTATTCAAGCAGGATGCCGAGGTGGTGCTGCAGTCCAAGGCAGGCCAGCCGCTCGGCCGCTACTTCCCCGAGCTGGTGGCGGCCGGCCGCTCGCTCCGCGCGCCGAGGCTCGTGCTCGACGGCGAGATCGTCGTGCCCTCCGGGCTGGGCCTCTCCTTCGACGCGCTCCTGCAGCGGATCCACCCGGCCGAGTCCCGGGTGCAGCGCCTCGCCCGGGAGACCCCGGCGCGGCTCGTCGCCTTCGACCTCCTCGTGGACGGGGACGGCCGCCGGCTGGTGGAGGCGCCGCTGGAGGTGCGCCGCGCCGCGCTGCTGCGCGAGGCGCCCGGGTTCCCGCCCGAGCTCTCGGTGTCGCCGGCGACGCTGCGCCGGGCCGACGCGGAGGCCTGGCTGGCGACGCCCTCCGGGACCGACGGCGTGATCGCGAAGCGGCTCGGCGTGCCGTACGCGTCCGGCGAGCGCGACGCCATGGTGAAGGTGAAGCGGGTGGTGACGCTGGACGCGGTGGTGGGCGGGTTCCGGCGCGGGCAGCGCGGCGGGCCGCCGGCCTCGCTGCTGCTCGGCCTGCACGGCCCCGACGGCCGGCTCCACCACGTGGGGCACGTCACGCTCGCGCCGCGGCAGCGCGAGCGGTTCGCCGCGCTGCTCGAGCCGCTCGCGGCGCCGGGCGCGCCGGGGTTCACCGGCGAGGCGCCGGGCGGTCCTTCGCGCTGGGCGCGCGGGCGCTCCACCGAGTGGATCCCGGTCCGGCCGGAGCTCGTCGTGGAGGTGGCCTACCGGCACGCGGCCGGCGGGCGCCTGCGCCACGGCGCGCGGCTGCTGCGCGTCCGCCCGGACAAGGCGCCCGCGCAGTGCCTGCTGCGCGACCTGCCCGGCGGCGAGGACCGCCTCGCCTGAACGAGGCCCGGCGCCGGGCCTCGCCCGCCGGCTATCTCCGCCCGCGCCGCGCCTGCACCGCCGGCGCAGGCTGCTCGACCAGGATGCCGCGCTCGCTCGCGGCGGTCGGGTGGCGCGCCGACACCCGCGGCGTCGCGTCGGCGAGATCCTCCGCGCCCGCCTTCGCGAGCACGAGGTCCACGCGCACGGTCCCCTCGGGCACGTCCTTCGCGAGCAGGAAGCCGTCGCCGTCCGCGCTCGGCATCACCCGGCCGAGCGGCTTGCGCGTGCCGTCCTTCGCCCGCGCCGCCACCACGTACTCCTCGCCCTGGGGCGGGGCGACCAGCCCGTACAGGATCACCCGCACCGCCTTCTGGTCGGGCATCGCCACCACGATGCCGCTCTCGGTCGGCTCCTTGGCCTTGGGATCCGCGAACAGGAGCGCGGCGGCCTGGCCCGGGCTGCGGAGCAGCCCGTCGTCGGCCCGCGCCTGGGTGAGGAGCTTGTCGCGCTCGTCGATGGTCTTCTGCAGCTCGGAGACCTGCGCCTGGGCGCGCTCGGCCTCGGTGCGGTACGAGTCCGCCTTCGACACCGTGGCGGCGGCCCAGACCACGCCGGCCGCCACGATGAGGACGAGCGGGATCACGATGAGCCAGACTTTCTTGTCGGAGCCCTCCTTGGCGAGGACGCTCCCGAACTCGATGCGGTCGCTTGGCATGCTCCAAAGGTAAGGAGCGTGCCGGCGCGGGCGAGGGCCGGCCTCGCACCGAGCGTGCGGGCCGGCCGCGCGGGCGGGCCGGCCGCCGGCCGCCCGCCGGGAAGAGCCGCGGGCCCTCGCCGGTTCGGGTCCTCGAGGGCGGGGCGACGGCCTCCCCCGCCCTCACGCAGCGTTTGCGCTGATCCAGGGCAAGGTCGCTTTTCCTGCGGTGCGTACCCGCAGGGACGGCCGGGTCCGCCCGCAATCCCGGGAACTTGGCCGATCCGGACGGGGCACGACGATTGCTCTTGGTGCGCGCGCGCCGAACGGCCGCAACGGAGGAGGTGCCCGTGACCGACAGCCCGACCCGCTCCACGCCCAGGCCCGCCGGCGCCGCGGAGGCGCCCGCCGTGATGGAGGTGCGCCTCACCGCGCTGCTCGTCACCGGCGCGCTGCTCGCGGGCGCGCTGCTCCAGGTCTGGGTCCCGCCGGGCGCGCTCACGCTCGTGGTGGCGAGCGGCATCGCCGGCGCGGTCGTGCTCGCGGTGGCCCTGCTCACGCCCGGCCGCCTGCGCGCGACCATCGCCGGCTTCCGCTTCACCTCCACGCTGCTGGTGGCCCTGGCGGTGTTCGCGATCATCGGCACGCTGGTGCTGCAGGGGAAGCCGGCCGAGTTCTACCGGCTGCGCTACGGCGCGGCCGCGCCGCTGATCCTCGGGCTGCACCTCGACGACGTCTTCCACGGCCTGCCGTTCGCCGGCCTGATGGCGCTGTTCGGGGCGGCGGTGATCGCCTCCGCCGCGCAGCGCTGGCCGCTGCGCGCGCGCAACGCCGGCTTCTTCCTCTGCCACCTCGGGCTCATCACCTCGCTGGGCGGCGCCGCCGCCTCGGCCGCGCTCTCGATCCGCGGCCGCATCGACCTGCACGCGGGCGGCGAGACGGCCACGCACGTGCGCGTCACCAAGGCGGGCATGGACACCGGCGGCGCGGCGCCGCTCGGCTTCGACCTGCGCCTCGACCGGTTCGACCTGGTGAACTACGAGACCGAGTACCGCGTCGGCTACTACCGCCAGGAGCTGGTCCGGGACGAGCACGGCACGCACAAGCAGTGGAAGCTGGCCGCGAGCTTCGACCCCGACCTCGCGAAGCACCTGCTCCCGGGCGGCGACACGTTCCGCCTGAAGGCGATCTGGCCCGACTTCACGCTGCAGGACCAGGTGACGCCGGTCGCGGCGGGCGGGCAGCCGGCGCTGGAGGCCACGCTGGAGGGGCAGACGCGCTGGCTGCTGCCGGGCGAGCGCCTCGCCACCCCGGACGGCCGCGCCGCGGTGGTGTTCGGCTGGGAGCGCCCCGCCGCCCCGCCGGGCGTGCTCACCGCGTTCCTCGTCTCCGGCGCCGAGCGGAAGGTGATCGTCCACACCGCCGACGGCGAGTCGGAGGTCGCGCTCGCCGAGGGGCTCGCGCTCGCCGGCGGCGCGGTGAGGCTCGGCGCGCTCGTGCCGCAGGCGCAGCGCACGCGCGTCCCCGCCACCGCCTCGGCCGAGTGGAAGCGGCCGGTGGTGCAGCTCGAGGCCGTGCGCGACGGCGTGCCGGCCGAGAAGACGATGGCCGCGGACCGGCCGGAGGCGCTGTTCCTCGACGCCGATCACGCGCTGGTCTTCGAGCGCCGGGACGGCGAGGTGAAGGCGTTCCTCTCGACCGTCACCGCCACGCGGGGCGACGAGTCGCTCCGCACGGTGGTGGCCGTGAACGAGCCGGTCACCTTCGCGGGCTGGACGCTCTACCAGGTGAACTACAACCCGCAGGACCCGACCTACTCCGGCCTGGAGGCGGTGCACGACCCCGGGGTCGCCTGGGTGTTCGCCGGGTTCGCGCTCATCAGCCTGGGCGTGGCCTACATGTTCTACGTCGAGCCGCGGCTGAAGGGGCGCCGCCGCTCGCAGCCCGGCGTCCCCGCCTCCCCCGCGCAGGCAGCCTGAGGAGACCGCGATGCTCCAGTACATCCTGGCCGAGCACCCCTTCTTCGTGGCCACCGGCGCGCTGTACGCGGCCGCCGCGGGCTTCTACGCCGCCGCCTGGCGCTCCACCCGCGCGTTCGTCGGGCGCGCCGCCACCGCGCTGCTCTGCGCCGCGCTGGCGTTCAACGCCGGCCTCATCGTGGAGCGCTGGATCGAGGCGGGCCGCGCGCCGTTCAAGTCGCTGTTCGAGTCGCTGGTGTTCTTCGCGTTCACCACCGGCGTGGTGTACCTCGCCTTCGAGCGGCTCTACCGCACCCGCGTGTTCGGCGCGCTCGCCGCGCTCCTCACCCTGGCGCTGCTCGGCTACGCGCTGGGCAAGTGGGACGCGGAGATCGTGAAGCTGCCGCCGGCGCTCCAGTCCGCCTGGTTCGTGCCGCACGTGGTGGTCTACTTCGTCGGCTACGCGGCGGTGTCGCTGGCGGCGCTGCTCGCCGCGGTGCAGCTCCTCGCCCCGCGCGTGCCGCTCCTCCAGCGGCTCACCACGCTCCGCGCCGGCACCATCCTCACCGGCAAGGCGCTCGACCTCGAGCAGATGACCTACGAGCTCATCCGCTTCGGGTTCGTGCTGCTCACCGTCGGCCTGCTGGTCGGGTCGGTGTGGGCGAAGAGCGCCTGGGGCGACTTCTGGGTGTGGGATCCGAAGGAGAACTGGTCGCTGGTGACCTGGCTCGTCTACGGCGCCTACCTGCACCTGCGCAAGGTGCGTGGCTGGCGCGGCGACCGCGCCGCCTGGCTGGTCCTGCTCGGCTTCGCGGTGGTGATGTTCACGTACCTCGGGATGAGCATGCTGCCCACCGCCGAGGAGAGCGCGCACGTCTACACCGGGTAGCACCGATCTCCAGGGAGAGCGCGCACCCCCCGCGCGCTCGGGGCCGCCCGGCACACCACTGCCGGGCGGCTTTTTTTCGGCCCGTGGGGGAGGCGCGGCGAGGGACGGACCGCGGCGCGGCGCTACTTGTGCGCCTCGGCGTAGGCGTCGTCGAGCTCGGGGTGCCGGCGCCCGGGGACGCCGCTCCGGTACTCCTTCAGCCGGTACTGGATCTTCCGCACCGAGACGCCCAGCACCTCGGCGGCGCGCGCGGTCGAGCCGCCGCACTGCTCCAGGGTGCGCAGGATCGCCTCGCGCTCGATCTCGAAGAGCGTGGCGCCCGGGATGAGGGCCGAGGCGCCGCTCTCCTCCGGCCGCGCGCCGTGCAGCACCGGGGAGAGGTCCTCGGCGGTGATCTCGCGGCCGCGCGCCACCGACACCGCGTGCTCGACCACGCTCGCCAGCTCGCGCACGTTGCCCGGCCAGTCGTAGGCGAACAGCGCCGAGAGCGTCCCCGGGGTCACGCCCACCACCTCGCTGCCCTGGGTGCGGGCCGCCGCCTCGAGGAAGTGGTTCACGAGCGCGGGGATGTCGCCCTTGCGCTCGCGCAGCGGCGGCAGCGCCACCGCCACCACGTTCAGCCGGTAGTAGAGATCGTCGCGGAACCGGCCGGCGCGGACCTCCTCGGCGAGGTCGTGCTGCGCGCCCGCCACCACCCGCACGTCCACCCGCAGCGTCTCCCGGCCGCCCATCCGCTCCATCTCGCCCTGCTGCAGGACGCGGAGCAGCTTCACCTGGACCGGCGGCGGCAGGCTCCCCACCTCGTGCAGGTACAGGGTCCCGCCGTCGGCGAGCTCGAGCTTGCCGAGGTGGCGCTCCTCGGAGTCGGCGAACGCCCCCGGCTCGTGGCCGAAGAGGTCGGACTCGAGCAGCGCCTCGGAGAGCGCCGCGCAGTTCACCCGCACGAACGGCCGGTCGCGGCGAGGCGAGGCCTCGTGCAGCGCCTGGGCGACGTGCTCCTTGCCGGTGCCGGACTCGCCGAGCACCAGGACGGTCGCCTTGGTGGGCGCCACGCGGCGCACCAGCTCGATGACGCCCTGCATCTCGGGGGCGGCGCCCACCAGGGCGGCGCGCGCGCGGACGCGCTCGCGCAGCTCGGCGCGGTCGCGGCGCAGCCCGCGCTTCTCGAGCGCCTTCTGCAGCACCACCAGCGCCTGGCCGGCGTCCACCGGGCGGACCAGGAAGCTCTCCGCGCCGGCGCGCAGCGCCTGGACCGCGGCCTCCAGCCGGTCGTGCGGCGCGGCGACCACCACCGCCGCGTCGGACCCCAGCTCGCGCAGGCGGCCGGCCAGCTCGCCCCCCTCGCAGCCTGGGAGCGTCACGTCGGCCAGCACCGCCGCAGGCTGGAAGCTCGGGACCAGCGCGAGCGCGCCCTCCGCGCTCGACGCCTCGACCGCGTCGAAGCCGCGCTCGCACAGGGCTGCCCGGAGGGCGGCCCCGTCGAGCGGGTTGCCGTCGATGACGAGGATGCGGTCGCGCTTCATCTTGCCGGTCCGGGGGATAGCAACTCCCGTACCCGGGAATCAACCGACCTTGCGTGCACGAATTGCGCGCCGGCTGCCCGCACGGTGCGTGCGCCGCGCCGCATCCCCGCGCACCTTCGCGGCCCCGCGGTGCTTTTCCGCGCCTGGCTCCGCGCCGGGCCCGGCGCCGGGGCCGTCCCGGGCCGGCGCGCATTCCGTGCGGCCGTGCGCCGGCGCGCGCCTGCGGCCCGGCGGCGCAGGGATCTCCCCCCGCCCGCTTGCCGCGCGCGCCGCGCGTGGCTACGAGGGCAGCATGGACCGGACCTGGCTCGGCGGCCGCATCGCGCTCGTGCAGGGGGACATCACGCGCCTGCAGGTGGACGTCATCGTGAACGCGGCGAACGCCTCGCTGCTCGGGGGCGGCGGCGTGGACGGGGCCATCCACCGCGCCGCCGGCCCGGAGCTGCTCGAGGCGTGCCGGACGCTGGGCGGCGCGCGCACCGGCGAGGCGAAGATCACCCCGGGCTTCCGCCTCGCGGCGCGCCACGTGATCCACGCGGTCGGCCCGGTGTGGCGGGGCGGCGGCGCGGGCGAGGACGCCGCGCTCGCGTCCTGCTACCGCGCCTCGATGCGCCTCGCCGCCGAGCACGGGCTCCGCTCGATCGCGTTCCCGGCCATCTCGACCGGCGCCTACGGCTTCCCCATCGAGCGGGCCACGCCCATCGCGGTGGACGAGGTGCGGCGCGCGCTCGAGGCCGGCGGCCCGGTGCAGCGGGCCGTGTTCTGCTGCTTCTCGGCGGCGGACGCGGCCGCCTACGAGCGCGTCCTCGCCACGCTACCCGCGTAGCCGGCCCCGGCGAGCACGGCCGCGGCCGCGCCGACGAGCGCCGCCTCGCGGACGACGTCCCGCGCCGTCCGCCGCGGCCGCCGGGCGCGCGCCCACGCCTCCGCGTCCAGCGCGGCGGCGCCGGGCTCCGCCGCCAGCCGCAGCGCCTCGGCGAGGTGGAGCCCGCGGCGGCCGGTGCCCTGCTCGATCTGCGTCCGGCAGGAGAACCCGTCGGCGAGCACCAGCTCGTGCGCCGGGGCGCGCCGCACCGCGGGGAGGACGCCGCGCTCGCCCACCGCCATCGACACGCGGTAGCGGTCGCCCGCCTCGAAGCCGAACGAGCCCGCCATCCCGCAGCAGCCCGCGTCGAGCACCTCGGCGTCGACGCCCATGCGCGCGAGCACCCTCCGCTCGGCCTCCTCGCCCATCACCGCGTGGTGGTGGCAGTGGACCTGCACGAGCGCGCGGCGGTCGAGCCGCGGCACCGGGAAGCCGTCGCCGGCCTCGTCCACCAGCTCGGAGAGGAGCCGCGTCCGGCCGGCGAGCGCGTCGGCGCGCCGGTCGCCGTGCAGCAGGTTGGGCAGCTCGTCGCGGAACACCGCCGCGCAGCTCGGCTCGAGCACGACCACCGGCGTGCCGGCCTCGGCCTCGGGGGCCAGCGCGTCCAGGTCCTGCCGGAGCAGCCGCCGCGCCAGGTCGAGCATGCCGTGGTCGTAGAGCGGGCGTCCGCAGCACAGGCGCCGGCGCGGGATGCGCACCCGCCAGCCGGCGGCCTCCAGCACCTCCACCGCCGCGACGCCGATCTCCGGGTGGAAGAAGTCGGTGAACGTGTCCGGGAACAGCAGCACCGTCCGCCCTCGCCCGGCCATGGAGGCCGGCGCCGCCGCGCGCCAGCGCGCGAACCAGCGCCGGAACGTCACCGGCGCGAACGCCGGCAGCGCGCGCTGGGGGGCGATCCCTCCGGCGCGCCGGGCCAGCGCCGAGAGGCCCGGCGTGCGCGCCAGCGCGTTCGCCAGCCCCGGCGCGAGCGACGCGGCGCGCGCCCACCAGGCCACCAGGCCCATGGAGTACGCGGCGCGCGGCCGCGGGCGGCCGCGGTAGTGGTGCGAGAGGAACTCGGCCTTGTACGTGGCCATGTCCACGTTCATCGGGCAGTCGCTCTTGCAGCCCTTGCAGGCGAGGCACAGGTGCAGCGCGTCGGCCACCTCGGGCGAGCGCCAGCCGCCGCGGAGCGGGTCCCCCAGCATCAGCTCGTGCAGCAGGTGCGCCCGGCCGCGGGTGGAGTGCTTCTCCTCCCGCGTCACCCGGTAGCTCGGGCACATCACGCCGCCCTCGTCGCGCCGGCACTCGCCCACGCCCACGCAGCGCGCCGCCACCCGGCCGAAGCTGCCCTGGTCCTCCGGGAAGGCGAACGCGGTGCGCGGGCGGAGCTCCACGTAGCCGGCCCCGAGCCGCAGGTTCTCGTCGAGCCGGTAGGGGTCCACCTTCTTGCCCGGGTTCATCCGCCACCCCGGGTCCCAGAGCCGCTTGAAGTCGCGGAACGCGTCCACCAGCCGCGGCCCGAACATCTTCACCAGCAGCTCGCCCCGCGACTGGCCGTCGCCGTGCTCGCCGGAGAGCGAGCCGCCCTGCGAGACCACCAGGTCCGCGGCCGCCTCGACGAAGGCGCGGTAGCGCGCGATCCCCGGCGCGGTGGTCAGGTCGAAGTCGATGCGGGTGTGGACGCAGCCCTGGCCGAAGTGCCCGTACAGCGCGCCGTGGTAGCCGAAGCCGTGCAGCAGCCGGTCGAAGGCGCGCAGGTACTCGCCGAGCCGCTCCGGCGCCACGGCCGAGTCCTCCCACCCCTCCCACGCGTCCGGCCGGCCCGGGACGCGCGCGGTCGCGCCCAGCCCGGACTCGCGCACCTTCCAGACGATCGCCTCCTCCGCGGGGTCGTCGTAGAGCTTCATGGCGGGGGCGCCCGGGCCGCGGCCGAGCGCGTCCATGCAGCGGCGCGCGCTCGCCTCGGCCTCGGCGCGGTCGGCGCCGCCGAACTCCACCAGCAGCCACCCGCGGCCGTCCGGGAGCAGGCGGAGCCGCTCCGGGTGGAGGCGCTTGCGGCGCATGTCCTCCACCAGCCGCTCGTCGATCCCCTCGAGGCCGATGGGCCCGAGCGCCGCCACCTCCGGGACGCGATCGGCCGCCGCGAACACGTCCGGGAAGCCGAGCACGAGCAGCGCGCGCGCCGGCGGGCTGTCCACCAGCCGGACCTCCGCCTGCAGGAACGTGACCAGCGTGCCCTCGCTGCCGGTGAGCGCGCGCGCCAGGTGGAAGCCGCGCTCGGGCAGCAGCTCGTCCAGGTTGTAGCCGGAGACGCGCCGGGGGATGCGCGGGTACCGGGCCCGCACCTCGTCCGCCACCCGGTCGCGCAGCGCCGCGAGCCCGGCGTAGAGCGCCCCCTTCCGCCCGCCGGCGCGCACCACCGCCTCGCGCTCCGCGTCGGAGGTCTCGCCCACCCAGGTGCGCAGGCCGTCGGAGGTGAGCACCTCGAGCCGGCGCACGTTGTCCGCGGTCCGGCCGGCCATCATGGAGTGCACGCCGCAGGAGTCGTTCCCGATCATCCCGCCCAGCGTGCAGTGGCTGTGCGTGGACGGGTCGGGGCCGAACGTGAGGTGGTGGCGCTCCGCGGCGGCGCGGAGCACGTCGAGCACGCACCCCGGCTCGACGCGCGCCAGGCGCCGCGCCGGGTCGAGCTCCAGCACGCGGCAGAGGTACTTCGAGAAGTCCATCACCACCGCCACGTTGCAGCACTGCCCCGCCAGGCTCGTGCCGCCGCCGCGCGAGAGGACCGGCGCGCCGTGCGCGCGGCAGGTGGCGACCGTCGCGACGACGTCGTCCACCGTGCGCGGGACCACCACGCCGATCGGCACCTGCCGGTAGTTGGACCCGTCGGTCGCGTACAGCGCGCGCGCACCGTCGTCGAACCGCACCTCGCCCTCGACCGCGCGCGCGAGGTCGCTCGCCAGCGCCCGCGCGGCCTCGGCGGGCACCGGCGCGCCGCCCCGGTACGGCTCGCGCTCGGCGCGCAGGCGCGCCGCCGGGTCCGCCGACCGGCCCAGCCCAGGGATGAGGTACCGCCCGCCCGCCTCCGGATGCTCCATCGCCCCTCCCCCTCCACCCCGCGTCAGGCCACCGCGAACCGCTCGGCGTCGCGCGCGCGGAGCTCGAGCCCCAGCCCCGGCCGCGAGAGGTCGGGCGCGAGCGCGCCGCCGGACGGGCGCGGCGCGCCCTCGAGCAGCATCCCCTCGATGCGCACGTGATCGTGGAACCACTCCAGGTGCGCGGCCCGCTCCACCGCGCACATGAGCGTCGCGTGGAGCGACGGCGCGCAGTGCGACGAGAGCGGCACGCCGAACGCCGCCGCGACCGCCGCGGCGGCCAGGAAGCCGGTCACCCCGCCGCAGCGGGTCGCGTCCGCCTGCAGCACGTCCACCGCGCCGGCCTCGAGCATGCGGCGGAAGTAGGCCGGGTCGTGCCCGTACTCGCCCGCCGCCACGTCCATCCCGGCGGGCGCGCGCTCCCGGACCAGGCGCAGGCCGGCCAGGTCGTCGGAGGGCACCGGCTCCTCCAGCCAGGTGACGCCCTCGTCCGCGAACGCGCCGGCGAGCGCCAGGGCCTGCTTGCGCCCGTAGGCGCCGTTCGCGTCCACGAACAGCCCCGCCGCGCCGACCGCCTCCCGCGCCGCGCGCACCCGCTCCGGATCGGCGCGCGGGTCGCGGCCCACCTTCATCTTCACGGCGGGGAACCCCGCCGCCGCCCAGCCGCCGAGCTGCTCGCGCAGCCGCTCCGGCGCGTAGGAGCAGAAGCCGCCGCTCCCGTACGCCGGCACCGCCGGCCGCGCCCGGCCCAGCAGCGCGAGGAGCGGCACCCCGAGCAGCCTCGCGTGCAGGTCCCACAGCGCCGCGTCCACCGCCGACAGCGCCATGCCGCCGACGCCGGCGGGCCCGGCGTTGCGCAGCGCGCGGCGCATGGCCCGGCTCGCGGCCGGCGCGTCGAGCGCGTCCGCGCCGCGCACCGCCTCCGAGAGCAGCCCGTTCACCACCGCGGCGGCGGCCGCGTCCGCGTACGTGTAGCCGAGCCCGCGCGCGCCGCCGCCCTCCGCCTCCGCGACCACCAGCGTGGTCGCGTCCCAGGCCAGCGTGCCGTCCGACTCCGGCGCGTCGGTGGGCACGCGGTACGCGGCCGCGTGCACCCGCTCCACGGTGGCCTGGCCGAGCGCCACGTCAGCCCTTCCGGTGGGGCAGCACGCCCTCCAGCGCGTCGCGCCACGAGCGCACGATCATCGCGCCGCGATCCGGGTCGCCCTTCAGGATCGCCTCGAGGTAGCCCTTCGCCTGCTCCAGCGTGACGTGCGGCGGCAGCGGCGGGACGTTCGGATCGGTGCGGGCCTGCACCAGGCACGGCCGGTCCGCCGCGAACGCGCGGTCCCAGGCCGGCCCGATCTCCTCCGGCCGCTCGATCCTCACCGCCGCGAGGCCCAGCGACGCCGCGAAGCCCGCGTAGTCCACCGGCGGCAGGTCCTGGGACGCCTCGAGCTTCGGGTCCCCCTCCATCACCCGCTGCTCCCAGGTCACCTGGTTGAGGTCGCGGTTGTCGAGCACCAGCACCACCAGGCGCGGGTCGGACCACTCGCGCCAGTAGCGCGAGATGGTGGCGAGCTCGGCGAGCCCGTTCATCTGCATGGCGCCGTCGCCCGCCAGCGCCACCACCACGCGGTACGGGTAGGCGAACTTGGCGGCGATGGCGTACGGCACCGCCGGTCCCATGGTCGCGAGGTTGCCGGAGAGCGACGCGAGCATCCCCTCGCGCAGGCGCACGTCGCGCGCGTACCAGTTCGCGGACGACCCGGAGTCGGCCGAGAGGATGGCGCGGTCGGGCAGGCGCGGCGACAGCTCCCAGAAGACGCGCTGCGGGTTCACCGGCGTGGCCGGGTTCATGGCGCGCGCCTCCAGCACCTTCCACCAGCGCCGCACGTCGGACTCGACCTTCTCGCGCCAGGAGGTGTCCTCCTTGCGCCGCAGCAGCGGGCGGAGCGCCTGCAGCGTCTCGGCCGCGTCGCCCACCAGGTTCACCTCCATCGGGTAGCGGATGGAGAGCATGCGGCCGTCGAGGTCCACCTGGACGCCGCGCGCCTGGCCCTCCTTCGGCAGGAACTCCGGGTACGGGAACGAGGAGCCGACCATGAGCAGCGTGTCGCAGCCGCTCATCAGGTTCCAGGAGGGCTTGGTGCCGAGCAGGCCGATGGAGCCGGTCACCCAGGGCAGGTCGTCGGGCAGCACCGCCTTGCCGAGCAGCGCCTTCGCGACCCCGGCGCCGAGCACGTCGGCCACCTCGGCGACCTCGCGCGCGGCGCCGAGCGCGCCGGCGCCCACCAGCATGGCCACCCGGCGCCCCGCGTTCAGCACCTCCGCCGCGCGGCGCAGGTCGCGGTCGGCGGGCACCACCCGCGGCGCCTCCCAGCCCACCCCGCTGTGGACGGTGGCGTGCGCGTGCGGGGGCGGCGCGTAGTCCAGGCCCTGCACGTCGTTCGGCACCACGATGGCCGTGACGGTCCGCTCGGCCCGCGCGATGCGCACCGCGCGGTCCACCAGGTGACGGGCCTGCGAGGGCACCACCAGCGTCTGCACGTACTCGCGCGCCACGTCCTTGAACAGCGCGGGCAGGTCCACCTCCTGCTGGTACGCGCCGCCCATGGCCGCGCGCGCGGTCTGGCCCACGATGGCGACGACCGGCTGGTGGTCCATGCGCGCGTCGTAGAGGCCGTTCAGGAGGTGGATGGCGCCCGGACCGGAGGTGGCCAGGCACACGCCCACCTCGCCGGTGAACTTCGCGTGCGCGCAGGCCATGAACGCCGCCATCTCCTCGTGGCGGACCTGGGTGAACCGCAGCGCGTCCACCGTCCGGAACGCGCCGAGGATCCCGTTGATCCCGTCGCCCGGGTAGCCGAACACGCGGCGGACGCCCCACTCCACCAGCCGCCGCAGCAGGAACTCGCCGACCGTCATGCGCCCTCCTCGTCCGCCGCCCACGCGAGCGTGGTCATGAGCGCGCTCTCGGCGCGGCGCGCGTCGAGGCGGGTGTGCTGCACCACCACCGGCACGTCGGACCGGATCACCGTGGCGTAGTCGGTGCCGCGCGGGATGGGCTCCGGGTCGCGCAGGTCGTCGAGCCGCAGGTGCAGCGTGCGCCGGGCGCCGACCGTCAGCCGGTACGGCCCGGCCGGCTCGCGGTCGGCGAAGAACACGCGGAGCTCGAGGTGCGCGTCCTCGTCGCCGGCGTTCAGCACGCAGGCGGCCTCGTGGCTCTCCAGCGCGCGGGGCTCCGGCCGCTCCCGGGGCGGCAGGTAGCCCTCCGGGATGGCCCAGGTGCGGTGACCGATGGCTCGCAAGGTGCGGCTCCCGCGTCCCGCCGCGCCGCCGCTGCCGGCGCGCCGCGGGGCGCCGCATCAGAGATGCGAACGCGCCCGCCGGATCGCGAGCGGCGCGGGGCGGAGCGCCCGGGGCGCGGCCGGGGAGCTCGGCGAGCGCCGGGCGCGGGCCGGGCGCGCCGGCGGCCGGGCGGGCCCGGAGACGGACGCTCCCCGGCGGCGCGGGGCCACCGGGGAGCGGGACGGGCGGAGGCGCCGGGCGCGGGCGCTACGGGAGCTTCGGCGGATCGCGGTCCGCGCCGCCCCACGGCAGCGCGCCGGCGCTGCCGGGCGGGTTCGCGAGCGGGAACCGGGTGGCGTTGTCGAGGATGGTGAGCCCGATGAGCAGCGCCACGAACGCGAGCGAGGTGACGAAGATCAGGCGGTTCGCGCCCCGCTGATCCCACAGGTGCATGAAGAACAGCGCCACCAGCGCGCCCTTGGCGATGGCGATGAGCAGCGCCACCGCCACGTGCCAGCCGCCGGGCAGGTGGACGCGCGAGGCGGCGTAGGTGACGACGGTGAGCACGAGCAGGACGATCCACACCACCACGTAGCGCATGCCGTGCGCGTGGTGGGTGGCCTGGTGCTCCTCGTGCGCGATCGATCGGGGGTCGGCCATGGAGGTGTCGCTCCCTACACGAGGTAGATGAGGGGGAAGACGAAGATCCAGATGAGGTCGACGAGGTGCCAGTAGAGGCCGGCCAGCTCGACCGGCGTGTGGTACGTCGCCGTGTACTTGCCGCGCGCCGCCTTCACCCCCACCACCGCCAGGATCGTCATGCCGACGATCACGTGGACGCCGTGCAGGCCGGTGATGAGGAAGTAGAGCGAGAAGAACAGCGACGCGCCCGGCGCCTGCAGCTCGTGGAAGGAGTAGTAGCGGCCCGGGAGCTGCCCCTCCTGGAAGTGGTGGCTGTACTCCACCGCCTTCAGCGCGAGGAAGGCGAGCGCGAAGGCGACCGACACGGCGAACCAGAGCCCGGTCTTCCTGCCGTTCCCCTTCACCGCCTCGTTCAGGCCGAGCGCGACCGTGAACGAGCTGGTCACCAGGATGACGGTGTTGACCAGGCCGAACCAGGTCTCGATGGCGCGGCTCGCCTCGGCGAACGCGTCCGAGTAGAGGTACCGGTACACCGCGTACGCCGCGAACAGCGCGGTGAACAGCAGCACCTCGGAGGCGAGGAACAGCCACATGCCGAGCCGCTCGGCGTGCGACTGCTTCTCGATGTTCTCGAAATGGTGTGCCAGCGGGCTAGCTTGCATGCTTCGGCTCGGGGGCGACCGGTGGAGGGTTGGCGTACGACTCCTCGTCGTACTCGTGCGGTCCGCGCGTGTAGACGGGGGTCTCCTCGAAGTTCTCGGGGAGCGGCGGCGAGGCGGTGTCCCACTCGTAGCCGCGCGAGTGCCACGGGTTCGGGCCGGCGATCGGGCCCCACTTCAGCGCGACCAGCAGGTAGACGAGCACGATGACGAGCCCCATCGCCAGCACCGACGCGCCGGCGGTGGAGGCGACGTTCAGCGCCCAGAACCGCTCCGGGTAGGAGAAGTACCGGCGCGGCATGCCCTCGTTCCCGAGCAGGAACTGCGGGATGAAGGTGAAGTTGAAGCCCAGGATCACCATCACCGCGCCCACCAGCCCCCAGCCCTCCGGGTACATGCGGCCGGTGATCTTCGGGAACCAGTAGTGGAGCGCGGCGAGGAACGCCATCACCGTCGCGCCCACCATGATGAAGTGGAAGTGCGCCACCACGAAGTAGGTGTCGTGCCAGTGGACGTCGAGCGACACGGTCGCGACCGCCACGCCGGTCATCCCGCCGAACACCAGGAAGAACAGGAAGCCGACGAAGTAGGCGAACGGCGTCTTGAACGCGATCGACCCCTGGTACAGCGTGGCGGTCCAGTTGAAGACCTTGATGGCCGTGAAGATGCCCACGAACATCGAGAGGATGCCGAACACGCCCGCGTCGAACGCCGACTGGCCGGAGACGAAGAGGTGGTGGCCCCAGGTGAAGAAGCCGACGAAGGCGATGCCCAGCGACGAGTACGCGACCGCCTTGTAGCCGAAGATGTTCTTGCGCGAGAACGCGCAGACCACCTCGGAGATCACCGCCATGGCCGGGAGCACCATGATGTAGACGGCGGGGTGCGAGTAGAACCAGAAGAAGTGCTGGAACAGCACCGGGTCGCCGCCGCGGGCCGGATCGAAGATGCCCCAGCCGAACGCGTTCTCCACCGCCACCAGCAGCAGCGTCATGCCCAGCACCGGCGTGGCGAGGATCTGGATGATGCTGGTCGCGTAGATCGACCACACGAACAGCGGCACCCGGTTCCAGCCGATCCCCGGCGCCCGCATGGTGTGCGTGGTGACGATGAAGTTCAGGCCGGTGAGGATCGACGAGAACCCGAGGATGAACGCGCCGAGCAGGATCGGCACGACCTTGGTGACGGTGGTGGTCGAGTACGGCGTGTAGAACGTCCAGCCGGTGTCGGCGCCGCCGTGGACCATGCCGTAGAGCGCGACCACCGCGCCGAGCATGTAGAGGTAGAAGCTGAGGAGGTTCAGCTTCGGGAACGCGACGTCCTTCGCGCCGAGCATGAGCGGCACGAGGAAGTTGCCGAAGCCGCTCGGGATGGCCGGGATCATGAACAGGAAGATCATGACCACGCCGTGGAGCGTGAACAGGCGGTTGTACGTCATCGCGTCCATGATCGTCGGACCGGGCGTGAGCAGCTCGATCCGGATGAGCATGGCGAACAGGCCGCCGACGGCGAAGAACACCGACGCCGCCACCAGGAACATCACCCCGATCCGCTTGTGGTCCTGGGTCAGCAGCCAGGACTTCAGGCCGGTCGCGGGCGAGTTGAGGTAGTTCCGCGGGTTGTACACGGGAACGTCACTTGCGTGGGATGGACTCATAGACCGGGCCCTCCGACGGACCGCTCTGGACCGCCGGGGTCTTCAAGGACTTGATGTATTCGACGATGGCGGCCGCCTCGGGCGGCGCGAGCTTGCCCTGGTAGGTCGGCATCACGTTCTGGTAGCCCGCCACGAGGTCCGCGGCGGGATCCATCATCGACTTGGTGAGATACCCCTCGTCGGCCTGCACGCTCTTCCCGCTCTGGAGCTTCTCGTTCCGCTGGTAGAGGTCCACCCAGGTCGGCCCGATGTGGCGCGTGCCGTCCACCGAGTGGCACTTCAGGCAGCCCTGCTCGCCCGCCAGCCGCCGGCCCTCCTCGATGACGTTGGACGCCCGGCGCACCGGCTCGCCGGCGATGGGCGCGCCGTCCTGCGACCCGGCCACGCCGCGACCCTGCGTGGCGAGCCACTGGTCGAACTCCTCCGGCGGCATCACCACCAGCTCGCCGATCATCCCGGAGTGCGCCAGGCCGCAGTACTCGGCGCAGAAGATCTCGTAGCGGCCGGGCCGATCGGCGTTGAACCAGGTCTGCGTGTAGCGGCCCGGGAGCGCGTCCTGCTTCACCCGGAGCGCCGGCACGTAGAACGAGTGGATCACGTCGCGCGAGGTGATGAGCAGCCGCACCGGGCGGCCGGCGGGGACGCGCAGCACGTCCACCGAGTTCGGGCCGCTCGGGTACGCGAACTTCCACATCCACTTCTTGCCCTGGACGTAGACGTCCATGGCGTCCTTGGGCGGCGACTGCAGCTTCGCGAACTGCGGGAAGCCGATGGCGAACCACACCAGGAAGAACGCCAGCGGCAGCCCCACGAAGATCACCTCGTGGATGGCCTTCGGCTCGACGCGGGGGGTGACGTCGGTGTCGGACCGGCGGCGGTACCGCACGAAGAAGTAGATCGCGGTGGCGAACACGCCCGCCGCCGCCACCATGGTGGTGATGATGACGAAGTAGTGGAGCCCGTCGACCTGGCGCGCGTAGTCGCTCGCCTGGTCGGGGAGGAACAGCATTCTTCGCAGGAGGTCGTTCATGCGGTCTGCCTCGCCTTGGCCCGCCGCTCGCGCCAGACCAGCGTGGCGATCAGGCCGGTGAGGGCCACCAGCGCCACGCCCGCGCCGGCGCGCACGATGCCGAACGCGTACGGCTCGTACTTCCGCGAGGCGGGGTCGTACCGGTAGCAGGTGAGGAGGAAGCGATCGAAGCTGGTGCCGACCTTGCCGCTGGCGGCCTCGACGACCGCCAGCCGGAAGTCCTTGGGCGGGTAGTCGATGCCGTACAGGTAGCGGGAGACCTTCCCCTCCGGCGTGAGGACGAAGATCGCCGCCTGGTGGGCCCACTCGCCGGAGGCGGGGTCCTTCTTGTAGTAGAAGCCGAGCGCGTCGGAGACCTTCCGCGACGCCTCCGCCGTCCCGACCAGGAACGGCCAGTCCGTCCCCGCGTCCGGGCGGCCCATCGACTGCAGGTAGCCGCGCCGCCGCTCGGCGGCGAGCGCCGGCCCCTCCTCCGGATCGAAGGAGATGGTGACGGCCTGGTAGTCCCGGCCCAGCTCGAGCCCGTTCTCGCGCATGGCCTTGCCCATGCCGGAGAGGATCAGGCCGCAGAGCATGGGGCAGTCGTAGTAGACCAGCGCGACCACCACGGGCTTCTTGCCGTCGAAGGCCTGGCGCAGCGCGAAGGGCTGGCCCTTCCAGTCGGTGAAGGGCACGTCGAGCGGGATCGCCGCGCCGAGCCGCTCCTCGACGCGGACGTCCTCGAGGGCGACCGGCGGCACGTCGGGCGAGGGCCCCGCGCCGCCCTCGCGCTGGCGCCAGAACTGGGCGCCCGCCGGGGCGGGGGCGAGCAGCGCCGCGGCGGCCGCGAGCGCCAGGCCGGCCCCGGCGCGCCGGAGCGTCGCGCGGGTCACGGCTGGCCTCCCGGGCCCGGCCCGAGGTCGGGCGCCTGCGACGGCACCGGCTCGACCGGCGGCGCGGGCATGGGGCGGATCCCCTGCGCCACCAGGTCCATGGCGCGGTCGATGGGCAGGTGCACCACGCCGGCGCCGCGGTCCACCCAGCCGTACGAGGCGAGCCGCTGGCGGCGGGCGGTGCGATCGCGCTCGCCGCGCACCGAGAGCTCGAACAGCTGCTGCTCCACCATGCCGATCTTGTTCTGGCCGATCTCGGGCGGGATGGGCGGCCCCTCGCGCGAGGCGCGGAGGTCCTGCAGGTAGGCGATGGCGGCGTAGGAGCCGATGAAGAAGACCACCAGCGCGGCCACGCCGACCGCGATGATCTTGCCGGTGTCGATCCGGTCCTCCTCGGACCGGACCCCGTGGGCGTGTTCGACGTGGTCGCTCATTGCGGCAGGTACCTCAGCGAGTCCTCGAGGTAGGGATCGCGGACCGGGACCGCCACCGTGCCGCGCATGCGGACGAGCGCGAACGCCACGGTGACGCCGCCCACGCCCACGAAGGCGGAGAGGTCCCACAGCGACGGGCGCGGGCCGCCCGGGTCGAGGTGGGGCATCACGAGCCAGTAGAGGTCGATCCAGTGGACGAACAGGATCCAGGCCGCGACCTTGGCCAGCCGGCCCGGGACGCGGGTGATGGCGCGGTTCATGAGCAGGAAGAACGGCACCAGGAAGTGGAACAGCGCGAGGAAGACGCCGACCGCCTTCCACCCGCCCTCGATGCGGAGGATGTACCAGGGCACCTCCTCGGGCACGTTCGCGATCCAGATGAGCATGAACTGCGAGAACGCGACGTAGGCCCAGAAGGCGGTGAAGGCGAGCAGGAACTTGCCGAGCGCGTGGAAGTGCTCGGTGTTCATGTGCGCGCCGAACTGGTTCGGATCGACCCGCGTGGCGTTGGCCGCGATGATGACCACCGCGAACGCGCCCACGAAGCTGCCGGCGAACCAGTACACGCCGAAGATGGTCGAGAAGAAGCGCGGGTCGAGCGACATCATCCAGTCGAACGCCGCGAACGTGAGCGTGAGCGCCACGAACGGGAGCGAGCCCGCCCCGAGCGCCCGCTGGCGGCGGGTCAGGTCGTGCCCGCCGACCGCGTCCTGGCGCAGGGACCAGGCGCGCAGCAGGTGCGCGACGAGGATCCAGCAGGCGAAGTAGATCGCCGCCCGCACCACGAAGAACGGCACGTTGAGCCAGGGCTTCTTGTGCTCGACGGCGTGGAGGACCTCGCCCTCCAGGCCGTGCGGGTCCACCCACGGGAACAGGTGGCCGCGGCCGAGCAGGATGGGGACGAACAGCACCACGAACAGCGGGATCACCGCCGGGAGGTGCTCGAGGAAGCGGCGCAGCACCACCGGCCAGCGCGCGTTGGACGCGTGCAGCGCGCCGAGCAGGAGGAGCGCGCCGAGCGCCAGGCCCAGCCAGTACACGAACGCGACGAGGTAGGCGTAGAGCACGCGCCGCGGGTCGCCGACCACCGCGCCGAGCGCGGTGACGACGAGGCCCGCCGCGCCGACGGCGGCGGCCATCGTCATGAGGCGCCGGCCGCCCAGGTACGGGGTGAGGGTCATCGCCCCTCCTTCTGGAGCTGCTCGCGGGCGTCGGGCGGCACCTGGTCGAGCGATGCGTTCTGGCTGAGCTGGAGGGCGCGCACGTACGCCACGATGGCCCAGCGGTCCTGCACCGGGAGCTCGGCGGCGTACGAGGGCATGAGCCCGAAGCCCTCGGTGATCACCTGGTAGATGTAGCCGTCCGGGCGATCGCGGTAGAGGTGGAGCGAGGGCGGCCGGCGCAGCGACATGTTCATGGCGACCTGGCTCTCGCCGTCGCCGAGCACGCCGTGGCACACCGCGCAGCTCACGTCGAAGCGCTGGCGCCCGCGCGCGAGCAGCTTCGCGTCCACCGCCACCGGCAGGAGCTGCACCGGGCGGCCGTCGGGGCCGCGGCCGGTGGCGACGGCCGGGTCGAGCCGTGGGCCGTACGGGACGGTGCCGGCCGGCGGGTGCCGCATGGCGAGGCCGTTCGCGTAGTACTCGCTGGACTGGTAGGCCTTGTACTTCTGCTGGCGCTGCATCGGGTCGAGCCGCGGGCAGGCGGTCAGCGCGAGGAGCGGCAGGAAGAGGGCGAGGCGGCGGGTCATCTCACTTCCCCTCCGGGACGACCGAGACCAGGCGCGCGCCGAGCCGGCGCAGCTCCGCCGCGACCGCGTCGGCGTCGCCGGCCTCCACCTCGGCCGAGAGCCACAGGCCGTCGATGCTGGCGGAGCGGAACGCCTCCACCTCGAACACCGGGTGGTGGACGCGCGGGAAGCCGAAGTAGACGGCGAGCAGGCCCACGAAGATGGCGAGCGCGGAGAACAGCACGCCGAGCTCGAAGGTGACCGGGATGAACGCGGGCGCGCTGTGCGGGGGCCGGTTGCCGACGTTGAGCGGCCAGGCGTAGCCGACCGTGTACCACTGCAGCAGGTACCCGGAGACCGCGCCGGTGATCCCGGCCACCAGCGCCACCAGCGGCACGGTGGACTTGCGCAGCCCCAGCGCCTCCTCGGCGCCGTGCAGCGGGTACGGCGAGTGGAGGTCGAGGGTGGCCCCGCCGCGCGCGCGCAGCGTGCGCGCCGCGTCGAGGAGCGCGGCCTCGGCGCCGAACTCTCCCAGGACGTAGCTCTTCATGCCCGCTCCGCGTGCGCGCCCCGCGCCACCGCCTGCCCGCCCCCGGCCGCGTGGTGATCCTGGTGCTCCAGCTCGCGGCGGAGCTCCTTCACCTCGGAGATGGGGATGGCCGGCAGGAAGCGCAGGAACAGGAGGAACAGGACGGCGAAGGTGGACATCGACCCGAACAGCAGGCCCCAGTCGACCCAGGTCGGCGTGTAGTTCGCCCAGGAGCCGGGGATGAAGTCGCGGGTGAGCGTCACCGCGATGATGACGAAGCGCTCCGCCCACATGCCGAAGTTCACCAGCACGGAGACGAGGAACAGCACCATCACGTTCCGCCGCAGCGCGGGCACCCAGAACACCTGCGGCGCCACCACGTTGCAGAAGATCTGCATCGCGTAGACGAGCTTGTAGTCGCCGACCACGCGGTTGTAGAAGGCGAACCACTCGGCCTCGCTGCCCGAGTACCACGCGATGAACCACTCCATCACGTAGCCGTAGGTGACCATCAGGCCGGTCGCGAGGATCACCTTCGCCATGTTGTCGAGGTGGCGCGCGGTGACGACGTGCTCGAACTTGAACACCTTCCGCGCCGGGATCATCAGCGTCATCACCATCGCGAAGCCGCTGAAGATGGCGCCGGCCACGAAGTAGGGCGGGAAGATGGTGGTGTGCCAGCCCGGCAGCTGCGAGATGGCGAAGTCGAACGACACGATGGTGTGCACCGACACCACCAGCGGCGTGGACAGGCCGGCCATGAGCAGGTAGCCGATGCGCCAGTGCTGCCAGTGGCGCGCCGAGCCGCGCCAGCCGAAGGACATGATCCCGTAGACGACGCGCTGGGCGCGGGTCCTGGCCGCGTCGCGCAGCGTGGCGAGGTCGGGGATGAGCCCGAGGTACCAGAACAGGAAGGAGACCGTGGCGTAGGTCGAGATCGCGAACACGTCCCAGGGGAGCGCGCTCTTGAAGTTCGGCCAGATCTGCGTGGTGGCGGGGTACGGGATGAGCCACCAGAACAGCCAGGGGCGGCCGAGGTGGATGACCGGGTACGCGCCGGCCATGGCCACCGCGAACAGCGTCATCGCCTCCGCAAACCGGTTGATGGAGGTGCGCCACTTCTGCTGGAACAGGAGCAGGATGGCGCTGATGAGCGTGCCGGCGTGGCCGATGCCGATCCACCAGACGAAGTTGGTGATGTCGTAGGCCCAGGCGACCGGGATGTTGTTGCCCCACACCCCGATGCCCACGAACAGGGTCATGTAGAGCGACAGGAGCCAGAAGGCCATCCCGCCGCCGAACAGGACCAGCATCACCAGCCAGCCCTTCTTCGTCGGCCCCAGCACCGGCTCGAGCAGGCTGTCGGTCAGCGCCCGGTCGTCGGGGCGGCCGACCAGCACGGGCGAGGTCTCGAGCGGATCGACGCGCTCGATCGTCTTGGTCGCGGTGGTCATGCGAGGTCGGGGTTCGGGTTGCGGAGCTTGACGAGGTAGGCGGTGCGCGGCCGGGTCCCGAGCTCGTGCAGCAGGTCGTAGCGCCGCGCGTCCGCGTGCCGCCTCGACACCGCCGAGCCGGGGTCGTTCAGGTTGCCGAAGACGATCGCCTCGGTGGGGCAGGCCTGCTGGCAGGCCGAGACCACCTCGTCGCCGCCGATCTTCCGGCCGTTCGAGCGCGCGTCGATGCGCGCGTGCTCGATGCGCTGCGTGCAGTAGGTGCACTTCTCCATCACGCCGCGCGCGCGGACGGTGACGTCGGGGTTGTGCACCATCTTCTCGGTCGGCTCGAGCGTCCCGTGCCAGTCGAGCCAGTTGAAGCGGCGCACCTTGTACGGGCAGTTGTTCGAGCAGTACCGGGTCCCGACGCACCGGTTGTAGACCATCTCGTTCAGCCCCTCCTCCGAGTGCACGGTGGCGTTCACCGGGCACACGTACTCGCAGGGCGCCGCCTCGCAGTGCACGCACGCGAGCGGCTGGGAGACGGAGGCGGGGTCCTCGACCGGGCCCTCGAAGTAGCGGTCCACCCGCAGCCAGTGCATCTCGCGGCTGCGGAGCACCTGCTCCTTGCCGACCACCGGGATGTTGTTCTCGGCCTGGCAGGCGACCGTGCACGCGCCGCAGCCGATGCAGCGCGACAGGTCGATGGCCATGCCCCAGCGGTACTCGTTCTTCGAGTAGTCCACCGGCTCGTGGATGGTGGGCTGCGGGCCGCGGTGCTCGTCCAGCTCGTGCTTCGCGTGGGCGAGCTCCGGCGCGTCGAGCGCGAGCGCGATGGCCCGGCCCTGCATCGAGAAGTGCTCCTGCGTGGTGGCGAGCGCGTGCCGCTTGCCGGTCTTGCGGACCTCCACGCCGGCGCCGAACCAGGGCGCGTCGGAGGTGCGGAGCGCGTAGGCGTCGTGGCCCACGCCCTTCCCCACCGGCCCGGCCACCGCCTGCCCGTAGCCGAGCGTGAGCAGCACCGACCCGTCGGCGTGGCCTGGGACCACCAGCGCCGGCGCGGTGAGCGTGCGGCCCTTCCACGACAGCTCGACGAGGTCGCCCGACGCGACGCCGAGCTGCTTCGCGGTGGCGGCCGAGAGCTGCGCGGCGTTGTCCCAGGTGAGCTTGGTGACCGGGTGCGGGTACTCCTGCAGCCAGGCGTTCTCGAGGAAGCGCCCGTCGAGCACCTTGTAGTCGGCGGCGAAGCCGAGCTCGAGCCCGGCGCCCGGCGCGGGCACCGCGCGCACCGCCTCGGCGACGCGGCCCAGGTCCGCCTGCACGGCCTCGGGCGGCACGGCGCTGCCCGCGACCACGCCCGCGGCGAGCCAGCCGTCCCAGCGGCCGTCGAACCCGGCCGCGCCGGCCCGGCGGCGCCAGCCCTCGCGGACGATCCGCCAGCTGCCGTGGTCGCCCTCGTCGAGGAACGCCGCGAGCAGCTCGAGCTCGCTCATCGACTCGTGCAGCGGCGCGATGAGCGGCTGCTGGATGGAGGCGGTGCCGTCGGCGGCGCGCAGGTCGCCCCAGGCCTCCAGCGGGTGGGTGGCCGCGATCTTCCAGGTGGCGGCCCGGACCGTGTCGTCCTCGCGGAGCGCGAGCGCGATCGTGTCCTTCGCCTTCGGGAGCAGCTTGCGGAGCGGGACGTCGGCGGGCGCGGTGTGCGCCGGGTTCCAGGCGGTCACCACCAGCGCGTCCACCTTGCCGGCCTCGAGCTCGCTCGCGAGCGCGCGCAGCCGGTCCGGCCCGGCGGCCGGGTCGAGCAGCGCAGTGGGGCGGTAGGCGACCGTCTTGCCGGCGTTCCCGAGCGCGTCGTTCAGCGCCGCCGCGAGCGCGTGCACCGCGGCGGGCTGCCGGTCGCCGGCGAGCACCACCGAGCGGCCGCGCGCCTTCGCCAGGTCGGCCGCGACCGCCGCCGCCGCCTTCGCGCGCTCGCCCCCGGCCGGCGCGCCGAGCGGCGCGAGCTGCGAGAGGCCGTGCTTCGCGGCGAGCTCCGCGGCGACGGCGCGCCCGAACCCGAGCACGTCGGCGGAGCGCATGCGGAAGCGGTGGTCGGCGGCGCCGCCGGTGACGGTGTACGCCGACTCGGCCACGTAGAGCCGGTTCATGCGCTCGGCGGTCCGCCGCGCGCCGAACTCGCGCGCCAGCCGCAGGCTGTCGCCCTCGAGCGCCAGGAAGTCCGACTCGAGCGAGAGGATCACGTCCGCGTCGGCCAGCGACGCGGAGGCGTCGAGCGGCTTGCCGAACGCGAGCGCCGCGCCGGCGCGCCCGGCGTCGGCGCCCACCGGGGCCCACGCGTCGAAGCGGGCCTTCGGGAAGCGCTCCAGGATCCGCCGGCGCAGGTCGGCCACCGCGGGCGAGCTGGTCGGCTCGACCAGGAAGCGGAGCCGCGCCCCGCCGTCCTGCGCGTGCGACCGGGCCAGCGCGGAGACCTCCCGCAGCACCGTGGCGAGCCCGAGCGGGCGCCCGGCGCGGGTGAAGCCCTTCAGCCGGCGCGGATCGTAGAGGTCGAGGATCGAGGCCTGCAGCATGGCGTCGCTGCCGCCGCGGCTCGACGGGTGCTCGCGGTTGCCCTCGATCTTGGTGGGCCGGCCCTCGTGGCTGGTGACCACCAGGCCCACCGCGTAGCCGCCGCGCGACGCGACGGTGGCGTAGGCGCTCGGCACGCTCGGGGTCACGCCGGCCGGCGGCCGGACGTAGGAGACCACGTTCTCGCGCGGCGGCTTGCAGGCCTCGAGGCCCGCCAGCGCCACCGAGGCGCCGAGCACCTGGAGGAACCCGCGGCGCGTGAAGCCCTCCGGGACCGCGGCGGCGTCGTCCGGGAACTCACCCGGCGGCACCTCCCTGGCCTCGGCGGCCTCCTCGACGCTGCGCCAGCGGCGCGCGTCGAGACCCGCACCCTGCTTCTGTCCGTAGATGGGAAGCCCTAGCGATGGCATGTGTAGCAGCTCGTGCGGGGTTTGACGTCGTACTTCTTCGCGATCTCCCTCCCGATCGCAGCGGGGTCACCGTCCGGCTTCCAGGCCATGTTGGTGACCTCCTCCGGCGGGCGGAGGCGGGGATACGGGTCGCGGTGGCAGTCGAGGCACCAGCCCATCGTCAGCGGCTGCACCTGCTCGATGGCGGCCATCTGGTCCACGCGGCCGTGGCACTCGACGCAGCCGACGCCCTTGTTCACGTGGATGGAGTGGTTGAAGTAGACGAAGTCCGGGAGCTTGTGGACGCGCATCCAGCGGATGGGCTCGTTCGCGAACCAGCTCGCGCGCACCACGTCGAGCAGCGGGCTCTTGTTCCAGACCTGCGCGTGGCAGTTCAGGCAGAGCTCCGTGGACGGGATGCCCGCGCTCGCCGCCCGGTCCACCGTGCTGTGGCAGTACCGGCAGTCGATGAGGTCGTCCTGGACGTGGTGCCGGTGGTCGAACTGGACCGGCTGCGCCACCTGCTCCTGCTGGCCGGTGCCGTACGGCACGCGCCAGTACACCATGAACGCGGCGACCGTCCCGCCGGCGCCGGCGATCAGGAGGACGAGGATCAGGCGGAAGAGAGCGTTGGATCTCGGTGTGAACAGTGCGCTCATCGAGTGGGTCGCGCACCCCGAGGCAGACGTGTCCTGCTGCACCACGTTCCGGGGCCCGCGCCGGGGCGTAAACTGTTCGGCGCCTCCGACCGACGGAAGGTCTCTAAAGGGGCGAGGCCCTTGCCCGCCCCCTAAACCTCTTCCGCCATCGGTGCACGGCGCCCCCGCCGGCCGGCCACGCCCCGGCGTGCGTCACCCTGGGTGAACGGCGGCGCCGGTCGGGCCCGCGACGACCGCGCGCTTGTGAGGGGATCGCGGGTGGACTAGGAAGGACGGCGACACCATGGAAACCAGCGACGCCACCCTCATCGACCGCGCCCGGACCGGCGACCGTCGAGCGCTCGACGAGCTGCTCACGCGGCACCAGCGGCGCGTCTACCGCTTTGGCCTCAAGATGTGCCGGGATCCGGAGGACGCGAAGGACATTCTCCAGGAGACGCTGCTCGCGGCTGCACGGACCGTGAAGGACTTCCGCGGCGCGTCGTCGGTCTCGACCTGGATGTACACGATCGCCCGGAGCTTCTGCATCAAGAAGCGGCGCCGCTCCAAGTTCGCGCCCGCCGAGGAGACCTCGCTCGACCAGCGCGAGCCGGGGGCCGAGGCCCGCCAGGTGGCCGACCCGGGGCGCACGCCGGACGAGTCGCTCGCCGGGCGCCAGATCGAGCAGGCCCTCGAGACCGCCATCGGCCGCCTGGACCCCATGTACCGCGAGGTGCTGGTGCTCCGGGACGTGGAGGGGCTCTCCGCCCCGGAGGTCGCCGAGGTCATGGGGCTGAGCGTGGAGGCGGTGAAGAGCCGCCTCCACCGGGCCCGGGTGGCGGTGCGCGAGGCGCTGGTGCCGCTCCTCGGGATCCCGGAGGCGCCCGCGGCGGCCCCGGCGGCGCCGGCGGCCCAGGCGCCGGCCGGCCCCGGCGTCGCCTGCCCGGACATCGTCCAGCTCTTCTCCCGCCACCTCGAGGGCGAGATCAGCGCGAACGTGTGCGCGGACATGGAGAAGCACCTGGCCGGCTGCCCGGCCTGCCAGTCGCGCTGCGACTCGCTCCAGCGCACGCTGGCGCTCTGCAAGGCGGCGCCGATGCCCGAGGTGCCGGCGAAGGTGCAGGCGTCCGTGCGCCAGGCGATCAAGAAGTTCGTCGAGCTTCATTCCTGAGAGGCGAGCCCTCCCCCACCCGCCCCCGCCCCGGTTTGCGCCTCGGCGGGGGCAGGCCCCAGCTTTGGGCACGCGGCGCCCCAGGGCGCCCGAGGGGGGATGGCATGAGGCTCGACAGGGGATCGGCATTCGTCGCGGCGATGCTGGCGTCCGGCGCCGCCGGCGCGCAGGCGCCCGCGCAGCAGCCACCGCCGTACTACCCGCCGCCGCAGCAGGCGACCCCGCCGCCGGCCCAGGCGCCGGCGCAGCCGCCGCCTCCCGCGGCGAGCGGGACCGGGGTGGCGCCGTCGTCATCGGCGCCCTCGTCCGCGCCGTCCTCGGCGAGCTCGGGCGCGGCGCCGTCCTCGTCGTCGTCCGCGACGTCGGGCAACAACACGCCCGGCGGGGCGGCGTCGCAGCAGGTGGTGGTGAACCCGCCGCAGGGGACCGGCTCCGGCGAGCAGCCGCCCAGCACCACGGTGGTGAACCCGCCCCCGCCCGCGTACGGCAGCCCGGTCGTGGTGGACCGGTACGCGCGCGAGCGCCGGAACCCGCTCGGCACGATCGTCACCGACGCGGCCTACGGCGGCGTGGGCGGCCTGCTGGTCGGCACCGGCGTCGCGCTCGTGAACGACTGGGACCACTGGGAGCGGGACCTGTCGATGGGCGCCGGCATCGGCATCATCGTGGGCGCCGCGTTCGGCGCGGTGCACGCGACCCTGGATGCGCGCGAGGACGCCGCGGTGCGCCGCCCGGTGGCGTTCGACGGGCTGGGGAGCCCGGCGCGCGACCCGGTGATCAAGACGCCGCCCACCGTGGCGTTCTCCGGCCGGTTCTGACGGTGCGGGGCCTCCGAGGCGGCGCGGCGGCGCCGGCGAGCGCGGTCCGGCGCGGCGCGCCGTGCGGGCCGCGGCTCGCTTACAATCCCGGCGTGCCCATCTTCCGCCTGTCCCGCGAGCCCGCGTTCCCGGACCCCGCGCTCGCCGAGCCCGACGGGCTGCTGGCGGTGGGCGGCGACCTCGAGCCGGAGCGGCTCCTCACCGCCTACGCCGAGGGGATCTTCCCCTGGTTCGACGCGGAGAGCCCCATCCTCTGGTGGTCGCCGGACCCGCGGCTGGTGCTCGATCCCGCGGCGCTGCACGTGCCCCGCTCGCTGCAGCGGACGCTCCGGCGCGGCACCTACCGCGTGAGCGCCGACGAGGCGTTCGAGCGGGTGATCCGGCGCTGCGCCGAGCGGGACCGCCCGGGCCAGCAGGGCACCTGGATCACCGCCGAGATGGTGGACGCCTACGTGCGCCTGCACCGCCTCGGCCTCGCCCACTCCTTCGAGGCGTGGGAGGGGGACGCGCTCGCCGGCGGGCTGTACGGCGTCTCGCTGGGCGCCGCGTTCTTCGGCGAGTCGATGTTCGCGGACGCGCCGGACGCGTCCAAGGTCGCGTTCGTGCGCTCCGTCGAGTGGCTCCGGTCGGCGGGCGTCGAGCTGGTGGACTGCCAGGTCCGCACCGAGCACCTGGTCCGCTTCGGCGCGCGCGAGGTCCCGCGCGCCGAGTTCCTGGCGCGGCTCGCCCGCGCGCTGGAGCAGCCGACGCTGCGCGGGCGCTGGCAGCTCGAGCCGGCGGGCCCGCCGTCCTAGGCCGGCCCGCCGGACGCGGCGCTCAGCGCGCCGGGGCGCCGCCCGGCTGCGCGCTCGCCGGCGGGGCGCCGCCCAGCATCCGCTGCAGGAACGCGACGGTGACCGCGTCGGCGTGGTCGCGGTTCTCCTTCCTCTTGAAGCCGTGCCCCTCGTCGAGCGCGAGGACGTACCAGACCTCCTGCCCGTTCGCGCGCACCGCCCGGACGATCTGCTCGGCCTCGGAGCGCGGGACGCGCGGGTCGTTCGCGCCCTGGACGACGAGCAGCGGCACGCGGATGGCGCCGGCCCGGCCGAGCGGCGAGATCCGCTCCTGCACCGCGCGCACCTCCGGCACGCGCTCGTCGCCGTACTCCGCGCGGCGCAGGTCGCGCCGGTACGCCTGCGTGCTCTCGAGGAAGCTCGGCAGCGAGGAGATGCCCACCACGTCCACGCCGGCCCGCGCCAGGCCCGGGAACAGCGTGAGCGTCGCGAGCACCATGTAGCCGCCGTAGGAGCCGCCCCACACCACGGCGCGGGCCGCGTCGAGGTCGGGCCGCGACGCGATGAACTGGAACGTGGCCGGGATGTCCTTCAGCGCCTCCTCGCGGCGCACGCCGTCGTCGAGCGCGAGCCAGTCCTTCCCGTAGCCGGCGGAGCCGCGCACGTTCGGCTGGAGCACCGCCACGCCCAGCTCCGCCACCAGGAACTGCACCAGCGGGCTGAAGGCGGGCCGGTGCTGGCCCTCGGGGCCGCCGTGCCAGTTCACCACCACCGGCGCCCGCCCGCCGCCGCGCGGCCGGTACAGGAAGGCCGGCACCTCGGCGCCGCCGGCGGTGGGGTAGCGGACCAGCTCCGGCTCCACGAACCCGGCCGGATCGAGCCCGCCCACCTCCGAGCGCGTCCAGCGCACCGCCTTGCCGCCGCGGAGCTCGACGGTCCAGGCGTCCCAGGGCGAGGTGGCGCTCACCAGCCCGACCGCGAGCACGTCGCCGCGGCCCGGCGGGAAGCGGATCGTCGCGACGCCGCGGCCGGGCAGCGGCACGCCGCGCAGCCGCCCGGTGCGCGGGTCCATGGCATGGAGCAGCGAGACGCCGTCCGCGTTGGCGGTGAAGGCGACGGTGCCGTCGCGCGCCACCGCCACCTGCTCCACGTCCCACGCCACCCCCGGCGCCACCGGGCGCGGCGGCGCGGCCGGGCGCGCCAGGTCCACCCGGACCAGCGCGGCGTGATCGGCGCCGCGATCGGTGATGGCGTACACGGCCCTGCCGTCGGCGGAGAAGGCGGCCCCGCCGACCGAGCCCTTGCCGGCGAGCAGCGGCGTCCGCGCGCCGGTCGCGAGGTCCACCAGCTCGAGATCGGCGTCGGAGGCGGCGCGGTAGCGGCGCACCAGCAGCCGGCGCCCGTCGCGCGAGAAGTCGAGCGGCGACCAGCTCCCCTCGGCCTCCACCACGCGCCGCGCGGCGGCGGGCCGCTCCGCCTCGGCCACGTACACGTCGGCGTCCTTGCCGTTCCGGCCGGTGCCCGAGTACGCGAAGCGCCGCCCGTCGGGCGACACCACCAGGTCCTGGTGGCGGCTCCTGCCGTCGGTGAGCAGCTCGGAGCGGCCGGTGCGCCGGTCCAGGCGGTAGAGCTGGAAGAACTCCCCGCCGCCCTTGTCCTGGAGGTAGAGCAGGCTCTCCGGCCGGCCGGGCAGGAACGCGGCGTCGGACACCGGCTCGTCGCCGAAGGTGAGCTGCTCGCGCATGCCCAGCGGCGCCGCCACGAGGTGGAGCTGGGCGGTGCTGCCGAACCGCGTCGTCACCAGCATGGCCCGGCCGTCCGCCGACACGTCGCGGAGCACCGCGGCCCGCGCGTTCTCGTACTGCTCGAGCCGGGCGGACACCTCCGGGGGAACCTCGGGGACGCCGAGCTGGAGCAGGTTGGGGAGGCCCGGGACCGGGGCGAGGTCGAGCGGGGCGGCCGCGGCGCCGGCCGCGGCGACGAGTGCGAGGAGAAGGGCGTGCATTCCCCACCTCTAGGCGAGGTCTGCGCAGAAGGCGAGCAGCCGGCTCGGTCCTGCGGGGGAGCCCTCGGACCGCGCGCGGGGGGCCTCCGGGTGCGCGCCGGGTCCGCCGGACGCATTAGAATGGACGGCCATGGCTGAGCGAACCCGTCCCGGGGGCGATACGGAGGTCGTCGTCCCCAAGACGCGCGCGGAGCGGGAGACGAAGCGCCCGCCGCTGTACAAGGTACTGCTGCACAACGACCATTACACGACGCAGGAGTTCGTGGATTACGTCCTGATGACGGTCTTCAACCACGACCCGGAGTCCGCCCACCGGATCATGCTCCACGTTCACATGCACGGGGTGGGGGTCGCCGGTATCTATCCCTACGAGATCGCCGAGACCAAGGCGCGGAAGACGATGGACCTGGCGCGCGAGGCGGAATACCCGCTGCTCGTGACGATCGAGCCGGAGTAGCGATGGTGACGGTGTCCAAGGAGCTGCAGCAGACCCTCCAGGCCGCGGTGGGCGAGGCCCGCCGGAGGCGCCACGAGTACGTGACGCTGGAGCACCTGCTCCACGCCATGACCAAGGACAAGGTCGCGTCCGAGGTGCTGCTCGCCTGCGGCGCCGACCTGAAGCTGCTCGAGCGCGAGCTGGAGGAGTACCTCGACCGGACGCTCGAGTCGGTGGCCGCCGGCCAGGATCCCGAGCAGACCGCCGCCTTCCAGCGCGTGCTGCAGCGCGCCGCCTGGCACGTCCAGGGGTCGGGCCGCACCGAGCTGAACGCCGGCGACGTGCTCGTCGCCATCACCCGCGAGCGCGGCTCGCACGCGGTCTACCTGCTCGAGAAGCAGGGCGTCCGCCGGCTCGACATCCTCCAGTACATCTCGCACGGCGTGTCCAAGGACGGCGAGGAGTCGCCGGGCGGCGCCGAGGGCGAGGGCGAGGGCGAGGAGGGCGCGCCGCGCCCGGTGAAGGACCCGTTCCGCACGTTCACGGTGAACCTGGTCGAGCGCGCCGCGCAGGGCCAGATCGACCCGCTCATCGGCCGCGACGCCGAGATCGAGCGGACCATCCAGGTGCTCTGCCGCCGGCGCAAGAACAACCCGGTGTTCGTGGGCGAGCCGGGCGTGGGCAAGACCGCCATCGTGGAGGGGCTGGCGCTCCGCATCCACGAGAAGAAGGTCCCGGCGGTGCTGGAGAAGGCGGCGATCTACTCGCTCGACATGGGCGCGCTGCTCGCCGGCACCAAGTTCCGCGGCGAGTTCGAGCAGCGGCTGAAGGGCGTCATCGCCGGCGTGAAGAAGACCCCGCACGCCATCCTGTTCATCGACGAGATCCACACCATCGTCGGCGCCGGCGCCACCACCGGCTCCTCGATGGACGCGTCGAACCTGCTCAAGCCGGCGCTCGCCTCGGGCGAGCTGCGCTGCATCGGCTCGACCACGTTCCACGACTACAAGCAGACGTTCGAGCGCGACCACGCGCTCGCCCGCCGCTTCCAGAAGATCGAGGTCCACGAGCCGTCGGTCGAGGACACGGTCAAGATCCTCCGCGGCCTGAAGAAGGTCTACGAGGAGCACCACGGCGTCGAGTACACGCCGCGCGCGCTCCGGGCCGCCGCCGAGCTGTCGGCGAAGCACATCAACGACCGCCAGCTGCCGGACAAGGCCATCGACGTGCTCGACGAGGCCGGCGCGCGCGACCGGATGCGCCCGGAGGCGCGGCGGCACCGCCGCATCACCGGCCGCGACGTGGAGCGGGTGGTGGCGAAGATCGCCAAGATCCCCGAGCGCACGGTCTCGGCCGACGACCAGGCGCAGCTCCGGAGCCTCGTGCCCGAGCTGAGGAAGGTCATCTACGGCCAGGACCAGGCCATCGAGGCCATCGCCAGCGCCATCAAGCTCTCGCGCTCCGGCCTCGCCTCGCCCGAGAAGCCCATCGGCAGCTTCCTGTTCTCCGGGCCCACCGGCGTCGGCAAGACCGAGCTGGCGAAGCAGCTCGCCCGCATCCTCGGGGTCGAGTTCCTGCGCTTCGACATGACCGAGTACCAGGAGAAGCACACCGTCTCCCGGCTCATCGGCGCGCCCCCCGGCTACGTCGGCTTCGACCAGGGCGGCCTGCTCACCGACGCGATCCGCAAGACGCCCTACGCGGTGCTGCTGCTCGACGAGATCGAGAAGGCCCACCCGGACATCTACAACCTGCTGCTCCAGGTGATGGACCACGCCACGCTCACCGACAACAACGGGCGCAAGGCCGACTTCCGCCACGTGGTGCTGGTGATGACCACCAACGCCGGCGCGCACGAGCTGGCCGCCCGCCGCGTCGGCTTCGGGACCGACCAGTCCGACCCGGGCAACGCGCGCAACGCCATCGAGCGCACCTTCACGCCCGAGTTCCGCAACCGGCTCGACGCCTGGGTGGCGTTCGACTCGCTCGCCCCCGAGGTGATCCTGCGGGTGGTGGACAAGATGGTGAAGGAGCTCGAGGGGCAGCTCGCGGAGAAGAAGGTCCGCATCGAGCTGACCGCCGAGGGCCGCGCCTGGCTCGCCGAGCACGGCTTCGACCGCAAGATGGGCGCCCGCCCCATGGCGCGGCTCATCCAGAACGAGCTGAAGAAGCCGCTCGCCGAGCGCATCCTGTTCGGCGACCTCGCCGCCGGCGGCACGGTCCGCGTGGACGTGGACGCCGAGGGCGCGAAGCTCGTGCTGACGGTGCTCGCGCCGGCGCCGAAGCCGGTGCCGGAGCCGGCGTAGAGGCGCCCTTCGACTCCGTCCGCTCATCCCGAGCGTAGCGCGGGCCACCGGGCCCGCGCGGAGTCGAGGGACCCTCAGGTGAGCGGGCCACCCGCTCGCAGCGGAGCCACAAGACGAAGAAGCCCCTGCCGTCCTCGCGACGGCAGGGGCTTCGTGCTTCCGGAACGACCGCGCCCGGGCGCTACTTCACCTGGACCGCGATGGTCCGCGGCTTCGCCTCCTCGCGCTTCGGCAGCGTGACGGTCAGGACGCCGGCGTCGTAGCGCGCCTCGACCTTCGCGCCGTCCACCGTCTTCGGGAGCGTGAACGCCCGGAAGAAGGTGCCGAAGCGGCGCTCGCCCCGGTGCAGGGTCGCGCCGTCGGCGAGCGCGGGCTGCTTGCGGTCGGCCTGCACGGTGAGCGTGTCGTTCTCGATGTCCAGCTTGATGGCCGCCGGGTCGAGCCCGGGCACGTCGAGCACCACCTGGAAGCCGGCCTCCGTCTCGAGGATGTCGGCGGCGGGCGCGAGGCCGTAGCCCCGGGCGCCGGGCTGGGCGAGGTCGTTCATGAGCCGGTTCACCTCGGCGGAGAGCGTGGCGAAGCCGGGATCGGGGTTCCTCAGCAGGGTCAGCATGGTCGTGTCCTCCTCGCGCGGACGGATCGCGCCCGCGCGCTGCACTTCGTGGTCGGGATGGCCCGGGCGTGCGGCGGCGGGGCTCGGAACTCGGTGCGCCGCCTCGCGCCCTCGCCCATCCACGTAAGTCCGCCCCGGGGGCTGTCAAGCGCGGCCCCCGTCGCCCCCGGAACGGTTCTCCTCCTCCCCGCGGCGGGTTAGAAGGGGCCGGTGCAGCCGCTCCCCATCGACCCGCTCCTCCCCGAGGTCGTCGCCGCGCTCCGCGCCGGCCCCTCGCTCGTGATCGAGGCGCCCCCCGGCGCGGGGAAGACCACCCGCGTGCCGCGCGCGTTGCACGAGGCCGGGCTGGCCGGCGCGGGCGAGGTGGTGGTGCTCGAGCCGCGGCGGCTCGCCGCCCGCATGGCCGCCCGGCGGGTGGCCGAGGAGCTGGGCGAGCGGCCCGGCGAGACGGTCGGCTACCAGGTGCGGTTCGACGAGATGGCGGGCCCGCGCACCCGCATCCGCTACGTGACCGAGGGGCTCCTGACCCGGCGCCTGCTCTCCGAGCCCGCGCTCCCCGGCGTCGGCGCGGTGGTGCTCGACGAGCTCCACGAGCGCCACCTGCAGGGCGACCTCGCGCTCGCGTTCCTCCGGCGGCTCCAGCGCACGGCCCGCCCCGATCTGAAGCTCGTCGCGATGTCGGCCACGCTCGACGCCGGCCCGGTGGCGGCGTTCCTGGGCGCGCCGGCGCTCCGCTCGGAGGGGCGGCGCTTCGAGGTCGCGGTGGAGCACCTCTCGCCGGAGGAGGCGGCGGCGCCGGACCTGCGGCTGGAGGAGCGCGTGGCGCGGGCGGTGCGGCGCCTGCACCGCGAGGGCCTGGACGGCGACGTGCTCGTGTTCCTGCCCGGCGCGGCCGAGATCCGCCGCGCCCGCGAGGCGCTCGCCGCCTGGGCCGCCGGCGCCGGCGTGGACGTGCTGCCGCTGCACGGCGACCTGCCGCCGGAGGAGCAGGATCGCGCGGTGCGGCCGGGACCGCGCCGCAAGGTGATCCTCTCCACCAACGTGGCCGAGACCTCGATCACCATCGACGGCGTGGTGGCGGTGGTGGACTCCGGCCTCGCCCGGATCGCCTCGCACTCGCCCTGGTCCGGCCTGCCCACGCTCGAGGTGAAGAAGATCAGCCGCGCCTCGGCGGCGCAGCGGGCCGGGCGCGCCGGCCGCACGCGGCCCGGGCGCGCGGTGCGGCTCTACACGCGCCACGACCACGACGCGCGGCCCGAGTTCGAGGTCCCGGAGATCCTGCGCGAGGACCTCTCGGAGACGCTGCTGGCGCTGGCCGGCCTCGGGGCGGCCGCGGACCTCGAGTGGCTGGAGCCGCCGCCCGCGCCCGCGCTCGAGGCGGCGCGCGCGCTGCTCGCGGACCTCGGCGCGGTGGACGCCGCCGGCGCGCCCACCGCCGCCGGGCGCGCCATGCTCCGCTTCCCGCTCCACCCGCGCCTCGGGCGGCTGCTGGTGGAGGCGGCCGCGCGCGGCGTGCCGGACGACGGCGCGCTGCTCGCGGCGCTGCTCGGCGAGCGCGACCTGCGCGAGCGGCGCGCGCTGGAGGGGGCGGCGCTCCCGCCCACCGGCCCGTCCGACCTGCTCGAGCTGGCGCAGGCGTTCGAGGAGGCGGCCCGGGCGCGCTTCGACCCCGACCGGCTGCGGCGCATGGGCGTGAGCCCGGGCGCGGCGCAGGCGGTGGAGCGGAGCCGCCGCCAGCTCCAGCGCCTGGCCCGGTCGCTGCCGCGGGCCGTCCCCCGCCCGCCGCCGGCGACGTGGCCGCGCGCGAGGCGGCGCTGCTGCGCGCCACGCTGGCCGC